>JBNMHB010000064.1:0-14297 GCA_050872525.1 Bacteroidales bacterium | reverse complement strand
GGTTGTGATGAATGACTTGCAGGACGTGCAAGTTGTTGCGCAACGAGTTCAACAAACCACTATCAATCACGAGGTTATCTCCAACGAGAGACTCAATCGTGAGAACACGGGGCAAAACCTGCCTTATCTGCTCTCCACGGTCCCCGCATTGCAGGTAACGAGTGATGACGGTCTGGGTGTAGGCTACACCTATTTCCGTGTGCGCGGTACCGACCACACACGTATCAACATGACTGTCAACGACGTGCCGCTCAACGACCAGGAGAGCCAGACCGTTTTCTGGGTGAATATGACGGATATGGCAGCCTCGATGTCGAGTATCGATGTGCAGCGCGGTGTGGGTACGTCCACCAACGGTTCGGCGTCGTTTGGTGCTTCGCTGAATATGCAAACGGGTGATAATGATACTGTTAGTCATTACACGCTGAGTTTCAACGGGGGTATGTACAACACGTTCCGCGAGATGGCATCGGCACACGTGGTGCTGCCCAACAACTGGCGTGCGAATGCGCGCTTCAGCAAGGTGAATTCCGATGGTTTCCTGTACCGTGCAAGTTCCGACCTCTATTCCTACTACGGCGACCTTGGCTGGTATGGCAAGCAGACGCAGGTCATCGGGCGTTTCTTCGGTGGTAAGGAAAAGACCGGTATGGGATGGGACGGCGTCACCAAAGATGTGGCATACGGACTGAATGGTGCCGACCGCAGATACAACCCCGCAGGGAAGTATGAGGTTTTGCTTTGGGATGAAAATGAACAGCCTATATTGGACGAGAATGGAAAACAAAAAAAGGAAACAAAGTTCTATGACAATCAAACAGATAATTATGCACAACAGCATGCACAATTATCTGTCAACCATCGCTTTAATCCAAATTGGAGCCTGAATGCAACTCTTCACTATACACATGGTGGCGGTTACTATGAACAGATGGAGCAGAAATCACTTGGCTATTTTGGTTTTCAGCGTATCAAGAATGAAGACGGGGATGATTATACACCTAACGGCATCTATCAAAAGCATCTTAACAACCATTTTGCAGGTGGGGTCATTAGTGCAAAATATGTACAGGATATAATAGATGTACAATTTGGAGGTGCTGCCAACCACTACTATGGTCAGCATTGGGGCAATCTGTTGTGGTTAGACCAGTCAAACCCTGCAATCGCAGATGCAAGCCGAGAGCATAAATTGGCGAATAATCCCAATTATGAATTTTATCGTGCAACAGGAAACAAGACAGATGCCAATATATATGCAAAGGCGAATTGGCGTGTCATTCATCGCGCACAGGAGAAATTAAGCCTGTATGCTGATTTGCAATACCGTTATGTTCATTATACAATGGCGGGGCAAAATAATGAGACATTCAAAAAGTTCTGGAATAAACCCAATCTTCAAGAATTACCCTTAACGATAGATTACCATTTCTTCAATCCTAAAGCGGGAATTACATATGAAAATCACGGGCATCTGCTCTATGGGTCGTTTGCTATCGCCAATCGTGAACCAAGCCGTGATAACTTCAAGGAGAATGTAGTCTATGATAAAGAGACAAAAGAATATAGCGGAGGTATGCCAAACCCCGAACGACTCTACGACTACGAGGTGGGCTACACCTATTCGCACCCGCGTTTCAACATTGGTGCCAACCTCTATTTTATGGACTACGACAACCAACTTGTCCTCACCGGTCGTGTCAACGATGTGGGTGCGCAATCCACCAAGAACGTGAAAGATTCCTACCGTATGGGTGCCGAAATTACTGCCGGCGTGAAGATTCTCGATTGGTTCCGTTGGGACGGCAACTTTGTCCTCTCGCGCAATAAAATCCTCAACTACACCGATGTCATCACACGCTACGATGCCAATTGGGCGGAAAATGAATACACTCAAGAAATTTCCTTCAAGGAAACGGATATTGCTTTTGCGCCTATGATTACCGCAATGTCATTATTCACGTTTGATATTGCTGGCTTTGTTGCAGCTATTCAAACAAATATAACATCCAAACAGTATTTGGATAATACACATGGTAATGGTACTATTGTTGCTAACTATTCTTTGTATGGAGAAACAGAGCCTATTCATCCAGAGCAGATTGGAACTGCATCTAATATAGAAACCTCTTATATTAAGGCTTTCACTACAACGAATGTAAACTTGCAATACCAATTCCCGATGAATAAATGGTGTGGTAAAAATAATGTACCACAAATTCGCATACTGTGCCAACTGAACAACATATTCAATGCAAAGTATGCAAGTAATGGCGGTAGCGAAAGTGCCTATTATCAGGACGGCACTGAGTGTTGGCCTTGGTATTATGCGCAAGCAGGTATCAACGTACACGCCGGATTTGTGATTAACTGGTAATCACATTTGGCTATCCGCCTCAAATATACCACCTGATATAAAACAGGCTGCCCGACAATTTCGGACAGCCCACGCAATTCGCCTTTTGGTTTACTTTCAATGGATTGGAGTGTAATACACAATATGAGTACTCTATTGTTGCCCTAAGTAGCAATGGACAACCTATCAGCACATATAATGGAACTTTCCGTACAACGGTTCCGACAGCGATAGACAATGTATTGTCCGACGAAAATTCTGATAATGCTGCTGTGCAAACCCGGAAAGTTTTCCGCAATGGTCAAGTATTGATACAACATAACGGCAAGACATATACCATCTCTGGCAATGAGGTAAAATAACAACCTTGCAGATGAATAAATATCAGAAAATAATCTTTGGAGTATCCTTTGCTTTAATTCTTGTTATAATTTGTGTCAGCATAGTAGTTTATTGGATGACATTCGGCGGAGGTTTAAGCACGGATAGCAACGATTGGATAGTCTTTGCCACACTTGTGGGTTCAATAGGCACAATGTTGTTTACTGGCTTGAATGTCCTTGTATTTTACATGCTCAAAGCATACAAACTCTATAGAAAGGCCAATGATTTGATTTTCAAAATGTTTGATGACATGGTGGATATACCATCATAGGTGTCTGTACTTTGTATTGCAACCTCGGTTTTCCATAATGGCTAACCGAGGTTGTTTGTTTCCTACGAATAGCGATATGGGTTATATTGTAGGAAAATAAGTGCATTATAGATTTGTATTGGATATGTTTTGCAAAATAGGGGGGTATTCTGCAAGCGGTGAAAATAATAGATATGGGGCAATTGGAGGACAAGACGAAGGCTTACAGAGGCGGAGTCGTGTCCTCTTTTTTATGCAACGTATGCAATGCCGATTGTATGTTGCGCATTTGCATTACATATAGAGTAAAAGACGGCAACGAGACGGCAACGAGAACCGTCTGAACGCGGACCGTGTGCCGTCTTTTATGCAGGATATGCGTTTTTTATGCTATGTATTGCATATTACTCCACGTATTATTCTACGCGGTGAACGCCATCGCCGATTTGGGCGATATAGAAGTCTGCCGTCAGTCCCGTCTTGGCGGTGTAGGTCTTGCCCACCACCTCCATATAAGTGGGAATTGCCTCTTCGCGCACCAACGACACCGTGCAACCGCCGAAACCTCCGCCCGTCATACGACTGCCGATTACGCCATCTATCGTCCACGCGGTCTCTGCCAGCGTATCCAATTCCGGTCCCGTAACCTCATAATCATCACGAAGGGAGATATGGCTTTGGTTCATCAGTTCGCCAAAGCGCACAATATCGCCTCGCCGCAGTGCCTCCACCGCATCTTTGGTGCGTTGCACTTCACCCACCACATGGCGTGCGCGATGGTGTGCCACGGGGTCGGTGATAGTCGATTCTATCTTCTGAAACTCCGCCATCGTCAGTTCCGCCAGGTTCTTCAGCGGACGCACGGTATTCAGTTGCTCCACCGCCGTCTTGCATTGTGCCACGCGCGCGTTGTATGCCCCCGAATCCAACTTGTGGGGCGAGTGCGTATTGGTGATAACCACCTTGATTCCCTCCAATTTGACAGGCACAAGGTCGAACTCCAAACTGTCGCAGTTGAGGAATATGGCATAGTCGGCTTTGCCTTGCGCCGACGCAAACTGGTCCATGATACCACAATTCACCCCTGCAAACTCATGTTCCGAGAGTTGCCCTATTTTGGCAATCTCGGTACGGTCGTATCCGGTGTGGAGCATTTCGTTGACAGCATACGCGGTAACCACCTCGATGGCAGCACTACTGCTCAGACCTGCGCCAGCAGGCACATCGCCCCAGAACAGGAAATCGTAACCTTGCGGCAAGGCGATACCCCGTTTCACAAACTGCGCAATACAGCCCAAGGGGTAGTTCGCCCAGTGTTTGGTTTCGAGGGGGCGGGTAGCCTCAGCGAGAGGAACTTCCGTAATCGGATTTCCCCCGCACGCGTCTGTGATATTAAGTGAGCAGAAACGCAACACATTGTCCCCGTTGGGCGCAAGCAGCAGGAAAGTGCCGAAACTCAATGCGCACGGAAAGACATAGCCCCCGTTGTAGTCGGTATGTTCGCCAATCAGGTTCACACGCCCGGGAGCGAAAAAGATGTCCGTTGCGGCGTGTCGGTATATTTTCTCAAATCCGTTTTTTAATTCAGATAGTTGCATAAGATTTATGGGTTTAATGGTCTTTTTTTCCCCTTATCTCGCTAATGGGGTTGATATACAGTACATTACAGCGATTTTAAGTATCGGTCGGCTTCTATGGCAGCCTTGCACCCGCTGCCTGCCGCCACGATGGCTTGACGATAATGGGGGTCGGCACAATCGCCTGCGGCGAACACGCCCGCCACGTTGGTGCGTGGAGAATAGCCGTCGGTGATGATATACCCCTCGTCGTTCAGGTCTAAATAGTCGGCAAAAAGGTCTGTGTTCGGACGATGACCAATAGCCAGGAAGAATCCGTCAATGTCGATATGGTGCATCTGTTCGTCCTCTTTCCCTTGACGGTAGATAAGGTCGGCACCTTGTACTTTGGGTTCGCCGGTCAGACGAAGCGTGTTATGCTCAAACAACACCTCAATCTTCGGATTGTCGAACACTCTTTTTTGCATAATATCAGATGCACGCAGATAGGGTTTGCGCACAATCATATAGACTTTTTTGCACAAGCCGGCGAGGTAGGACGCCTCTTCGCAAGCCGTGTCGCCACCGCCCACGACTGCCACCGTCTTATTGCGATAGAAAAAACCGTCGCAGGTAGCACAAGCCGAGACACCACGTCCTTTGTATTTCTCTTCGGAGTCGATACCTAAGAATTTCGCGCTCGCGCCTGTGGCAACAATCACCGTGTCTGCCTCGTACTCTACATCGCCCTCTATCCACACTTTCTTCGGCGCGCAGGAGAAGTCCACACGAGTAACGATACCTTGTACGAACTGCGTGCCGAAACGCTCCGCCTGACGACGCATATCGTCCATCATCTGAAACGGCTCCACCCCATCCGGGTAGCCGGGGAAATTCTCCACCTCGGTGGTAATCATCAGTTGTCCGCCTACTTGCGGACCCTCAATCAGGACAGGAGACAGGTTAGCACGAGAAGCATAGATGGCTGCGGTATATCCCGCAGGCCCGGAACCGATAATAAGGCAAGAAGTGCGCATGGTTGTAAATTATGAATTAAGAATTATGAATTGTGAATTATCTGTTATCTCAGGTCATTCCGGTAGGCATTGGGGTAGTCTAAACGGAATGACGGTGTAGTTGTGATATATTGTGGTTGTTTCAGGGTGAGCGTGGTGAGTTGCTTACCCTCTTTTATTTCTACCGAAAGAGGAATATACACGCCTTCTTCTATCCGTTTCACACGCAGTGTAAAACGCTGAATACCAACCGATTGGTCGTTAGGCGTGAGCGTAATGATAGTTTGTGTAGTGTCTTTGGCAGGACGCTCTCCGACAGTGCAAACCTTCACGAGGGCTTTTGCGTATAGGAACGGATTCGCCTCCAACAGTTCCGCCTCGGTGGGGCTGGAAAGGGTTAGTTCGTCGGTGGTGGCGCTATATATATATAAGGTGTTGCCATCGTAAGCCGCCTCGGTATCAAACATAGAGAGCAAAAAGCGATTGCCGCGCATAGTGATAGTTCCCGGGTAGTTCATTGGTTGTGCCACCTCTTCGGAAACGGTAATGGTGAAATCAGATTGTAGGGTCTGCTGCTCAAGATTGGCGAGAAAAGTATCCAATGTGGTGGCAGACACCCCGAAACTTTCTCCGAGGAAAGGGACAAATAGCAAAATGGCTGTCAATATGTGTTGTTTTTGTAACATATATTTATATTTCAAAAGTAGCCTATCCTATGCGTATCCTATGCATATCCTATGCTGTTTGACAGGACAAAAAAGGCGATGCGGCATTAAGGTTTTTTATAAGTCTGTCAGTTTACTCCGAGTTCCTGTAGTTTCTGGTCCAGCATATCCATATCCTGTATCAGGACATCGCGCCCCTTCGGACCCTTGTTGGGCCCCACGATACCTGCCGCCTCAAGTTGGTCTGATAGTTTGCCGGCGCGGTTGTAACCAATCTCAAAGGCGCGTTGCAGGCGCGAAGTGGAGCCTTCCTGTTTTGCCACCACATAGCGTGCCACATCGGCAAACATCGGGTCAAGGCGTTTCATATCCACACTGCCCGGTGCCAAAGCCTCTTCTGCGCCCTCCGGAACATACTCCGGCAACTGGTACGGCTCGAAATAGCGTTGCTGTTGGCTGATATGCTCAACGATGGCGTCCACCTCGGGGGTATCGACAAACGCACACTGGATACGTGTGATATTGCTATTTCCCGCGTAGAGCATATCGCCGCGTCCGATGAGTTGTTCTGCGCCCTTGGCGTCAAGCACCGTGCGCGAGTCGATGACGGACTGCGTGCGGAGCGCGATACGGGTAGGGATATTCGCTTTGATGACACCCGTAACGATATTCACCGACGGACGTTGTGTCGCCAAAATCATGTGCATACCTACGGCGCGGGCTTTCTGGGTGATACGCGCGATAGGGGTCTCGACCTGCTTGCCCGCCTGCATGATAAAGTCGCCATACTCGTCAATAACGATGACTATATAAGGCAGGAACTGATGGTGCAGCGAGTCGCCCACCACCTTTGCCGGATTGAGACGCCGTTTGATGAACTTGTCGTTGTAGTCCTCCAGGTTGCGCACCCCCGCGTCCATCAGTAACTTATATCGGTTCTCCATCTCAATCACAAGCGAGTTGAGGGTGTTGATGACCTTGTCGCAGTCGGTGATGATGATGTCTTGCTCCTCCACTTCGGGCATTGCGGCGAGGTAGTGGCGATACAGATTCTTATAAGGAGCGAACTCCACCATCTTGGGGTCCACCAACACCAATTTCAGTTCCGCAGGGTGCTTTTTGTAGAGCAACGAAGTGAGTATGGCATTGATAGCCACCGACTTGCCTTGTCCTGTAGCACCCGCCACGAGCAAGTGGGGCGTCTTGGCGAGGTCGAACATAAAGACCTCGTTGGTGATAGTGCGTCCGATAGCCACCGGCAAGCGCATCTTTTGCTCTTCCTGAAAGCGTTTGGACGCAATGACCGAGTGCATAGAGACGGTTTGCGGCTTCTCATTAGGCACCTCGATACCTACCGTACCCTTGCCCGGCATCGGGGCAATCATACGGATACCCGTTGCCGCAAGCGACATCATAATGTCGTTTTCGAGGCTCTGTATCTTCGATATTTTGATACCCGCTTTGGGTACAATCTCATAGAGCGTAACGGTAGGACCGATAGTGGCTTTGATGGAATCTATCTCAATTCCGAAATTGCGCAACGTCTCCACAATACGTTTGGCGTTTGCGTTCTGCTCGTCCTTGTTGACAATCGTACCCGTCTCATTATCATATACTTTGAGCAGGTCGAGAGACGGGAACTTGTAGTACTCAAGGTCTTTACGCGGGTCGTAGGGGCCGAGTTTTGCCAAGACATCTTCCGGGGAGGCATCCACCAATTCCACAGGTTGGGTTTCGTTGATGTCGATAGTCGTTTTGCCGTCTTCCTGCTCTTCCGCCTTCGACTCCTCAGGCGCAGGCGTGGTAGGCATTTCCTCTTCCTGCGTAGGCTCGAAGGTCAGTGGAACACCATCAATATCCCCCTGAGGGGTATGGTCAAAATCATCAATTCGTATCTCCATTCCGATGGATTGTTCGTCCTCTTTGGGTTCATTGGACGGGAAAATATCGTCGGGAGTATCAGGGTCTTCGGGGTCTTGCGGGTCTTCGGTCTCTGCGGGCGCAAAATCCGGTTTCGGTTTCCGTTTGAAGAGCCCTGCGCACCACAATCCGAAGCGTTTGGCATTGTGTATGAAATTCTTCTCTGCGATAATCAGGAAGATGACCAGCGTTACCACCAACACGATACTCATCCCTATCGGTTGTATATATGAGTTGAGCCAAGTGGCAAACCATTGTCCGAATGCGCCCCCCCAACAGAACGTACCCATGCCTGCCATCAGTTGCACAAAACCGAGCAGCACATCGCCCCACAGGACCACAAATATCCCACACAGCAACACGCGCAACGGGTGTGCATGTCCCATGTGGAGCAACTTCAGCCCATAGACAATCAACATACCTAACAGCACAAAGGTCATCCATCCGAATGCGCCATTCAGCAAAAACTCACTTATCGCCGCCCCCGGCAGCCCCAACCAGTTCTGAATCTCCACACGGTGTTCTTTGCGCTCTGCAAACGACATCTGCAAAAGCGATTGGTCGCTTGTCCCCGTAAAGAAATAACTCACGCACGCCAACAACAGTAGAAGAGCAATGGTCAGCAGCACGATACCCGATATGGTACGGGTTCGCGGGTCCGACAGAAAGGTCTTTATCTGTTGTAAAACGCTTGTTTTTTCCACCCGAATGGGGCGTTCCGCCTTTGTCTCGTTGTTTTTTGCAGTATGTGTTGCGCGTCTGGGCATATTGTCTCAAAATTAGCACGCAAAGGTACAGAAAATATCTCGTTTTTGCAAATTGAAAATTTGTAGCAACCTGCAAACAACGTGGTTTTCTGTTGTATTGTGTGCATTTTATATGAAATAATCAAATAAATTTGTCTGTGTGAAAAATTATTTATACCTTTGCGGGGTATTTTAGGAGGGGTATGTGGCACCCCTCTGCGTACAGGAAACTATCTATGTCAGAGCAAATACGGCACGAAGGCGTCGTTTTGTCGGTCTCCGGACAGACAGCGCGCGTCAAAATCGTTCAGGCAAGTGCGTGTAGCACCTGCTCTGCGCGTGCTATGTGTATGTCTTCGGAGAGCAAAGAGAAAGTGATGGACGCGCATATACTTGAGCCTATGCAAGCGGGCGACAGAGTGGAGGTGATGGTGGCAGAACGATTGGCATGGAAAGGGGTTCTGCTTGCTTATATTATGCCCTTTGTGGTTATGTTGGCGGTTATTGCGGGGCTTGAATGTTTTTTGCAGAGTGAGGCTGTCATCGGCACAATAGCCCTGTGCGCGGTGGCGGTTTATTATTTTATATTGTCGTTCTTCCGGAAAAAGTTGCAAAAACAATTTTCCTTTACAGTTCGTAAACTTTGATTTGCATTTGCTTTCCGTTGATCAATAACTATTAACATATAAGCACCTACGAAGGAACTACGAACCACCTCTGAAAGAAAAGAATACAATATATTAAACATTTTTCAAATAACAACAAAATGAATTTAGTTCTAATTTCTTTGGCCGTTCTGGGTGTTACGGGATTGGTGTCAGCACTGCTGCTCTATTTCGTCGCGCAGAAATTTAAGGTAGAGGAAGACCCGCGCATCGATTTGGTTCAGGACGTTTTGCCCGGTGCCAACTGCGGTGGTTGCGGATTTGCAGGATGTCGCGCACTCGCAGAAGCGTGTGTCAAAGCCGACTCCCTTGATGGTCTTCTTTGCCCTGTAGGTGGCGCGCCTACTATGCAAAAGGTAGGCGAGATTCTCGGTATGGCGGCATCGGTGGCAGAACCGAAGGTGGCAGTGGTACGTTGCAACGGAACCTGCGAAGCACGCCCGAAAACGAGCGAGTACAATGGTGTACAGAGTTGCCAAATCATGCACAACCTCTATGTAGGTGAGACAGCATGCCCGTTTGGGTGTCTCGGCTGTGGCGACTGTGTGGCAGCGTGCCAGTTTGACGCCATACATATCGACCCCGCTACCGGTCTTCCCGTAGTGGACGAAGAGAAATGTACCGCCTGCGGCAAATGCGCCAAGGCTTGCCCGCGCAACATCATCGAACTGCGCAACAAAGGACCTAAGAACCGTCGTATGGTTGTTGAATGTGTCAATAAGGACAAAGGTGCTATTGCACGCAAAGCATGTACCAATGCTTGTATCGGCTGCGGTAAATGCCAGAAAGTGTGTCCGTTCGACGCCATCACCGTGGAGAACAACTTGGCATATATCGACTACACCAAATGTCGTCTGTGCCGCAAGTGTGAGGCAGAGTGCCCCACAGGTGCTATCCACGCTATCAATTTCCCGCCGCGCAAACCGGCAGAGCCCGCTGCTCCCAAAGCCGAGCCTGCATCTGCGCCTGTTGTAGAACCCAAACAAGAGGAAACAAAAGCATGAATACGTTCAGAATAGGTGGAGTACATCCACATGACAACAAGATTTATTCGGCACACCAGCCTATTACCGAATGTTCGCTGCCCGCTAAAGCGATTATTCCGCTCGTGCAGCATATCGGAGCACCTGCACAACCTGTGGTGGAAAAAGGACAAAAGGTCAAAGTAGGCGAACTCATTGCAAAGGCAGGCGGATTTGTCAGTGCTAACATACACGCACCGTTTAGCGGTACTATCACCAAGATTGACGCTACCACCGATGCATGGGGATTGCGTATGCCTGCTATCTTTATGGACGTAGAGGGAGACGAATGGCTCGAAACCATCGACCGTACTACGGCTATCAAACGCGACTGCTCTCTGGAACCCAAAGAGATTGTGGATAAAGTGGCTGCTGCCGGTATTGTCGGATTAGGTGGTGCATGCTTCCCCACACAGGTAAAACTGCTTCCGCCTCCGGGCAAGAAAGCAGAAGTGCTGATTGTTAATGGCGTAGAGTGCGAACCCTATCTCACTTGCGACCACCAACTGATGTTGGAACACGGAGAGGAAATCGTGATAGGTATCCAAATCCTGATGAAGGCGTTGGGCATCAATCGCGCAATCATTGGCATTGAGAAGAACAAACCCGACGCCATTGACCATATGCGCCAACTGGCGTCCAAAGCACTCGGCATTGAGGTGAAACCTCTGAAACTCAAATACCCGCAGGGTGGTGAGAAACAACTTATCGATGCTTGTATAGGTCGCCAAATACCGTCGGGTGCACTCCCGATTGAGGTAGGTGCAGTGGTGGACAACGTGGCTACTATCTACTCTGTATATGAAGCCGTACAAAAGAACAAACCACTTATCTCTCGCGTGATGACTATCACCGGAAAGAGCCTTTCCAAGCCCGGAAACTACTCGGTGCGTTTTGGAACACCTCTCTCGGAAGTGGTGGCTATCGCAGGCGGTGTGCCTGAAGATACAGGAAAAATCATCGGCGGTGGACCTATGATGGGACGTGCAATGAACAACATTGATATGCCTGCCAACAAGCGTGTGAGCGGTCTGCTCTTTATGCCGGAGAACGAAAGCCGTCGTGTCGAAGAAGAGAATTGTATCCGTTGCGGTAAATGCGTAGGTGCCTGCCCGATGGGATTGGAACCCTATCTGCTTTCCAAACAAGCCGAGTTGGCTATGTGGGACGATATGGAGAAACACAGTATTATGGACTGCATCGAGTGCGGTTGCTGTATGTTCACCTGCCCCAGCCATCGCCCATTGCTTGACTATGTACGTATGGGTAAAGCCAAAGTAGGCGGTATAATCCGTGCACGCGCTGCGGCACAGAAAAAATAACAACGCTACGTGGTAAATATCAATCGCAAACAAAATTGATAAAAGCATGAAACAACTTATAGTATCTCCCGCACCACACGCCCACAGCGGTGATAGCGTGCGGAAAAATATGCTCCTCGTTATTGCGGCATTGTTGCCGGCATACGTTATCTCGGTTATCGAGTTCGGTTGGGGAGCACTCATCACTACGGCTATCAGTGTCGTTGCCTGCGTGGCTTTCGAATGGCTGATTGCTAAGTTTGTCCTGAAGCAGAAACCTACTATCTGCGACTGCTCCGCTATCTTGACAGGTCTATTGCTCGCATTCAACTTGCCCAGCAACTTGCCTTGGTGGATTGTTATCATCGGTGCTTTGGTGGCTATCGGTGTAGGAAAGATGACCTTCGGCGGACTCGGGCAAAACCCGTTCAACCCCGCATTGGTAGGACGTATATTCCTGCTCATCTCTTTCCCAGTACAGATGACCACTTGGCCCCGTCCGCTCGGATTCTCGGGCAGTTATCTTGATGCAGAGACCGGTGCTACTCCATTGGCACTGTTGAAACAGGGGCTCAAAAGCGGTGATGGCAGCGTCTTCAGCGAACTGCCTACCCTTTGGGATGCCTTTGTTGGTGTGATGGGAGGTTCACTCGGAGAGGTGTGTGCGATAGCACTGCTTGTGGGTGGTATATTCCTTATCTGTACAAAAGTAATCACATGGCATATTCCTGTCAGCATCTTGGCTACCGTAGCCCTCTTTGCGGCTGTTACAGGTTGGTGCGGCGCTCTTCCTGAAGGTCTGACAACGGCACAATATGTGGCAATGACACTCTGCACGGGTGGTATCATGCTCGGTGCATTCTTTATGGCTACCGACTATGTAACCTCACCTATGACCGGTTGGGGAAAAATTATCTTCGGTATCGGTATCGGACTTATCGTGATGGTGATACGTACATGGGGAGCCTATCCCGAAGGAATGTCGTTTGCTATCCTGATTATGAACGCTTGCGTTCCATTGTTGAACCACATACGTCCGAAACGCTTCGGCGAAAAGAAGAAATAAGGAGGTACTACTATGGCAAAACTACAAAGCAATTTTAAGAATATGGCTCTTTCGCTCACTTGTATTACGCTTGTGGCGGCTGCAGCACTTGCAGGAGTCTATATGCTTACCAAACAAACTATCGCTGACCAAGCAGCAGCCAAACAGACCGCGGCTATCAGTGCGGTACTTCCTACACACGACCGAATCGCCGAAAAGGAAGAAGTACATGGTATGAGTGTTTACAAAGCCTATTTGGGCGAGAAGTTTGCAGGAGCAGCAGTGGAGGCTTCTGCTGACGGCTTCGGAGGCGTGCAACGTATTATGATTGGTTTCGATGCGGAAAGCAATATCGTCAATTATGAGGTTTTGGAGCAACAAGAGACCCCCGGTCTCGGAACACATATTGTCGAATGGTTCAAAAACGCAGACAAACCTTCTCAAAACATCATCGGGCGCAAGGCAACAGGCGAGTTCGCTGTCAATAAAGACGGTGGTGATGTGGACGCTATCACGGCGGCAACCATCTCCTCTCGCGCTTTTCTCGAGGCTGTCAATAAGGCATACAAAGCATACAGCCATGGCGAGATAACGGATGACGCACCGGAGGCTACTACCGGAGCCAGCCGACAGGCTAATTCCAAGGCAGACGCTGTTGAAACGCCCGCTACCGACTCAATACAAACAGTTATAGAAACGGAGGCTAACAATGAATAACGCACTCAAAACTTTCACCAATGGTATCCTGAAAGAGAACCCCACTTTCGGATTGGTTCTCGGTATGTGTCCTACATTGGCTACCACTACATCGGCTATCAACGGTATGTCGATGGGATTGGCTACCTTGTTCGTACTCGTATGTTCCAACGTGGCTATTTCCTTGCTCAAAAATGTGATTCCCGATAAGGTACGTATTCCTGCATTCATCGTCGTAATTGCTACATTTGTAACAATGGTGCAATTGGTAATGCAAGCCTACCTGCCGGCTATCTACGACGTACTCGGACTCTTTATTCCGCTGATTGTGGTTAACTGTATTGTGCTTGGTCGCGCGGAGGCTTTCGCTGCAAAGAACAATGTAGGTCTTTCCGCACTTGACGGACTCGGTATGGGATTGGGATTCACCCTCTCGCTCACGCTCATCGGAGCAATCCGCGAGTTCTTCGGAACAGGTTGTGTCTTCAATTGCCATGTCTATAGCGACCACTATAGTATGCTTATCTTTGTCCTTGCACCGGGAGCCTTCCTTGTCTTGGGCTACGTAATGGCATTAGTACAAAAACTTATGAAGAAATAATCACGCATTATGGTTTACGTTTTGATATTTATCTCTGCGATATTCGTTAATAATATCGTATTGAGTCAGTTCTT
>JBNMHB010000063.1:0-14309 GCA_050872525.1 Bacteroidales bacterium | reverse complement strand
CATTAGGGTAGCATCAAAGTATAGAGAAGGTATTCATATCTATCGGTTATGTATCGGTTATCCTATACGCAGGTCACGAGGAGATAGGGGGCAACAGGCAGAATTTTAGCAAGGGATGAGCAAGGGATGAGCAAGGGATAAAGATGGTGCAAAAGAGGTATAAGAGAAGTGAGTGGTAGGGTAGTGGTAGGGGAATAGACTATACATATAATCAACAAAAACGATTCGCTATAAATATCTTATATCGAACTCACGTTAATTTATCATCCACATTACATCCTCCTGATATCCACCTGACTTTTGAATTATGAACTTATGGGTTATGAGGTGCGCCCCTTTCCTGTTATTTTGAGGAAAAAGTTCCGAATATATGGCGTGAAGTGTTGTAAATGAGGATTTTTTGTAGTACCTTTGTGGGCGATTTGAAAAACAGACAGATATATGAAACTCGGTTTTGATAATGAGAAGTATATCCGCATACAGTCGGAGCATATTCGTGAACGTATTGCCGCTTTTGGCAACAAACTCTATCTCGAATTGGGTGGCAAACTGTTTGATGACAATCATGCCTCGCGTATTCTGCCCGGTTTTCAGCCCGATTCGAAGTTGCAGATGCTCTTGCAACTTGCCGACCGCATTGAGATTCTGATAGTTATCTCGGCGATGGACATTGAGCGCAACAAGGTGCGTCAGGACTTGGGTATCACCTACGACGAGGACGTGCTTCGCCTGCGCGATGAGTTTCAGCAGCGCGGTTTCTATGTGGGCAGCGTGGTGGTAACGCACTACAACGGGCAGCCTTCCGCCGACGCTTATCGCCGCCGTCTGGAGAACTTGGGCGTGCGCGTGTATTATCATCGCCTGATAGACGGCTATCCCACCAATGTGTCGCTTATCGCTTCGCCGGAGGGGTTTGGCAAGAACGATTATGTGGAGACGACGCGCCCGCTGGTGATTGTTACCGCCCCGGGACCGGGAAGTGGTAAGATGGCGGTTTGCCTTTCGCAACTCTACAACGAACATCAGCGAGGCATAGAGGCTGGCTATGCCAAGTTTGAGACATTCCCCGTTTGGAACCTGCCTCTCAAAAATCCGATTAACGTGGCATACGAGGCGGCTACGGCAGACCTGAACGATGTGAATATGATTGACCCCTTCCATTTGGAGGCATACGGAAACATCGCTATCAACTACAATCGGGACATTGAGATTTTTCCGGTCTTAGACGCCTTGTTTACAGGCATATACGGGCATAATCCCTATAAGTCGCCTACCGACATGGGCGTGAATATGGTGGGGTTCTGTATTTCCGACGACGAGGTCTGCAACGAGGCAAGCAAGCAGGAGGTGATTCGCCGGTATTATGCCGCGCTCAACGCTTTTGCCGACGGACACGACGCCGAAAAGGAAATCAACAAGATAACTCTTCTCATGCGCCAACTGGGTATCACACCCGATTATCGTCGTACCACGGTGGCGGCTAAGGCATGCCGCGACAGGGAGAACGCTTCGGCAACGGCGATAGAGTTGGAAGACGGAACTATTATCACCGCCCACACGGGCGATTTGTTGGGCTGCTCGGCGGCGTTGCTCATCAATGCCACGAAACATCTGGCGCATATCGACCACTCGGTGAAACTGCTGCCGCAGGAGATGATTGCGCCGATTCAGCATACTAAGATTGCCTATTTGCAGGGGCATAATCCGCGCTTGCATACCGACGAGGTGCTGGTTGCCCTGTCCGTTTTGAGCCAGAGCGACGAGCGCTGTGCCGAGGCATTGGCGCAACTGCCGCGCCTCAACGGCTGCCAGGCGCACTCTACGGTAATGCTTTCGGAAGTGGATACCAAAACTTTCCGCCGATTGGGCATTATGATTACGTGTGAGCCGTCGAGAAAATAATGCCGTAGGCAGTTGCACCTTGTCAAGAAAAATAGTGCCGTTGCACCCAAATATCTATTAATCCCTTTTGTGAAATGGTTGCGCATCGTCTTTCCCGAATGGTTCGTTATGTGGATATTGTGTATTTGTATAACTGATTGATTACCAGTGAATAATACTACGAAATACAACCATTGCTTGCGCAATTCAAAAAGTTGTAGTACCTTTGCACGTCCGTTAGTGAATGGATATATGGTTTCGATATGCCTGTGGAGGTGTTTGCGGGCGTGTCGTTTCGACATATTTAGGGGTTGATACCCCATAACATATATGATACCAGGTTCTCAATCGGTTGGGCGATGTGATGCGTCTGCAAAGCGGGCATAGTCTGCCGGGTTGAGATGAAAAGGGAATCGGGTGCAAATCCCGGACAGTCCCGCTGCTGTGAGTTTATAATGGAAAGCCTTATATGATAAGGCGTGTTTCCACTCTGTGGCAAGAATAGTCACTGTCGGAGGTCAACTTCGATGGGAAGGCGCAACAGAGCAAACGAGTCAGAAGACCTGCCTGAATCATCGTCAAATCGGCTTTCGAGGAAAGAGCAAGAGACACATACTCCCCATACCCCGTTGAGGGGGCATTTGGTGTGAGTAGAAACTCTATGTGCAGAGGGTGGGTAGGTCTTATATGCCGTTTGACGAAGTCAGACGGCAGTTTTTGTGTGTACATATACGCAGATTTAACCGGAGATTACAAAAAAACAAATATAACATGAAAAAGAAATTCTTCTTATTAGGGTTGTTGGGTCTGCTGACCCTCATCCCGCTTGGGCTTCACGCCGAAGACGTGAATATGCCTGAATTGGGTAAACAGGTTATCACCGTGGAACGCGGAAAACCGATTACCTATTACGACCCGCAAGGTACCGGAAGTCTGTTCGAGACCTCTGCCTATGCGACCACCATCTTCAAACCCGCTCAAGAGGGAGATAAGGTGACTATCACCTTTGAAGAAGTGGAACTCTATGCTGCAGAGTATGATGATGAAGACTATTTGGATTCAGAGGCAACGCTGAAGGTGTATAATGGTGTGTTTGATACCACTACCGTATCTTATACAAAAAAGTATAGCACCATCTGTTTCCCCGATACCAAACAACTATTGGATAAATTAGCAGGTAAATACACCAACAAAACTTACACATCCACCGATGCTACGGGTGCGCTTTCTTGCTGCTTCCACGGCTATTTTTGTTACGACTACAAGGGTTGGAAAGCCACGGTTACAGTCATTGAGGCTGCTCCTGCTGTAGAGGATATTGATGTAAAACAACCGCAATGGGGCAAACAGGTGGTAACCGTACAATCGGGGCAGACAATTACTTTCTACGACTATACAGGACACTATAAGGGTGAAGATGCCACAGGTTGGCAGTTCGAGACTTTCGCTACTACTATCTTCAAACCTGCAAAAGAAGGTGAGAAAGTAAAGATTGTCTTTGAAAAGGTCAAAATGGCAGGTGATGTTGCTTCATTGAAAATCTATAATGGCGTATTTGATACCACTTCGGTTACATACGGCAAGTATCTTGATACGCCCTTCCCTACGACAAAAAAGACTTTGGAAGAACTATCAAGTGGCACCTATACCAATAAAATTTATATGTCATCTGATGCCACCGGGGCATTGTCTTGCTGTGTTTGTGCTTATGAAACCGATTACGACAAAGAACAAGGTTGGAAGGCTACGGTTACCACCGTCAGCAGCAATCCTATGGAGGTGAAATCGGCAACAGCCGACTACACCAATACTCGCAGTGAGTTGTATGTAGGCGAACAGAATATCAATATGGGCGGTCTGCGCATTGTAACAGAGGGATTGGGCGACCCGGACTATCTGACAAGTATCAGTTTCACGCTCACTGGCAATGTATTTGATGCCAACCAACTGCGTCTGTATCAAACCGATAAGGCTTCTGTCGCAGGACTTACTCCTATTGAAGGCACTATCACCAAGAGAGGCAATACCTATACACTCACTTGCAACCAAGTTCTTGACGCAGGTACTAATAATTTCTGCCTGGCAGGCGATATACTGAGCAAAACTCCTCTCGGTGCCACTTCTACACTCACCGTTACGGGGCTTACTACCAAGAATGGTTTTACGACACTCACTGCTGCCACTGCCAAAGAACAGACTATTACGGAAGTGCGTATGGTGAATAACTCACACCTATATGTATATGTAGATGGCGAAATGCCTTTCTATGATGATGGTGGTATAGACGGCAAAATCAGCAAGAATTTTGAAGGAACTGTAACTTTCCTGCCTGCTCACGTTGGAAAGAAAGTGCAGTTGGATATGCACGATATTCATATCTTTTACACTAAATCCGCTGCCGGTCATGGTAGAGCCGATATACTCTCCATATATAATGGAACTTCTACCAATAAAGATAGTTTGCTGTACACATTGGAAGTTGAAGGCGGTAAGTTGAAGAACTACAGCGTGAAGAGTTCCGCGGATAATGGTGCGTTGACGGTGTATCTAAAGAGTAACTGCCAAGTTGAAACTATGCAAGGTTCCGGTTTCGAGGCTGTAGTGAGCGAGTTCTCTCCGCAAGCGATGACCGTAAGTGCGTCTAATGTAATCAAGCAGAAAAAAGAAGTAACGGCAGGTGAGACCGGTGTGGAGATGATGCATTTCTGCCTCACTACCGAGAATACAGAACCGGCTTTGCAACCGACATCCTTCCATTTCAATACAGGCAATACTTTCGCACAAATAACCAACGCAACACTTTATTACACAGGCAATTCCGCTACTTTTGCTACTACGAAGAAAGTGGGCAATGTGGCTGTTGAAGCCAATGAGTTTACTATTCCTGCAAGTGATATCTCTCTGCGTGAGGGCGAGAACCATTTCTTCCTGACATACGACATCGTGGCTACGGCACAAAACAAACAAACCGCCACGGCGAATATCACACAGGTGGACTTCTCGAATAAGACAAACTACACTGCTTTCATTAACCCCGAAGAAAATCTGACTGTCAATAATGTATGGCACTCGGATTGTGGTGAGAAGACGATTGATGTGTATAGTGAGTGGCAGTTTACGCATACGACGAACAAATACAATGAATATAGTACTAACTATCACGTGGAAAAATGCAACCAAACGACAATCTTCCGTCCTACTACGAAAGGTAATGTTATAGAAATGGACTTTGCAGATTTTGCTATATATTATTCTGCTGGGTCTTATGGTGTAAAAGCCATATTCAAGGTATATGCAGGAGAAGGCACAACAGGCGATTTGCTTTGGGAAGCCGATGCCACTAACTGTAAAGTCGGTCCTGGGCTTGTGCGTTCTACATCTGAGGATGGTGCTCTTACCATATTATTTAATCCGAATGAGAGTTCTTCATATTATGCCGATAAAGGCTGGCATGCTACCGTCAGTGAATACAAGCCGGTGCCGATGACCATAGAGAAAACCGACCTGACGGCTCCTGCTTCTGCTACATTGATTCGCGGACAGAAGAACGTTGAGATGCTTGGGCTGACAATCACTACTACCGGCAACCTCACTCCGCTTAATTGCCGAGACATCACGGTTACCCTTGATGGCGACGCAGCGATTGATTCATTGTTCTTGTTGCAAGGCACAAAAGTGATTGCGCGTGCCGAAGTAAAAGGCAATACCACAGTGCTGCAAGCCAACACCACCTTCGTGGAGGGCGAGAATATCTACACCCTGTCTGCTAACGTAAAGGATGATGCTACAATAGGTACTGAGGTGGAAATCAGTGCATTACAACTGACAGTAGAGGGCAAAACACTCACTCCCGCTGTTCCCGCCAACAAGCGCACCATCCGAAATATGTACGTTCTCAAGAGTGGTACACAGCGCGTCGAGGTGGACAATGCTCCGCTCTCCTTCTATGATGATGGCGGACCGGAAGGCAAGGTTACGCTCGGACTGAAAGGAACGGTTACTTTTGTGCCTACCGTACCCAATACGGCTATCCAACTCAAGTTCAAACAATGGGCACTCAACGGCGCGGATAACTTCTATGTATATTATGGAGAGAATACCAAAGACAAAGTCGATGTAAGCCTGTCATATTACACCAAAGATATTGACAAATTGACACTTATCTCCGAGGACGCTACCGGTGCCATCACCGTTACCTATGAGAGCCGTGGTTCCATAGCCACCGACGGTTGGGAGATAGAGGTAACCTGCCACGAGTTGCAACCGGTAGCCTTGGATTCGGTTGTGGTTACCAAAATCGCGCCGGTTTCTATCACGCGTGGTAGTTCCGATGTGCCTATGCTTTGTGCCGCTGTGTATGTTTCGGGCGATAGAGGCAAAATGCCGGTAGAGAATTTCAACCTGCAAACATCGTTGGAAGGTGCTGCCGTAAAAGTCTATAAGACAGGCACTTTGAACGCTTTCACTACCACCGACCTGATGACCAAAGCCGACACTATCACTAATCGTGGCACCTACTACTATTGGCTGACACTTGACATTCCTCTTTCTACGGAAGAGGGAACCAATGTAACCGCCACGCTCCAAAATGTGGAAATCAACAAGACAACCGTCGCACCGAAGAATACGGTTACTGCCACAATGAATATCATTGCCGGTATGCACGGCGAGTACCGCGTGGGGGCAAGCGAGGAAGCACAATTCAAGACCATTCAGTCGGCGATTGACGCAATGAAGAACGGTATCGAGAGTGCGGTAACCTTCTTGATTGAGCCGGGTACGTATGCAGAGTACATCGTTGTTCCTGAGATTGACGGTACATCGGCAAAGAATGTGGTTACCTTCACTTCGCTGACAGGTAAGAAAGAGGATGTGATCATCAAATATGATAAGTACTCGGCGCAGTCTTCTGTCTTGGGCGACGAAACGCAAGGTATTGTCAATGTGAATGGTGCGGACTATATCACGTTCAGCAATCTGACGCTCACCACAGGCAATGATAGTTACCATTCGGTGGTTCTGGTGCGCAACAAGTCGGAACATGTTACCATCGACAATTGCAATATCTATCGTGATTTAACTCTTACTACTGGTAAACATGTGGTGTATGTTACCGCTAAAGATGAGAAAACCATTAACAACTATTTCACGCTCAGCAACTCCACGCTGACTGGCGGTTACATAGGGGTATCTGTATCTGGTAAAACTGATAAGCAGGTAGGTGCACGCATTATTGGCAATACAGTGATCGAACAGGGCAGTATGGGAATTTATCTGTCCGGTGGTGAGCGTCAAGCACTTGTAGATGGTAATATAGTAAAGAATACTGCCACCACAAAGGCCAGTACAAAAGCAATGGATATTACATTGTCGGAAGGTAGTCAAGTAAGTAACAACTACTTATATACCAATCTTGGGGTGAATGCCGATGGATTGTATATCCGTGTAGTTAAAGGTACGGCGGAAGCACCTGTGCAGATATTTAATAATGTGATAGACCATTGTGCAAATGGTACATCGTCTTCGTATGCAGTTAATTTTAATAAGGCATCCACGAATACTATTTTTGCTAACAATACTATCCGCACATCGGGCGAATCGGTTTATCCTTGCCGTATTGGAACAACACAAAACAATTTGCAAGTGCTGAACAATATATTCTATAGTGATGCTGCGGCAGCAATGTGGATTTCGTCCACAAAGTATATTGCTACAACTGCCTTCGAGCATAACCTGCTCTATTCGGAAAGCGGCAACTTTGGTAAGATAGGTGCTGATGAGTATAATGACATCGCTGCATGGCGCACTGCCATCAACAGCACGACCGACATCAGTGAGTCTGTACAATTCGAGTCCGCAGAGGTGCTTCGCCCGAAAAACAAAGGCAACCTCGTGAGTGCGCAAGTGCTTGATTTTGTTACCACCGACTTCACCGGTCTCCAACGTGCTGCCGTGCCGACGATAGGTGCGTATGAGTATGTGGGTAATGTGGGTACCGACTGCCGTCCGTCGGAGGCTACCACCATCCGCGTATATCCCACCATCACACGCGATATGTTGTGCGTGAGCGGTGCTGCCGATACCGAGGTGCGTATCCTCAATCTGCAAGGACAACTGATGTTGCGTACCACGCTCACAAACGCTACCGAGACACTCAACGTAAGCACGTTGCCGCAAGGCACATATCTGATAGAAGTGAACGGAACAGTCTTCCGCTTCATTAAACAATGAGCCATGCCCGCGCTGCGGGAGTAGCGCGGGTGTTTAATCCAATCTATATATAAAGTCAGGTCTATGGGTATATTCTGCTGCCATGGTGTATGCCCGAGACCTGCTTTTGAATTTATTAGACACAACTCAAAATGAATCGATTCTATTCTATAATTATAGTTGTTCTCAGTGCTGTTTTCTTCTCTTTCGGCGTGTATGCCGAGGACTGGACGCGCGTTACCGATCCCTCTGTCCTGACGGCGGGCGACCGTATAGTGATTGCTTGTCCTGCCAAAGGCAAAGCAGCCGGCGATGTGGATGTCAGCAAAAAGATAATGACCGCCGTCCCCGCCACTTTCTCCGAAGACGGAAGTATCCTGACTTCCGCACCCGAGGCGTTGGTACTCACTTTGGGCGGCGAAAAGGACCTTTGGACTCTCTCGGACGCCACCGGGCGAACGCTCGGCAGTTCGGGCGTGAGAGATATCGGGTGGAACAACTATGTGCATACATGGATTATCGAGGTGAAAGATAGTTTGCTGACTCTCCAAAGTACGAGTACCGCCTATGGTCGCATACTCTACAACGTGAATTCTCCACGTTTTACTACCTACGATTCCAATGTCAGCAAGTTTATGCTACTGCCCACCCTCTATCGCAAGAGTTATAAGGAATATACTTTCGCCTACGAGGGCTATCCGGAGAATACCACCCGTTGCGTGGATATTGCCTATCCGGAGGGGCAACCCGTTCCGCTCTCCAAAGGGCAACCGGTGCGCGAGGGCTACACCTTTGCCGGATGGCTCTACAACGGAACGCTCTATCAACCGGGCGACACATTTATCATGCCCGAAAACGATGTGGCATTGGTGGCGCAATGGAAGGCAAATGTAGGCTCCGACCTGCCTGCCACACACCGGCAACCGGCTGCCACCAAGGTGCTGAAAGACAATACGTTATATATCGTTGTGGGCGAAACTACCTACGATATAATGGGTAATAAACGCTAAACTTTTTGCCAACTATGAGACTACGATATACCTTATTGATGACCGCTTTGATGGTCGTTTCCGTTCTGTACGCTGTGCCTGCCTATCGCGGTTGGCAGACCAAGACGCAACCCGACGGCACCACTATTGAGGTGCGCCTCAATGGTGATGAGTTCTACCATTATTATACCAACCGCTCGGGCGAAATGGTCTCGCAAGATGCCGATGGCTATTGGCGTGCGGTGGCTCCCGCTCCCACATCCGATACGCTTCACGCGCGTCGTATGCGGTCTCCTATGATGAAAAGCCGCCCCAAGAGAGTGGGAGGTGTTAACCTTGCCCCGCGAGGTCTGTTCATCCTTGTCAATTTCGCAGACATTCAATATCAGGCGGAGAATACCCAAGCCGAGATGGACTCGATGATGAACGCCGTCAGTTATACCTATGCCAAGTCTATCGGCTCGGCACGCAAGTACTTTATCGACCAATCAGGCGGAAAGTACAAACCTCAGTTTGATGTCGTCGGACCCGTTACATTGTCCAAGAATATGGCCTATTATGGCGAGAACGACAAAGACGGTAACGACCTCTACCCCGGCGATATGGTGGTGGAAGCATGCAAATTGGCAAAGTCGCAACACAATGTCGATTTCACCAAGTACGACAACGACCACGATGGCGAAATCGACTTTGTATATATCATCTACGCAGGCAAGGGCGAAGCCGATGGTGGTGGGACAAAGACCATTTGGCCGCACAACTGGAACCTCGCTTCCGCCAGATATTTTGGCAACTGCACCTACCCGTTGGACTCCTGTAAGGTGGACGGATTGCTGATAGATAACTATGCCTGCTCAGGCGAGTTGGACGGCAAAACCGGAAAGCGAAATGGTATCGGCACACTCTGCCACGAGTTCAGCCACGTGCTGGGTCTGCCCGATTTCTACGATACCAAATATGGCGATAACTATACCAACCACCGCACACCGGGCGATTGGGACATCATGGATAGCGGTAGTTACAACGGCGATGGCTATTGTCCGCCCAACTATAGTGCGTTCGAGAAGTATTTCTTCGGTTGGACCACACCGGTCAACCTCGGTGATGAGGGGCAGGAACTGTCGCTCTACGCACCACACACGCAGGAATACAAGGTCTATCAAATCAACATTTCCGGAGTGCTTCAACCGGCTACTATTGAGGGAGTTAACTTCTATATCGAGAACCGCCAAAAGACAGGTTGGGACAAATACCTTCCCGGACATGGTATGCTTGTCTGGTATGTGGATTATAGTGAGGAGGTATGGAACGCCAACAAGGCGAACAATACCGCCAATTTTCCGCGCTACACCATAGAGTCTGCCACGGGCTATCGTGTCGGCATAGGATCTCCGCGCGACCCATTCCCCGGCACAAGTTTTGTCAACCGATGGAATGGTGTATCGGGCAAACCGCTGAAAGAAATATCCGAGACGAATGGCGTGGTAACGCTCGTTTACAAGGAACTCTTTCTCGGCTATACGGTCAAATGGGTGGCTGATGGCAAAGTAGTGGAGAGCCGCCTCTATCCCAACGATGGCGACGACTTGCAGTTGCCCACCGCCCCTGTCGCTGCGTGCGAGGGTATGCAGTTGGTGGGGTGGAGTACTCAACCCGACTACCACGACCCCTTTGTGATGCCCGATGATTTCTTCGCCGACCCCGCTGGCATAACCGTTACCCAAAACATAACCTACCACGCCATCTTCGCCCCCCTCCCCGCTTTGCAATAATCCCTCTCATTTTGCAATAATCCCCATTTTACAATAATAATCCCCCTCTACCATAAACAAGGACTGCCTGATAAAAGTGGGCAGTCCTTGTTTATTATCCCCTCTTCCTTCTCCAATAAGATTAAAATACGCTAAAAAGACGGCAACGAGACGGCAACGAGACGGCGAAAAGAGCCGTCCCAAAGCACACCTTGCCACGGTATACCGTCACACTGTAAGACACTATTCCGCAAACGGACGGTACACCGTTACAAATCCCCTCCTGATACCTCTCCCCCTGATAAATACAAGAAAACTACATAAAATTTTGGTATTTCGAAAAATGTTTGTAACTTTGCACGCTAATTTGTATGCGGAGGAGGACTATTGCGGGGTCGAAGGGGGAAAATAATGGGGAACCGCCCTGAAGTCCACGGATACAAAGAGGTAATCTAAAATATATCCGGTATCGAAAATATAAAAACACAAAAGATATTATGGCAAGTTTACAAAAAATTCGTAACCATGGCGCGTTGCTCATCACTATTGTGGGTATCGCTATGTTAGCATTTATCATGGGCGACTTCCTCAATTCGGGCAGTACGTTCTTCAATCGCAGCCGCGAGAATGTGGCAACTATTGAGGGATACGATATTCACTATACCGAGTATGAGGCAGCCAAGGACCAACTGACAGAAGTGTACAAGATTGAGACCGGTCGTTCCGATTTCGACGAGGACATGACTACCCAAATCCGCAACCAAGTATGGCAAATGATGCTGATGGATTATACCCTGCGTGCACAAGCCGAGAAGATTGGTATGGATATTACTTCGGACGAGTTGAGCCAACTTTGCATTGGTGAAAACCCTCACCAACTCATTCGCGCGCGTCGCGCATTCTATGACGAGAATGGACAATTCAACCGTAATGCGTTGGTGCAATTCCTCAGTTCGATTGAGCAGGACGTGGACGATGCAGAGCAGGCTGCCAACCTCAGACAGGCAAAATCTTATTGGATGTATTGGGAAAACGCAGTGCGCCTTACCTATATGCAAGAAAAATACACCAATCTGGTACAAAGTTTGGTGAAAGCCAACTCGTTGGACGCAAAATATGCTTTCGAGGCACGCCAAACTAACGTAGATGTACAATATGTGATGCAACCGTATTTCACCGTGGCTGACAGCCTGGTTTCGGTAAGCGAGAGCGATTTGAAAAAACTCTACAAACAACACAAATCTCTCTACAAGCAGACTCCCAACCGTGCTATTGCTTATCTGACATTCCCGATTGAGGCTTCGGAGCAAGACATTGAGGACGCAAAGAATATGATGGAGCGTCTCCAAGACGAGTTCCGTACTACCGAAGATGTTACTTTGGTGGTAAATACCAATTCCGATATACCATACGACGGTCGCGACTATTCGATAGAGACCGTTCCCGCACAATATAAGGACTTTGCTTTCGGCAAAGACGCCAAAGTGGGCAACTGCACCGACCTCAGTTTTGAGAACAACACCTTCTCAATGGCACGTATTATGAAGTGTGGCTATTCGGTGGCAGACTCTGTGGAACTGAAGGCTATCGCAGGCGAGGGACAAGAAGACCAGGAACTCGGTTGGTTTATGGCTTCCGAACTGCCTAAGAATATCTCTGAACTTGCTTTCGCAACGAAGAAAGGTGAGCGTTTCACTGTGAAACAAGGTATGGGCGAGCAGACGTTTGAGGTTATCGATATGAGCCCCGCTACTCCGAAAGTGAAATTGGCTATTATGGAGCGCGAGGTTACTCCGTCGAGCAAGACCTATTCGATTATTTACAATCGTGTAAAACAATTCATCGTTGCCAACTCGGGTAGCGAAGACGCTTTCCGCACCGCTGCCAACGAGCAGGGATTGGCAGTTACTCCGCAATACAACTTGTTGGCTTCCACCGACAAAATCGGAGACCTGAAATCGAGCCGTGCTATTGTTCGCTGGGCTTTTGAGGCAAAAGAGGGGCAAGTGAGCGATGTGTTTGAGTGCGGCGACAAGTTTGTGGTTGCTCTCCTGACCGAGGTGAACGACCAAGAGTATCGTCCTCTTGACGCTGTGCGTGCCGAACTTACTTATGAGGCTACCAACAACGCAAAAGCAAAATATATCGAGGATAAGTTGGCAGGCGTAGAGTCGTTGGAGGCTGCTGCCGCAATTACCGGCACTTCCGTACAATCGGCTGAGAATGTGTCGCTTGCAGACTATCGTTTTGGCAACGCCGGTGCTGAACCCGCTATCATCGGTGCCGCTTTGGCAATGGGCGAGAACACACTGAGCGCACCTCTGAAAGGTAACATGGGTGTCTATGTTCTCAAGACCGGTGCAAAGACCACTGCCGCAGGCGAACTGAACGCGGAGCAAGAGAAACAGACGCTTGTTTCGCGCTATGCGTACAGCCTGCCGTATCAGGCAATCTCGCTGATGGAGGATAAAGCAGAAGTAGAAGACAACCGTTCTAATTTCCAATAATCAGGATATTTCGCGGTTATAAACGTAATACACATTAGCACGCTACCCGCATGACCCGTTTCGGTTGTGCGGGTAGTGGTTTTTAGGGCAGATTTGCATACTCCAAAAAAAAAGCGTACCTTTGCGGGGTTAAAAACAGGGGCGTATTGAATGGAAAAGACCGACAGATATAGTTCACCTTGGTGGTGGGTGCCGACGCTGTATTTTGCGGAGGGGGTGCCGTATTTTCTGGTAACGAGTGTGAGTATCACGCTGTTTACGCAGTTGGGTATGCCCAACGGACAGATGGCATTGTTTACCAGTCTGATAACTTTCCCGTGGGTGATAAAACCGCTGTGGAGTCCGTTTGTGGACGTGATTCGCACCAAACGGTGGTGGATTTTGCTAATGCAGGCGTTGATGTGCGTGGCGATATTGCTGCTCGCATGGTTTGCGCCGCAGGGCTATTTCACACTCGCACTTATCTTCTTCACTATCACGGCATTTGCTTCCGCAACACACGACATTGCGGCGGACGGATTCTATATGCTTGCCCTCAGCGACAAGCAACAGTCGGCATTTGTGGGGATTCGCTCCACGTTCTACAAAATAGCCAATATATTCTGCCAGTCGCTACTCCTGATGTTGGTGGGGTGGCTTCAAACAAAGACAACGGTGGCATTGTCGTGGACCTATACACTGCTCGGTTGCAGCGGACTGCTGGCAGGAATTACGATATGGCATACGTTCTTTCTGCCGGTTGCAGAAAGAACAATGCACAATGCACAATGCACAATGCACAATGAGCAGGGCTTATCCACCACATATCCACCTGACATCCACCTGACTTCGGGCAAGGGAATCTGGCACGAAGTGGGCGAGACGTTTGTGGAGTTCTTCCGCAAGCCGGGGATTTGGTTGGCACTCTGTTTTATGTTGCTCTACCGCCTGCCGGAGGCGTTGTTGCTCAAACTGTGCAACCCGTTTTTCCT
>JBNMHB010000062.1:0-14330 GCA_050872525.1 Bacteroidales bacterium | reverse complement strand
CTCCTCGGCGGAGAGTTCGCGCTCTTGTACCTCGATATGGTATTTGCGCCCCACTTGCTTGACCGCCTCCACAAAAGAGCATTGCTCTATCTCCATCACGAAACCGATAGCATGCCCCGACTTACCGCAACCGAAACATTTATAGATACCCTTGCTCGGACTGACAGTGAAAGAACCGGTCTTCTCGTTGTGGAAAGGACACAGACCAATCAGGTTGGCGCCGCGCTTTGTGAGCGTAACGTAATCACCCACCACCTCTTCTATCTTGGCGGCAGCGAACACACGGTCTATAGTCTCGCGAGGAATCAAGGATAATTATGAATTAAGAATTATGAATTAAGAGGCGTAGTCTGTCATTTATCAGACCTAATACATCGTCATTAGTTTCTCCAGAGGTACATACCCAAACGGAGATTCCATTGGTCGAGGCGACCACGGGTGTAGCGGTCGTTGGCGAACCCCATCTTGTTGAAGTTGGTCTCTTTGTAGGGATTGACCAATCCGAAATCATATCCGCCACGGAGGAAAAATTGCTGATACTGAAAACCGGCACCGACGCCCCAAGTGAGGTTGAAACGCTTGAGGTCGCGACTCTGCTCCGAGTCCTTGTAATCCAAAAGCGAGTATCTGTTTTTCTCGGATACATCGCCATCGAGTTGGCGTTCAAGGACTTTATCCGTCATTGCCACCGCACACTGTATTGACGGACCGGAATAGAGAATGATATAGGTTCCCCCCGCAATCTCAAACTTATACTGCCAATCCACACAGAGTTCCACCTGATTATAGGTTGTGCGGATACGTTTTTGCGGATAATCGCTCAACATAGACTGACGTTGCCATTGTGTGTTTCCCTGTGCGAAAGTATAGTTGATACCTATGCTGGCACCGAAGCCTTTGACAAATGTGGCATCATATACAAACCCCACTTTGAGTCCGTTGAGCCTTGTGGTATTCACCAACGAATCAGACGGATAGCGTGTCTCGGGCGAGTTGAGACGCAAGATAGGCTGTGCAAAACCTATCTGAAAGCCAAAGCCTTGCGGCAGGTTCTGCGCCCAAGCGACACAAGTGATTAGTGCAATACCAAGTGTAGAGAGTAAGCGTTTCATTTTTATTGTAGTTTTCTTTGTTTACGTCATTTTGTGCTTTTGAGTTTGCGGGAGGAACGTGTAGCGGTTTTCTCCTGCGGGATGTCTGTTGCGGAGGTGGTTTCGGGTTCTGTGGCGACCGCACTGACGGCAGTGTTTCCAGGGCGAAGTGTGCGTAATGGGCGCGAAAAGACATCCTTCGGGTGCTTGGGGCGTTCTTGGTCTGCCCAGAAAAATCCGTTCAGTCGGTCTTTGCCCTCCGGCAGTTGGTCGAATGGATAGAGTGTCCCTGTGGTTTGCGCTGTAAACAGGATATGGTGTATCTTTTGGTTTTCGAGATATACCTTCACAAAACTCGATTGCGTGGTATTGACGCCTATAAACGAGCCGTCTTCCTCTTTCGGAAAAAACACCGTGAGTGCATTCCCATTGACATCTACCTGACGCAATTCGTTGTCCCTGATATAGGCTATCATCTCTTTACCTGCCATCTGGTCGAAGTAGTCGGCTGTTTCCTGCTTGATAGTGAGTGCGTTACCTATCCCGTGCGCATAATCCACAGTGCCATTGCGCATATATATATATATGGTGTCGGCTGAAATCTGATTCTCATCACTCCAACAGACAGGGGCGGTATAGAGGGCGATGAGCGAGTCTTTCTGATTGTAATATATCGAATCGCAGACGGCTTGCATATCCTCGCGGTAGATACGCACGTTGTGGAACGCACGTATGGCGCGGTAGGTGGAATCTTGCCAAAGGGTGTCGGGTGCGACGGCAGTTAATACACTATCAATCAGCACACTATCGCGTGGAATAATACGTTGTATTTGGTAAGGCACCATCTCCGAAAAAAGAGTATCGGCGTGCATATATCCGCAGGCGAGGGAGTCTGACCAATCGACCATCAGCGCGCTATCGGTAACGTAGCCGTATTCTCCGTCGCGGAACATCTCGCCGTAGTTGCCATAGAGTGTGGCTTTCTGAATGGTGTCTGCCATCTCCATGCTGCCGATGATTCTGCCATATCGGGTGCGTTTGTTGTAGAAGATAGTGTCGCCCGTCATCGATTTGCCGTCGGAGTGAACCACCTGCGAGCGGTCAAGAAGCATCGACTCTTCGGTGGCAGTGTTGTACCACCCACGCGAAGAATAGATATTGGTCTCCTCTTCATAGACGATAATGGTGGGGCTGATCAAGTCTGCCACGTTGGTGTGTGTGTTGTAGAGGAGGGTGTCGGTAGTGAGGTCGAACTTGGGATTTTCCAAGTGTACAGTATGGCTGAACACCGCCTGTTTGGTGTTGGGCGTATATTGCCCCCACACGCTCCGGAGGGTATTCAGCGAATCGCGGATAGTGCCGCCCGTGTAGTAGTATGCAATGTCGCGAATACGGTCGTAGTTGAGGCTGTCGGTAGTGAGAATCGTGGGATAGTCCTTCCCATGCACCAAACGCACATTCCGACGCAGGCGGGCGAACTTGGAGTTGCCGTCGTAGAACAACTTATCGCCATACCCGAAGAGGGTATCGCCCTGCACAAACCGCACATGCCCGAAAGCGTCTATCGAGTTGGCTTTCTCGTAGAAATATGCCGAGTCGCAATACATCAGCGCATCTTCGTGCCGGAAGATGACATTGCCACGCAGTATCTGCGCATCGGCGATACGTGCCTGGTCGAAGTTGAGCGTCTCGGAGTGTTCCAGATACACCATCGTCTGCGCCTGCAACCCCAAGCACAGAAACAAACCAAACACTATGACATTGGAACGAAACGTCAAGGCAATGTATAATTAACAAATATAGTTATTTTTCGCGGGTCTATAGCGGGTCTATCATGTTATCGCCTGCTTAATCACCCACTAATCACCTACTAATCACCTACTCTTGTCGGCTCTTAGTCGTGTATCCATCCCGGGTATTCAAAATCACAACCTGCCCATTTGGGGTCGATTTGTATGTAAGTGGTCTTTTGCTTTTGCAATATCCAGTCGTGAAGGAAATCGGTGGCAAGTTTTTCCTCCAACATCGCTTTGATTGTCTGGAAGTCGTCCGTCAGGTTAGCGCGGTGGATATCGGTTTTCTTGCGCAGACAAACAATGGCACACACCTCTTTGTTACGTGCCTGGTCCATCATCACAAAAGGCGCAGAGACATCCCCCTCTTTCATCGTGTAAATCTGCTTTGCCACTTCGGGCGCAAGGTCCTGATACTCAAAACGCATGCTACCCGTGTTGGGGTTGGTCATCAGACCTGCGTTCATCGCCGTATTCTTGTCCTCCGAATAGCGAATTACCGCCTGCTCAAAGGTTATCTTACCTTGTGCTATCTCTTGGCGGATAGTGTCTAATCGGTTGATTGCGTTCACCTTGTCATCGGCACTGACGCGCGGGCGGAGCAGGATATGGCGGCAGTTGATACGTTCCCCTTTCTTCTCTATGAGTTGGATAATATGATAGCCGTATTCGGTCTGCACGATACGCGATACCTTTTTAGGGTCGTTGAGATTGAATGCCACGTCGGCAAACTCACTCACCAACTGTCCGCGCCCCACGAAACCCAATTCACCGCCACGTTTGGCAGACTCGGTGTCCTCGGAATATAGCCGCGCCAACATCGCGAAATCGGCTTTGCCCGAATTGACACGCTCTGTATATTCGCGCAAACGACTTTTTATGCGCTCCGTCTCCTCCACCGGCACAGCAGGCTCGAAACTGAGTATCTGCACTTCCACTGCGGCAGGCATCATCGGAATGGAGTCGGCAGGCAGGGAGTTGTAGTAGCGACGTATCTCGGCAGGAGTAGGTTTTATATGCTCCGTGAGTTTTTGCTGCATCTGCTGGATAATCATCTGATTGCGCACAGAGGTCATCATCTCTTCGCGTATCTCGCTACTCGTCTTCCGGAAATACTCCTCCATCTTCTCGCGGCTGCCGATTTGAGAGATGTAGTAGTTGATACGCATATCCACCTGATGACTCACCGACGACTCGTTTGCCACCACCGAGTCAATTTGTGCTTGGTGGAGAAAGAGTTTCTGAATAGCCATCTGTTCGGGGATAACGCAGTAGGGGTCGCCCGCAATCTGCTGCCCCTCGTATTGCGCACGCAGGCGTTCTTCTTCCACCTCGCTGCGCAGAATCGCTTCATCGCCAACTATCCATATCACTTCGTCAATGACGTTATCTTGTGCCTGCGCAACGGGCATAGAAACCATAGCCGTTATCAACAGCAAAAAAGTATATGTTTTGTTTCTCATATTCATTATCCAAACCAACTTTATCTGCTCTTATACAATAATCGTGCAAATGTACTGCTTTTTTCGCAGTTGTGCAAATTAAAAACATTTTATGGCATGAAGAAAAGATGATAAAGACAGCAACTGACAGAGCGTCCGATATCGGTCGTATCACCCTACCACTCCCCTACCACTCACTTCTTTTATACCACTTTCAGACCTGTCATTTCCTTGTATGGAAAGTTGTATGAAGAGTTGTATAGTGAGTTGTATGGCGGAGACTATCCCGAATCACTTATCAACCACCCAAATGCATACGCTATTCGTATTATTACAAACATAATGCTTTTATTTTGCAAAAACACATAATAAAATGATACTTATTTGCCTTTTTATTTGCATATACGAAATTATTTACATATCTTTGCATTCAAATGAAAAAATGAAATATTCGAAGCGTTTCGTTGATAGTCCATTCAGTGCTTGCATTCCTAATGCCTACAAATCGTCAAATGCTACTGATGCCCGTCATTAACTGCAAAATGATTCTATAAGCGGAGTCTATGTGTTTGCATACAATTCGGAAAAATACATCGTACTTAATTAAACATCAAACAAATAACTCTAACTCAACCTTATGCTAACCATAAAACGCATTTTATTTTCCATATTAGCAGTATGCTTTCCATTATTGCTCATTGCAGAACCATCCCCAATAGTTTCCATACAAGCGGAGGTTTCACCAGCAGAATGTACACCCATTTATCAACGCAAATTACACGTAAAACAAATTTTCCATTATGACACATTGCCTGAGACGAATGAGGTGGTCTTTGATATGAAACCCTCCTCATTGTTGGCACAGGGTTTATGGCAACACAACTTACGATTTTTAACAAAAATATACACAGAAGGTTTTATTGGAGCAAATCGGCAGACAATCAATAACTTGTTGTCTGATTTTATGTTTTCGGTATCCGTTGACCAACACAAAAGCAAATACAAAATACGTAAAAATGATACAGGCATACACCTGATAGTCCCTTTGCCACGTAATAAAAAAGCAGCAGACATTACGATTGAGTACGATTATTATAGCGACCATTTTATGCCTTGGCGCTCTTTGAGTCAACAGCAGAGGCGCGCATTTTCTCCATTCTTGGATTACTGGGAGGTTTGGTATTTTTCGGCTAATAATATGCAATGGGGCAAAGTAATTGTTGATTTTCCCGATTATAGCGCATATTTTTTTGCCAACCATCCATATACCATTCATGGAAACAAATATACCATATCGGTTAATGCGGATATTGCCGGTGGTTTGTGTCTGTACATAGTGGAGAAAGCACTTTATAATCACACCGATGTACAAGTGGAGAATGCTCATATAGGACTATATTTGCAGAAATTGTTTGATATTTCGGACGATTGCGAGATAACCAATGTACGCGACAGAGACTATCGGCAATATATGCCGCGTTTACAGCAGTGGATCAGTCTGTTAGAGCAGTTTACCGCCGACTCTATGCCGCGGCAGTTTGATATTATCGATGGTTCGATGGCAATGTTTAAAGGTATGGGATATGGCACGGCTGTGCGAAATGACAGGCAATATATCGTTTTTGCAGATAGTGGTTTTTGGAATATGCCGGGTATGGTACACGAAATAACCCATTGTTACTTGGATTATGCATGCGACACGACAGCAGGACGGTTTTTGTTTTCCGAATCGTTTGCGGAAGTAGTGGCGGCTTATGTCTTTTGCAACAAAGACACAAATGCTATGTCGGATATTTTGACAAGCCACTATAACATCTTGTCCGAAGAAGAACGCAATAAATCCATTTTCGATGTCCACAGTAATACGTTCAGTTGCAATTCGTGGATAATCTATTATAAAGCACCTTATATCCTGTTCTGTTTTGCACAGCGAATCGGTTTCGAGCGGTTTATGGATTTATTAAGGGGCTATGTTGTGCGCTTGGAAAAGCAACATTTGTCCGCGAATATACAGGATTTTGAGCAATATCTCAAATTCCACGGCGTGAGCAACGAAGACTGGGAATGGTTGTATAATGCACTATAAATCATTTGCCTATCGCTTCTTTCCCCACATATCGCCAATTGGATTCGATGGACTGTCTTTAAGACGGAAATAGGTAAAACCGAAGGAGTCGTTATTGAACTAAATTAACGTGAGTTCGAAATAATAAAAACCTATAAAACAAAACGCACAAGACCTTGCTTATGGCGCAACATACGCTGCGCGTTGGAAACAAATACACGAAAAATTAACCCCAATATAGACAAATATATGATGGGAATAACTAACAATTATCAAAAATAACTATGCGCTATGTATTGAAATAATTATGTGTTACAATTCATAATTCTTCATTACTACTGTTGCGATAAATTGTCGCGATACTGTTGTAACTAACTGATATTTATATAGTGACAAGCGTTCTTTGATTTTTTTGATTTGAAAGTGTTTGAGTAATTTTGCCGTCAAAAACGACAAAATATGCATATCGGACGATCTATTTTCGCTCAAATTACCAATTTTATTCCACGTTATGTGTTCGACAAGGCAGTGATAAAGTATAAGGGAGATTTTTATGCGAAAGACCTCACGTGCAATAATCAACTACTCTATCTGCTTTTCAGACAATTAACCGCTTAGGAGAATTGCTAACACAGCCAAACAACCTTTGCACTTTCAATCAAAATGTCAAAGAACTCGAATTATTTGATAATAACTGATTTTTATACGAAATTTATCGCAACAGTACTAATTCATCATTAGAAATCAGGTGGATGTCAGGTGGATATCATTCATTATTCTTCATTCATCATTCATCATTAGACATAATTCTGACGTTATTTTATATCGAACTGACGTGAAAATTAGGGATATGCGGAATAATGGCACTATATTTGTCGCGATTCAGAATATACGAATATGAGTTCGTATGCCAATGATTAACCTCTAAATTCTATTTGTTATGAAACGTTTTTTTCTCCTTTTGGGCATAATTCTATTTGCCGCTTTTGCGAATTGGTCGGGTGTACAAGCATGTACGGGTATTACCTTGCATACACAGCAAGGCGATGTGGTAACGGCACGCACTATCGAGTGGGCGGCGGAGGCACTGCATAGCGGGTATGTGGTGGTGCCGCGAGGGCATAAACAACAGTCTTTCTTGCCCGATGGGACACAGACCGGCAAACGTTTTACAGCCAAATACGGCTATGTGGGATTGACGGTGGAGCAACCGGAGTTCGTAATGAACGGAATGAACGAAGCGGGTTTGGAGGCGGGTTTGTTCTATTTTCCTGCTTATGGGCAGTATGAGGCGTATGACGAGGCACTAAAAACGCAGACTATTAGCGACTTCCAGTTGGTGGCGTGGATTTTGAGCAGTTTCAAGAGCGTCGATGAGGTGAAAACCGCTTTGCCGTTGATACACGTGGTGGGGATAGACCCCCGCAGTTCTACTGTCCATTGGCGAGTTACAGAGCCGAGCGGGCGGCAGGTTGTGATAGAGATAACAGACGGGGAGGCGCACTTCTATGAGAATACGTTGGGAGTGCTGACCAATGCGCCCGGATTTGAATGGCATCTGACCAACTTGAACAATTATATCAATCTCTCCACCGGCACTATCAACACACGCAAGGTGGGCGATTTGACGCTTACCGCCTTTGGCGGGGGCGGCGGGCTGCACGGTATTCCCGGCGATATGACGCCTCCGTCACGCTTTGTGCGTGCGGCTTTCTTCCAAGCATCGGCACCCAAATTGGCTTCTGCGGAAGAGACGGTAACGGAGGCCTTCCATATCCTCAACAATTTTGATATTCCTGTCGGTGTACAGTTTGCAGAGGGGCAGACGGTGGCGGATATACCGAGTGCCACCCAGTGGACGATTGCATGCGACCTGCAAGGCAAACGAATCTATTACCGCACCATGTACAATGCCACTATCCGGTGTATAGACCTGAACAAAATCAATTTCCGCACAGTGAAGTATCAAACAGCAGCGTTGGATAAAGAAAAGAAACAACCTATAGAACAAGTGGTGATACAATAAAAAAGCAGGGGGCACTACTAATTATGAATTAGGAATTATGAGGGCACTACCATTATAATGTCTATTTGTATCGTGGTACAAAAATGTGCATAGTCCCATTCTTTCTCATAACACCTCAAAAATGCTATAAGGCGAGTCATATTTGCCTTGCGGCTTGCGTATATCAAAAATATATTGTAATTTTGCAGGGTGTTTTAGACATTGTGTAAATGGATACTAAATTAGTAACCCAAACGACTAACCAACTACAAAACAAACTACCATGACGCTAACTTTTCAAATCAATTATCGCACAGAGTACGGACAGACACTGTGTATAGTAGAGACCAAACCTTCTATACTCGGTTGGGACGAGCAACATCCGCTGCTGCTGAACTGCCAAGGGCAGGATTTTTGGACAGATACGCTCCCTATCAGTGATTTTGCGGGTGAAATATACTATAAATATGCCATCCGTTTGCAAGACGGCAACTATATATACGAAGCAGGAGAGCCACGCAAACTATGTCTCCGCACTGCTGATAAGACTCTTGTGGTGCGCGATGTATGGCAAACAGACGAAGAAAAATCATTCTATACCACCGCCTTCATCCAATCGCTATGTAAACGACACACACCCATGCGCCCAAAAACGCCGAAGGGTAATATACGTTTCAGCATCGACCTCCCGCAGATAGAGCCCACACAAGGGGTAGCCATTATGGGTAATATACCCGAATTGGGCAATTGGGATGCCAACCGCAAGGTGATTATGAACGATGCAGATTTCCCCGTCTGGCACGCAGACATCGACGTGCAAGACACGCAAGTGATTGAGTATAAGTACGTTATATACGACCTACACTCCGGCAACGTGATAGATATGGAATGGGGAGAGAACCGCCATATATGGGGTGTGCAAAAGGGGCAGATAATTATGCAGAACGACCGTGTTTTCCGTCGCACACGTCCTCGTTTCAAGGGCGCAGGTGTAGCCGTGCCGGTGTTCTCTTTGCGCACTGAAGACGGTTTTGGAATTGGTGAGTTTCAGGATTTGAAAAAGATGGCAGATTGGGCGGCAAAGACGGGGCAACGTATGATTCAGACCCTCCCCATCAACGATACCACCCTCACACACACCAACCGCGACTCGTATCCGTACAACACCGTGAGCGTATTTGCGTTGCACCCTATATATATCAATATAGAGAAGATGGGGCGTCTCACACCCGCACAGAAAAAGAAATACCTCGCCACCAAAGAGGAATTCAACCAAAAAGCGATTGCGGATTATCAGTGCGTATATGACGAGAAGATGAAGTACTTCAAGTTGCTCTACAAAGCCGACAAAGAGGCGTTGTTTAGCAGCGAGGAATACAAGGCTTTCTACCGGAAGAACCACGAATGGCTCGACCCGTATGCGGCTTTTCTCTCGAAACGCGACAAGCAGCCGAAGGATTTCTACTGCTATTTGCAGTTCCACGCCGACAAGCAGTTAGCAGACGCAGTGGCTTATGCACACTCGATAGGTGTAGCGATGAAAGGGGATATACCTATTGGTATCTCGCCCGATTCGGTGGACGCTTACACCGACCCGCAACTATTCAACCTCGATGCCTCAGCAGGTGCTCCGCCCGATAACTTCACGATTAGCGGACAGTATTGGGGATTCCCGACCTACAACTGGGACGAGATGGCGAAAGACGGCTTCCTATGGTGGCGCAAGCGTTTCCAGAAGATGCAGGACTATTTCGATGCATACCGTATTGACCATATCCTCGGTTTCTTCCGTATTTGGCAAATGCCAAAAACGGATGTGTGGGGGCTATGCGGACATTTCAGTCCCGCCCTGCCCTATAGCGCACAAGACCTGTGGAATATGGGTGTGAAACTCGACCTCGACCGAATGACACGACCCTATATCCGTGCCAATTTCTTGGGCGATGTGTTTGGTTACGACACCGAATATGCCAAAGAGCATTGCTTGCTCACACACGACGGCTATGTATATTATTTCCGACCGGAGTTTGATACGCAGGTGAAAGTGCAGACCTATTTCGACCGTCTGCTTGCCGACGAAGCCCTCCTCGCCGCTGCCGGACTGACCAAAGAGCAGGCACAGAACCTGTGCAACGGACTTATCTACCTCCATTGCGAAGTGCTTTTTGTGCGCGACCAACGCCATCCCGACTTGCTACACCCACGCATCTCTATCTATCAATCGCACTCATTCAACGAGTTGTACGACGATCAGAAACAGGTGCTGATGGATATATACAACGACTATTTCTTCCGTCGTCATACCGATTTTTGGTGGGAGAGTGCGATGCGCAAACTGCCTACACTCATCAACGCCACACGTATGCTTGTCTGCGGAGAGGACCTCGGTATGGTACCTGCGTGCGTACCCGACGTAATGCACCGCTTGCAGATTTTGTCGTTAGAGATACAACGTATGCCCAAAGATCCGAACATCGCGTTTGCACACCCCGCCAACGCACCATATCTGTCAGTCTGCACCACAGGCACACACGATATGAACCCGCTTCGCGCATGGTGGGAGGAGGACCGCGCAGTTACACAACGATTCTACAACGAACAGATGGGTTGGTATGGCGAAGCACCACAGGAGATGTCGCCGGAGATAGCAGAGTTTATTATCAATCAGCACATGTACTCGCCTGCGATGTGGGTTATCCTCCCCCTGCAAGACTGGCTCGCTATCGATGCCAACGTGCGCATACCCGACCCACACGCCGACCGTATCAATGTGCCTGCTAACCCGCACCATTTCTGGAACTACCGTATGCATATCACGCTCGAAGACCTCCTCACCCGCGAGGACTACAACGCGCATGTGCGCCGACTCACATCGGTGAGATAAGAGAGGAAGAACCCCATTTGGCATACAATGAGATTGCATATAGATTAGGCAAAGCCCGCAGTGAAATTGCTAAACATATTAAGAATCTTAAGAAGCAAGGTTACTAGCCCTAAATGGGAACATATACCATCCTCTCGCACGATGTAAACCTGTGAGCGTCCCGCTCCTAATGTAAAATGGAGCAAAAAAGCCACGCCGTGGAATACTACCAATATGAGAAATGTCTCTATCGGGCGGTGGCAGCAGGTGAAACTCCTGCAAAGACATATTAAAGGCGTTTGTTGACGCTTTGTTCTGACCCTAAGAAACTTCGCAACTTTCTACAGATATTTTTCAGAACTTAGCAACAATGAATGTCTACGGGGTATGTAGTACCCTGCACTACACATTATTGTATTTATGCGCGCATGCGTACATAGTCGTAATGGGTGTTTGTGCAGTACATACATATTCGGCGTGGACTTCGGCGTTGTCAGTTCTAAAATATCAGGCAATGCGAAGGCCTCTAAGGGTGGAACTGACAACAGAGTAAGTTCCACGCTTTTTTTTGTATATGCGTGTAATTATTGGATAAAAATACAAAGGGAGTAATGTCGAAAAGCCCATAAAGAGTAGACAATGTAAAAAACATTTTTTATTATGAAAGGTTATTTTTTAGTTTCTTGTTTAGCAGTAGGAATGCTGCTATCGTCCTGTACTTCGGTGCAGAAAATCTGTGTTCAGCAGCCTCAAAAAGAGTATGCAGGTAATGCTTACAAAGAGATGAAGGGCTTTAGTGAGAATGAAATCCTCCGTAAAATGTCGTCTCCTACTCGTATTGAGACAGATGGTGCTGATGGAAAAATTCTGGTTTATGAAGACATAAAAACAGTCACTGATGCAACAGACTCTCACACGTCTAACACTAGGACGTCAAGTTATGGGACCGCTCAGGCAGGTTATAATGTATGGAATGGTAAGCCTGAAGTAAATTCAAGAAACAATGGTTCTTCTACAACGACGCATACGACAAATAGTAGAGCAGTTACACGTGACATTAAAACGTACGTGAACTTCTTTATCAATTCCAACGGAGTTTGCTATGATGTAGTCACCAACACAGGCGACTATTATAATGAAATTCCGGGAGAATATCATTGTGCAAAAGTGTACAAGCCCGTCGATTCTGCTATTATGTTTACATTGATTCCTCCGCTTACAGTCTTTGTTGGACTTCCATGCACAATAGCTTATCTTATTGCCAAGAAGAAAGCAGGACAAGTAAAGGAATGGATTCCCGATGAGGAATGTGATTTGTAAAAAACAGATAATTATGAGAAACAAATTGTTTTTAGTTCTCGCGTTTCTTGGGTTTCTTCAAGGATTAAAAGCACAAAATTATTCCCAGTTTCGCACTACCACTTCCGAACAGGACTGGGTGTTGTATGATGTCAACAATACAGATTTCTGGACAGTTGTCGATATAAAGGTTTACATCAACAGCAATAAGTCTTACGCACTATACATAAAAGGTGATACCTATATATCTGGTAATTGGGGATGTGCAAACTATGCTCGACATGTTGAGATAAATAACAGAGAGTGGAAATTTGACAAATCATATATCTTCGGAGAAAGAAATAAAGGTAAATTTGTTCCTGTTAGAATATGGTTCCCACGAATTCCATGCGGTATGTCTGAGTTTTCGTATTGCGAACCCGGATTTATCACATGGAGCCATATTCCTGTTTATAACAATCCTAATTCTGAACATACAAAATGGACTCGAAACAGTTTGTTTGACCATTGGAATGCTGATGGAATCAACAAAATTGAAGGCATATATGATTTTATGGTAACTAGTAATCAGAATTGGTGGGGTAATTCAAAACATTCTTTGGCGGTTGTAAAATCACCAACAGGATATGACGTTGTATATTTGGCAGGATCAAACTATAGTGGTGCTTGGATAGAAGGGGATATTAAAGGCAGGATATCTGCTACTTCAGTATCTGGATTGTTTAAATCGACTCTATGGCTGATGGAGAATAAATGTCCTTCTGCAAATTCTTTCTATATAAGTTTTGATGCGAATAGTTTATATATCTACGAAAACGATCAAAATATCAATGCTGAATTTCTTAAGATTTATCCAACCGCAGAAGACGCACTATTAGAGGAAGCACATTCTTCGTCATCCTCAAATTCAAAGGGAGGGATAATTTCTACAACGGGAACAAAAGGGCAGTTGAAGGCTACTGGAAGTGGATTCATGGTAGATCAAAGTGGTGTAATTGCCACCAATTATCATGTAATTGAAAATGCAAATGCAATAGAGGTCTTTCTCTACAATGGAAAAGAATTGGTAGGATACGATGCTAAAGTGCTATGTTCTGATAAGACAAATGACATTGCTTTGCTTAGAATTGACGACCAAAATTTTAAGCAGGACATACCATTACCATACTCTTTGTCATTAAAAACACAGGATGTTGGAACGTCCATATTTGCCATGGGTTATCCCCGCTCGCAAATATTGGGTGAGGAAATTAAAGTAACAGATGGAATTATCAATTCTCGTACTGGTTTTCAAGGAGATATTGTAACGTACCAGATATCCGCAACAATCGCACCTGGTAGTAGTGGAGGAGCATTATTTAATCAATCAGGAGAGATTATAGGAATAACCAGTGCCGGCATCTCAAAGGCAGACATTGCACAAAATGTTAATTATGCAATAAAGAGTATATATCTGTACACCTTAATGGAGTCTGTGTCGTTGAATATACCTACAGGTAATCTGCTCAAGGATATGTCATTTCAGGAGAAGATTAAGTCAATAAGCCCATTTATAGCTTACGTTAAAATATACTAACCAGTAGCAGTTGTATGTTGCGTTTAAGAATGCAAAACGAGGACTGATGCGAACAATACCATTAGTTATCAATCACAATCATTAGTGTCCCATTAAAAAAGGCTGTATTAAAAATTAATAAATAATTGCCCATTAGGGTCATTTTGTTCTTTGACATATTGTAGATTAACTCGGTTGAGCAGGTCTGTCAAATGGG
>JBNMHB010000061.1:0-14358 GCA_050872525.1 Bacteroidales bacterium | reverse complement strand
TGTTTCCCATGCATGAGCACGGGCACGGGCTTTGTCGCGCTCTTGGGTCGCCTGGACCAAGGCGCGTTTCAGTTCGGCAACCTCTTCTTCCAAAGCGCGGGTCTTTTCATCTTTTGTCATAGAACTGTCGGTTATTGCGGGGGAAGCCGCCTTGAACGCCGATACCCATTGGTGCAGCGTCATGGTGGGCAAACCTGCTTTTTTGCTGAATGCCACAATTCCCATGCCTGACTGAAAAAACTCACACACTTTTTGACGCTTAAATTCCGGTGTGTAACTCCTCGTTTTGCGAGATTTTGACGCAGAGACTCTCGATAACTCTTCACTTGACTGACTCATTTTTTATGCTTTTTTGAGTTAACTTTTTCTGTACCAAGACACAAGGCATAACGAAGGACATACAACGAAATCTTAACAAAAAGCATTTTTTGCCATAGAAAAAGAGCAAGGTATATACATCAACCTCGCTCTTTTTTATTTTTCTATTTTCTTGCCGCTGCGCGGCATAGGATTCTTTATTCTTTTATTCCAACACCAGTTTCTTGAACTTGGCATGGCGTTTTTCGTCTTGCAGGAGCAAGTTGAGTTTGAATTGTCCGTCGCGGGCACCTTCGGCGATACACTCGGCTTTGAATTTCTCAAACGACTGAGCCTCCAAACGGTGTGTCAGCGGGTCCTTCACACGGAACGAGGCACGTTTGGCAGCATACTCTATATTGATGTCTTTCAGCACTTTATCCACTATGTGAGAGAATTGCTCCGCCTGCTCCTGCGAAGTATGTAGGTCGGCAAACTCATAGTAGAAATGGTAGGCAGAGAGGTTCATATCGGCAAAACCGATAAAGAATTTCGTTTGCATACCGGTTTGTTTTTCTGCCTCATGCACAGCCTCGATAAACTGACGCTCGTGCAGTTTCTCACCCGTCATGGTAACGATACCGTTCACTTTTTGAATCATGTGGACGGTAGGCGTGTTGCAGAACGAATCGCCCACTTCCACCAAGTCATTCATGTTGTAGCGATAGAGACCTGCAAACGTGGTTACATACGGACAATAACGCTTGCCTTTTTCCAATTCCCATAGTTGCAGGAAGTGCTTATTTTCGTTCTCTAATTCATCTTCGGCAACAAATTCATAGTAGTGGAAATGGGGGAAGAGGACGGTGTTGAGTGTGTCGTCAAGCACAAGTCCGAAACGGCACTCCGACGCGAAATAACCAAACTCCTGATGGAGCATACCTGTGGGGAACGAGTCCTTGAATTTCTCGATATAGACACGGGTGTTACCACACTTCCATGTATTGAGAATCTGCAAGTTAGGCCAATAATGCTTGGGCAGGACAGTACCATATTTCGCTTTGAGTGCGCGCAGTTCGCCGGCACGCTCCGGATTAGGTTTCAGGTAGGGTTGTACATCATCGCGAATCCACTGCGGGATATTGAGTTCGGCTTTGAGCGTACCATGCTCAATGTCGTTGCAATAGTCCTCAAAGAACTCATTTACATTGTTTTGCATTTCGACGATGGTGGACGGATTGGCAGTAACAACAAGTGTTACATTGCGCTCGATACCCATACGCATAAGGGTGTAGTAGCGGGCAGTGTAATCCTCGATGGCGAACACCGAATCCGGCGAAGCATATAGTTTCTTTACAAATTTAGGGCAGTCGCGTTGTGTAACACCACTCACCGAACCGAACATCGTACCATCGGGGGCTTCGCCTTCTTTCACCTTGCCGACAATCGAGACAATCTTTCCCGTGAAGACCTTCGGGCGGTTCTTGATGAAAGAGAAAAGCCACACCTTGGTCATTTTTCCATAGATGTTGTTGAGATATTTCTGTGTGATAGGCACCCATTTCGGTTCTTTTGTGGTCCCCGAAGTGGTGGCGTACATCAGAGGTTTGCCGGGGAACAGGATATTCTCGCCACCGTTCTTATGTCTCTCCACATACGGACGAAGGTCCTCATAATCATTGAGTTGCACATATTTCTGATAGCGTGCAAAGAGTTCGGTGTCGGTAGGAGCCTCCAGTATTTCGGCGAAATGGTGTTCCTTGCCATATTCGGTATCGCGTGCATACGTGAGAATGGCACGGAGGGTCTTTTCTTGCGACTTGCGCGGGTTGCGACTGGCTTTTTTAAGAGACAGATATTGTATCCCACCTGCGCAACCGAGCAGGAAATTGGGAACAAAAGGACATGAGTCTGATTCCATAAATTATAATGAATTAGAAGTCGTTTTTTGTAATACACTTTTATTACCAACGCCTGACCATGCAACAAATAAGCCAAAAGTCCTTTTTTGAGAACTTTTGGCTATCACTTACGAAAATCGGAAATCTTTTCCGTCTGCTCTTTTTACATATATGCTAATTCCGCAGCATCTTCAGGGTCGGGGTCAGCAATATGGATTTCCTTTTCGGAAACCAGCGAGACAGGGTCCACTTCCTCCATCTCCAATGTGCCTCTTGCCACTTTGCGGTCGTGGATACGTCCGAGAATGAAGAGCAACAGACAATTCAAGCAGAAATAACTACCCGCGAGTATCCATAGGGCAGTATATTCGCGACCTGCTTGTGCCAATGTGGCACCCATCGAATTGATGTGGATATATCCGTGTGCCCCCCATGTATAGGGGAAGAGATAACTGAGATACAACCATGCTTTGGGCAACATCTGTTGTGGCCACGACACACCGGCGATAAACAGAAATATCAGCGTGGAAGATATGAGCAATACCATTCCGCTCTCGCGATTGCGAATAAATACCGAAACCGACATCGAGAAATAGATGGTTGCCAATGCAAACGGCACGTAGAATTTCATTACATCCAACGGGTCGCCGATATGTGGCATATTAAATAGGCGCGGAAAAAGTACAAGATTGATTGCTCCGAGTGCTATATAGATGACAAAGTATGCCATCGAACGCCCCAATGTGATACGGAATACACTGGCAGAGCGTCTTGCACCGGGCAACAGAAAGAGTTGCCGGTTTTCCTCGCGTGCCGTACCGCCCAGCATACAGATACCGAAAAACAGCGTTTGGTGGAGGATAAGCATAAGTACTGCCGGAATCAGGAACGATCCGTAACCGCCTGATGGACAGAAGAGTGCGGTCTCGGTATAGGGCGCGTCCTGCACCAATGCCCACGCAAACTCGGTGTCGTAGCCCATAGCCTGGTAACGGTCAATCTGAATGTTGCGCATAGTCTCCAACATCACTTGATTGCAACTCAAATAGACCGCCTTCATATAAAGGAACGACGACATATCGCAATAGAGCGATATATGTGCTTGCTCCAATCCTGAGTTGATAGCGGTGGCATAATCCGACGGGAAATAGATGATTCCATGTACTTTCTGGTCGCGCAACAGAACTTCCGCCTCTTGCATAGACGTACACGAATAGGCGATAGTGATGTCGGGGCAGGCATTCCAATGGTGTAGAAACTCACGGCTCTCGGTGGAGCAACTCATATCTACCACCGCCACAGGCACATTCTCCAAATTCTCTTTCCAATAGATACATTTGTAGAGAATAGGGTAGAGCAATCCCGCAACGATGAAGATAATCAGCACTCCCGGGTCGCGAAAGACACGGCGCAATTCATCGGTGAAGACAAATCCTGCTTCCTTAAATTTCAGCCATTGTGTATATAGAAAACGATAGAAACGCATAGTATTTCAGACTTTCTCAAATCCCCTCAAAGGGGAGTTATTAATTTATTTGCGCGGGTAGTTCTGATAGAGCATGGCTTTGTACAAACGATTGGACACTATCAGCGGCATGACGAAGAACGCACACAATCCCAAGCACAGCGGAATGGAATTAATGACCGGTGCTGCCATCAGTGCCTCGTTGACATATATTCGATAGTAGTAGCGCAGTGGTACCAGATACGTCCATGCCTGAATAGGCGGGAACATATTCATTACCGGATAGGTGAATCCCGACAACGAGAATCCCAACATACCATACAATGCCCCAATAGACACAGCATCGCGCAACGCAGGCAATGTGCCAATGATACAGATTGCCATCGCCTCCATAGCAAAGATGAGCAATACCATCGAGAACATCAGGCGTGTGAGCGAGCCATTGACCGGGAAATGCATAAACTGAAAGAGAATGATTTCGCACCCCACACCCAACACTATATATAATATGGTGTACGGAATGAGTTTGCCTATCATAGCGATGGTGTAGTTGCCTCCCGCAGCACGCAACCAGTCGTGGCAGGTTTGGCATTTGAGTTCAAAGCCAATGGCGAAGATAGTCAGCATCAGCACTACCAACGACAATATCCCCGGCAAAATGGTGGAAACGAGATACACCGCATAGTTGCTCCATGGGTTCGACACCATGTGCGCCTCGATGGTAACCGGCTGTATTCGCTTCATTATCAGATCATCGGGCAGACCTTTCTTGCGCAATACTTCGCGTTGGAACGCCCCCGAAGTGAGGTTACACATCGTGAGCAACTGTTTGTAGGCGGTGCTGGCACCGACGGTATAAGCGTTGTTGGTATAGAAAGAGAGTTGCGGACGTTTGAAAGCCACCAAGTCGGAGTAGAAATTGTCGGGAATAACCAAGATTCCGTAAATCTCGCCTCGTTGCATAGCGCGTCGTGCCTCGGCATAGTCAGGTGTGATAAGCACAATGTCCACCGACGAAGTAGATTGCATCTCGTGGCAAAGGCGTCGCGAGATACTGCTTTGGTCGGCATCGACAACGGCAACCGGTACATTTTCGGGCGCACCACTTCGCATTATCGACAGGAAAAAGAAAGTGCTGAGCACCATCACTCCCACCGAAGCGAATATGTAGAGCGGACGCACGAACATTCGACTCAGTTCGCGCTTTATCACACGCCATATTGATGAAAAAAAGATACGCACTCCTTTTTTTAATTATGAATTATGAATTATGAGAGCAAAGCGAGGGTAATTATGAATTATGAATTAAGAATTATGAGAGTTCATAGGATAGTCATAACTTAGCCTTGAGATTGTCATAGTCAGAGCATAGTTATTTGAATCACCCACTAATCACCTACTAATCACCCACTAATCACCTACTAATCACCTACTCTTGTCAGCATAAAGACAGGGGAAGGGTAGGGAGGTTATTTTACTACAATGGCAGTCATTCCCGGTCGTAGGTTCGCAATAGGAGCCAACGGTTTGGCTTTGACATCGAAGGTGCGGACATCGTACTGACCGTTAGCCTGCGTGCTACGCCATGTTGCATAAGTACCCATCGCCTTGATATAGGTAACAGCCACCTCGTGAAGTTCGTCGCCGAGAGCAGGAATACGCACTTGGAGATGTGTGCCGGGGGTGATACCGCGGAGCATATCTTCGCGAATGGCAAACGTAAACCACATATCGTTGAGGTCCACAATCGCCATTACCGGACTTCCCTGACCTACCAATTCACCGGTCTTTGGGAAACGCTCCGAGACCTCGCCATCGATAGGCGAAGTGAGGTAACGCTCTGCGCGTGCAGCCTCCACTTCTTGGATGATTCCGTCCACGCGTGCCACCTGTGCAGCAGCAGCGGCTTTGTCTTCTGAACGTGCGCCCGCCATCGCCATATCATACTGACTCTTAGCGGCTTTCACGGTTGCGGAGGCGGCTTTGTATTGGGCTTCCACTTCATCGCGTTTCTGCTCTGAAACCACTCCCTTGTCGTATAGGCGTTGTACACGCTCGAAACTCTTGCGGTAGATTTCCTCGCCTGCTTTCGCTTTCTGCCATAGTTCGTATGCACCTACAATCTGCTCGCGCTGTGCGCCGTTCTGTGCTTTCTCGCTGATGGCTTCGGCGGCAGCACGGGCTGCCATCGCTTGTGCCATCTTGGCCTCTACCTCAGGCGAGTTGATGACCACCAATGTATCGCCTTTCTTGACACGGTCGCCCTCTTCGGCAAGATACATCTCGATACGTCCCGGCACTTTGCCAGATACACGGTATTCGGTGGCTTCCGCCTCACCTGTGATGAGAATTTCTTCCGGCTGCAGGGCAAACACACCCACCAGAGCCACGATAATCACTACTATCAGCATGGCTGCCAAACCCAGCAGCAGACTGCCTTTTTTCTCTTTTTTCATTTGTTGTCTGAATTATTAGGGTCCTTAAAATTGGTAAGGTCCTTAGATCGTTTTTAATATCTTAGCGTTGATGTGTATTTCTTGAAATAAGTTTCGCAGACTTGCGCCTCCACATCGGCGTCAATCTTGTCGCTTGAGGCAGAGAGCCATGCGGTCTGTGCCTGCATAAGGTCGGTGGCAGTTGCCATACCTGCCTTGAAAGACTCGTCGGCAAAACGAAGAACCTCCTCTGCATTTTTTACACCGAGTTCGGTCATCACCACTTTCTGATTCGCCTCCAACACTTTTTGGTTGGCTTGAGTAATTTGCAATTCGAGCATCTCACGAGCGTCCTCTGTCTTGAGAGCGATGGCACGCGCCTGATGTTTGGCTGCCTTAAGTCGCAGAATATCATCGGCATGCGCTATCGGCACATTCACCACTACGCCGGCCGAGAAGAAACCATGACCTTTCCAATCGGTGCTAAAACCATTCTCCACATTCGGATTGGTGTAGAGGTAGTTGGCAGACGCCACGATGTTCGGTTGGAGACCTGCCGCCATAATTTTGGCATTCGACTCCGCAATTTTCTGTGCTTGTTCCAACAGTTTGATTTCCGAGCGGGATTCAATAATGGGCGAATAGTCAGATATAGAGTCGTGTAAAACCACTTCGCCTACGTGCGAATCGTCCAAAACAATATCTTGGTCGAGAGGCAGTCCGCATATCTGGCAGAGAGCCATCTTGCTGAGTATCAGTCCGTTCTCGGCTTGTAGTTTCTTCAGTTCCGCTTCGCCGCGTTTCTGTTTCACCTTCAGCAGGTCCGATTGTGTCGCCATACCTTCCTCCACAAGGGTGCTCACGTTGTCTTCCAGTGTAACAAGGAGATTATGGTAGGTGGTGGCAAGTTCGAGTTTTTTCTGCACCGAGATAACGCGCCAGTAGGCTTCGTCCACCGACACGATGATGTCCTCGCGTTTGCTGTCGGCTTCTATGTTCACAGCCTCCTCGGTGGCTTTAGCAATACGGTACAATTCGCGCAGGCGACCACCCACGTAGATAGGTTGCGTAATGCCCACTTGCCCCACAAAGAGGTGTGTCATATCGATGTCAAGTGCCTGATAGAGTTGCTGATAGGCATCGGCAAGCATTTGTCCGGACTCGTTTTGAAATGCCAGTACTTGTTTGCCCACTTCGGGTACTTGTTGCGTCTGTTGTGCCAACTGGTTTATCGCCGATTGCTCGCTCCATTGGAACGAAGCCGAGCCGTCTTTGCCTATCGTGGCGGTACCAAACGGAAAATCCATTTGGTTAGGCAATAGCATAGCATGTTGCGAGTTCCATGTGTATGCCGCGTTAGCGGAAATCTTTGGGAACATCGCAGCAAGGGCAGCCTGACGGTTGTATTCTGCGGCTTTGCGTGCCTCATCGCCCACTTGCGTAGAGGTCGCTTTCAGGGCGTACCCGCGACAGTCGTCGAGGGTGAGCATCTGCGCACACACAGGCAACGTGGCAAGCAAAAGACCAATATAGATTAGAGTTCGTTTCATTGTAATGTGTAGGTCCCAACCTGTTTTTGCGGTGGAACAGAGATTAGTTTTTCTTGCAAAGCATCTGAATATCAGAGCCTTCGATAGTACGTTGTTTGTCTTCTTGCGACTGACCTTTGTAGTTGAGCGAGAAGATGATGTTGTTTTCGTAAGTCTTCGCGCTTCCCGTTACCGTGATGTCGAATACTTCAATCTTAGTCTTGGTGATGGTGATGATTGAGTCGCGCACCAAACTTTGCCCCAATAGTCCTATATAAGGAATATGGATGGTGTCGTATTTCTCGGTCGTAATGGGTAAATCGAGAGTGCGAGTGAACGATTCAAAAGTCAGGTTGTCGCCCGAGAGGGTACCTTTGGTGTGATAAACATCTCCATTGAGTTGGTCAAAAGTGAGCAGCACTTTGTCATTGTCTTTCAGGCTAACCAACTCAAACGCACCGGATTCATTATTTAGATTCACCACTTGCGAAACGGTGGCTTTGGGATTGTTCGTATCGGGCATTTGCAGGGTTACTTTCCCCGTGGTCTTAAAACGATAACCGCCTTTTGCATCACGCACATCTGCGGTATCAGAACACGACGCCATCACAAGGCAAATCGTGGCAAGATAAATAAGTTGCTTTTTCATATCTGATAAGTTTATATTCTTTATTATATATAGCGTCCGCTAAACAAACGCACACACATTCCTACAAAATGTTTGCCAAACCACGTTTTTGCAGTAGTCTGTTTTTCTTATAGAATAGTCTAAAAGTCTAAAATGATATTTTATTCGTTTTTTATGTATATAAATTAGGAATATATCAGATATTTTCCGTACCTTTGCAGAAAATATCAACATTTACACTTATGACACTCTCATCTGATAGCGTATTTCTAACGAATGCTGCTGAAAGTTTGCCCAAACATACACACTATCAATTGGGCGATAGTATGTCCTTGATGTACTGCCATACAGGTAGTATGGATATTATTTGCAATGGCAAACATATCAAAGTTTTGCCACAACATATATTCGTTGTCTTGCCTAATACATATATAAGTGAGTTCTCCGTTTCGCCCGATTTTACGTTCACCCTCTTGCGCGTTAAAGCCGAGTTGTTCCAGCAGATTCTGTTCGATAATTTCCGCATAGAACCGCGCTGGTGGGAGAAACAACGCTTCCTCAAGATGTGTCCGAGCATCTACTTAGAGCCAATACACCAAGACTTGCTGAAGGCGTACTACAACCTCTTCCAACTGTACATGCAAGACCCGATACAGTCAATGTATCGTATCAACATCACGCATAGCGCAGTACGCGCATTGGTGTTGGAGATGTTCAATTATCTCGATACGATTCTTGAACCCGCCACAGAAGAGGAGATGCGTTCGGTTACACAAAGCGACTATACCTTCCGTAATTTCTTGGAGTTGCTACAACAGAACCCGCAGCAACGCGAAGTGCAATGGTTTGCAGAGCGTTTGAATATTACGCCCAAATACCTCTCCGAAGTATGCAAACAGCGCAGCAATAAGTCCGCTTCGGAATGGATTGTGGAGGTTACGCTCAACGACATCAAGCAGAAACTTGCACACTCAGGCGAGAGTATCAAAGAAGTGGCATTCCAATTAGGCTTCCCAAATAGCAGTTTCTTCTGCCAATATGTCAAAAAGCATACGGGCATGACGCCCAACCACCTCCGCAAACAAAAAGACTTGCAATAAATTTGTGGCAAGCAATGCTCGGCAAAGCAAACTTGCTTCAATAGTCAACGTGTGTTTTACCTGCCTAACACCTAAAACACATCTCACACTCGGCTGTTCGACATCTCGTCAGACAGCCGAGTGATATATATTCCCTTCTTTTCCTTTCATTTTGCTATTTGTCCTCCAAGCCGTTTTTTTAGCGGTCCTAAAGCAGACCTAACGCGGTTCTAACCCTCATTTCTTTATTGTCAAAATGCCACAAAATCCGAAATTTCCGTATCATTTTGTCAGTCTTCCTTCTGCATTGAAAACCACATCAAAATATAGGAATAGTTTAGCCTTATCGTCTCCAAACAGAATCTTTTCGCCCGCCTTCCCCCGCAGAATCAACAAAAATTTTGTTATTTACAAAAAAAGCAGTACCTTTGCGGCTCCAAAAGATAAGAAATGTTTTTAATACAAAATACATTGGTAAGTCTCGACATCTTGGAGAAAGATTTTTGCTGCAATCTGGATTCATGCCGTGGGTGTTGTTGTGTCGAAGGTGATGCAGGAGCCCCCATAACCCCCGAAGAAGAGCAGAAAATCAACGAGATACTGCCCATTCTCCTGCCCGATATGACCAAAGAGGCGCAAGCCGTGGTGGCGGAGCAGGGCATTGCCTACAACGACCCATCGGACGAGCGCGTTACCTCTATCGTCAATGGCAAAGATTGCATTTTTGCGCGTACCGACCACAACGGGTGGTGCTATTGTCTCATCGAGAAAGCCTACAACGCGGGGCGTATCGATTTCAAGAAACCCATTTCGTGCCATCTCTATCCGATTCGCCTGTCGCAAGTAGGCGATATGGTGGGTTTGGAATACCATCGTTGGGACATTTGCCATTGCGCCCGCCAACTGGGCAAAAAACTGCATCTTCCTGTCTATCAGTTCCTTAAGGAACCGCTTATTCGCCGTTTTGGGCAAGAATGGTATGATGAACTTTGTCTAACCGCAACAGAATGGAAAAAACAATGCGTGCAGAAATAATCACTATCGGCGATGAACTGCTCATCGGGCAGGTGGTCGATACCAACTCGGCTTGGATGGCTGAGCGGCTCAACGAGAATGGTATCTCGCTTTATCAGGTAACGTCTATTCATGATGACCGGCAGCATATCCTCACCGCCCTCGACGAGGCATTTTCACGTGCCGACATAGTATTCACCACTGGCGGGCTCGGTCCGACCAAAGACGACATCACCAAGCATGTGATGTGTGAGTATTTTGGTACAACGTTGGTCGAAGACGCGCGCGTGCGCGAACATATATATAGTCTGTATGCCGACCGTCCCGAGGTGCTAAATCGCTTGACTGCCACCCAGTGGTTGGTCCCGCAATCGGCTGATATTCTGCCAAATAGAGTAGGGAGCGCGCCGCTAATGGTATTCCGTCGTGATGAGAAAATGCTCTTTGCCATGCCGGGTGTGCCTTACGAGATGAAGATTGCCATGAACGAGCAAATCTTGCCTTACATCTTGCGCCAAACGCATCCGCAGAACGACATCATTCATCGTACCATTCTCGTTTCGGGCATATCCGAGTCGGCTTTGGCTCTGCGTATCGAAGCGTGGGAAAATGCGCTCCCCAAGACTATACACCTCGCCTATTTACCCAAAGATGGCACGATTCGCCTGCGTCTGAGCACCTATGGTGAGGCGTCCGCGGCGGAGGTAGATGAGCAACAGCAACGCCTTATGCCTCTCATTCATGACTATGTGGTGGAGACCGACGACATCCCGCTGGAGGTACATCTCGGCGAACTGCTCAAGTCGCGCCATCAGACTATCGCCACCGCCGAATCGTGTACGGGAGGTAAACTCGCCACCCTGCTCAATAAGCACGCTGGCAGTTCGGCTTTCTATTTCGGATCGGTCGTAGCATACGATAACAGTGTGAAACACAACGTGTTAGGCGTAGGCCAAGAGAATCTGAATACGTACGGTGCGGTCAGCGAACAGGTTGTTCGCGAGATGGCAGAGGGTGTTCGCCGTCTCTGTCGCACCGATTATGCCATCGCTACCAGTGGCATTGCTGGTCCCGATGGAGGTACGGCAGAGAAACCGGTCGGCACTGTTTGGATTGCGTGGGCTACACCAAACGGCACTTTCGCCGAGTGTTTTCAATTAGGCAGACTCCGCGAGCAAATCACCGACCGTGCCTGCACTCGCGCACTTATTCGTCTCTTGCAGATAATGGAAAAAGGAGAATGAATTTCTACGGACATATAATGAAGAATATCACAAATAACGAATATGCAATCGCTTGAACAACTGCTTTTTACGCCAACGGTTACGCAGTCAATCATTGTGCTGACCTTGGTGGTTACGCTGGGTCTTTGGCTTGGTGAACGCGTGCGCATTGGTCATTTCTCGTTGGGGGTAACATGGGTACTTTTTGTGGGCATTGCCGTAGCGGCATTGGGTATTACCATCAAGTCTGATGTCTTGCGTTTCGCCAACGATTTTGGACTCATTTTGTTTGTCTATTCTATTGGTCTGCAGGTGGGACCATCTTTCTCGCCTTTCAAACGTGGTGGACTGAAACTCAACCTGTTAGCCACGGCATTTGTCCTTCTCGGTTGCCTTTGTGCAATAGTCCTTTATTTTATAACCGACCTCGGTATGGATACCCTTGATGGCGTCCTCTCCGGTGCGGTGGCAAGCACGCCCGCGTTAGCAACTGTGCAACAGGCGTGTCAGGATGTACTCGGTTACGTATCGCCCAATGTAGCAACGGGTTACGCTGTGGCATACCCGCTCAGTATTGTCGGTACGATTCTTGCATTCGAGATTATTCGCCTCTGTATGCGTGTTAAAATTCCCCAAGAGGAAGCAAAACTGCAACAGGAAACAGAGATAAACGAAGACAATGGGAAGCCGGTGTGTGTAGATATCACGCTGCAAAATCCGCAGATTAACACGCTCACTGTCAGTGAGTTACAAAATGTATGCCCCATCAAGATGGTGGTCAGTCGTGTTATTCGCCCTGATGGAACCGACGAGTTGGTTAGCGAAGGGACTACTTTTGGTAACGGAGATACCCTTCGTATATTAACCGACAAGAAACACATTGATTCTCTGCGACTTCTCGGACCGATAAAGGATTATAGTTTCTCGAGCAAAGAGAATTCGGCACACCTTATTTCCATGCGAATAGCCGTTACGCGCCCCGAGTGCAATGGCAAGCGTATTGCGTCCTTCAATCTCCGTGCACACTATCATACCACCATCACGCGTGTCAATCGGGCAGGTATCGACTTGCTGGCCACTCCCGATTTGGTACTTCAACTCGGCGACCGTCTGGTCGTTGTGGGCGACAAAGCCGATGTGCAACGTGTGGCAGAAACCTTTGGTAATGAGTTGAAACGACTCGATTTGCCCAACTTGCTGCCGGTATTCTTTGGAATTACAATGGGTATTTTGTTGGGAATCTTGCCTATTCCTATCCCTGGACTGAATCAGACGTTCCGTCTTGGTTTGGCTGGTGGTTCACTTATCGTGGCGCTGCTTATCGGGCGTTTCGGACCTTACTATAATATGGTTACGTTTGCTACTACGTCGGCGAATATGATGCTCCGCCAGTTGGGATTGACGCTCTTCTTGGCGGCATTGGGGTTGGAAGCGGGCGAACATTTCATTCCTACTATTTTAGATGGAGGTTATATGTGGATTCTCTATGGTTTTATCATCACGATGATACCGCTTCTGATTATTGGTTTTGTGGCATACAAGGGGATGCACCTCAACTATTTCAAGGTCATAGGTTTGTTGGCAGGTGCTATGACGGCTGCACCGGCTTTGGCGTATGCCGAGAGTCTTTCGTCGGGCAATGACCAAGCCTCTGTTTGCTATGCCACTGTCTATCCGCTCACCACGTTCCTTCGCGTGATGGCAGCCCAACTCCTAATTATCTTCTTCTGTGGCTAACCAGATAGCCACCATTCGATAAGAACAATAGATTTGATAAATAGTCTGTAAGTCGATGATTTACAGACTATTCTTTTTCTTCTTCGTCTTCTTTGGAACGCGCAAATTCTTGCAAAAGATACTCCTCGCTATTCTTCTCTGTACTATCTCTATTGCACGAGTCCGGTTCATATAATACGTCTCCTTCCAGAGGAACCATGCCGGTCGGATGACTGTGTGGATCACACGAAGACAAAAGTGGAGCCATGGCAGTTAGACATGTACTAATGCCCACGACTGAGATGGCTTTGCCTAATTTGCTCCGATTGTTCAATTGTTCGGTCAGGTAGCGCACTTCTTGTTCGCAGGCGGGACAACTGCCCGCACAGTCGCCTTCGTGCGTACAGATATGCGGAGTATATTCAATCTCATTGGCATCTGCAATCTCTTGGCGAATACGTTTCAGTTCTTCGCATACATCTTTTCCTTTTTTCATATTGTATTGATATTTAGTAGGTTACTATTTTTCATCACGGATAACATAGGTCAGTCGATCAAAGTGCCGTACCCCCATTTCCTTTAGTTTTTCGATACTTTGTGCCACATCTTTTTCGGTGTTGTAGTGGGGTATCAGGGGGACACGCACCGTGATATCATCTGCCCGTCCTTGTGCCAGCAGCCATTGTAGGTTGGCGATTGTTTGTGTATTGTCATACATCGTATATCGCTGATATACAGACGGATTCATATCTTTTATGTCCACTGAAAAATGTTGTATATCTTGTGCTGCTTGCGCCAAATGGGCGATAGGTACATTCAACGAAGTCTCTACATCTATGCTCCAATCAGCAGGACATATTTTTCGGAATTCGCTGATAAAACGACTTTGCAACAAAGGTTCCCCACCTCCGAAAGTGATACCTCCGCCGGTGGCAAGGAAGTATAGATTGTCTTCCATCACCTCACGTATCAGTTCTTCCGCGGTGTAGTGTCTGCGATCTGCCGTAGGGTCAATGGCAAAACGATTTAAGCAGTAAGCACACCGCAACGGACACCCTTGCAGCACAACCA
>JBNMHB010000060.1:0-14675 GCA_050872525.1 Bacteroidales bacterium | reverse complement strand
TCCCAAATGCTGCTGTCGCTCGTCGAGATGGCGACTGCGCCCGCGGCAAGCTCCGCGGCGATCATCGGGTCATCCCGGAGCTTTTCCGCAAATTCGCTCATGCTCATATAGTCCTCGAATATATACCTATTATATTATATACTATTTTATGTGTGTATTTTACATCTTATCTTATATAGGTATATAATCTTGATGATTACTAATCTACATATATTGTATAGAATCCGTATATTATATACTACACTACTTTACTACTTTTACTACTTTTACTACTTTTTGTACTTTTGTAAAGGGGATATAGTAGCAAGTATATTATCAAAAATATTCTTTTTTTTCGTTTGCCAATCTCTCGCGGAGACGAGCGACGTCTTGTTCGAGTATAGTGCGCCAGGTGCGCCTATCCTCTTCGGGGTTATTGTCTTCGATGGCTTCTCGGAACATTTGTTCTGCCAATTCGATGGAATGCTCAATGCTGTATTGTTTGCCCGCCTCGGCATTTTTTGTGCCGGGGCGGAGGTAAAAAACTTTGTAAAAAATATACTTGATAATTATATCAGCGCCACATCAATAACCTGTTGTATATCGCGTACGTAATGAAAAGTGAGACCTTTCAGATACATTTCGGGGATTTCAGCCACATCTTTCCTGTTATCCTCGCAGAGAATTAAATCCGTTATTCCTGCGCGTTTCGCAGCAAGGATTTTCTCTTTTACTCCGCCGATAGGTAGTACTTTTCCTCGCAAGGTCATCTCTCCCGTCATTGCAATACGCGGACGCACTTTACGTTTGGTAAACACACTTACAAGAGCCGTAGTCATAGTTATTCCTGCGCTGGGACCGTCCTTCGGGATGGCTCCTTCCGGCACGTGTATATGTACCGAATGGCTCTCTATATCTTTCTGTTTTATGCCGAATGTCTCTGCGTGCGCTTTTATATGGCCCATCGCAATAGTTGCCGACTCTTTCATCACATCCCCCAGATTACCCGTTAGCGTAAGGGTAGGGTTCTTCGAAGGAGATAGCGAGGCCTCGATAAAGAGTATCTCGCCCCCTACTTGCGTCCACGCCAATCCGGTAACCACACCTATATATTTGTTGCTTTCCCACGCGTCGCGGGTATATCGAGGCTGTCCCAAATAACTAATCAAGTCCTCTCGCGTAACGGAGACATTATATTCTTCATTTAGCGCAATCTTGGTATCCACTTTCCGGCATATCGAGGCAATCTGCCTATCCAGCGACCGCACGCCCGATTCGCGCGTATAATCATCGATTATGTGCACAATAATTTCTTTTTTGAAACGTAATTGTGATGCTTTTATGCCGTGATTATCAAGTTCTTTCGGTATCAGATGGCGTTTGGCAATCTCCTCTTTCTCTTCCAACAGATACCCCGTCATCTCTATCAACTCCATACGGTCGAGCAAAGGTCTGGGGATCGTGTCCAATGAGTTTGCCGTAGCAATAAACAGCACTTTGCTCAAGTCGTAATCCACATCGAGGAAGTTATCGTGGAATGTGCTATTCTGCTCAGGGTCAAGCACTTCCAACAATGCCGAAGTCGGATCCCCCTTGTAATCCGCACCTATCTTGTCGATCTCGTCGAGTACAAACACAGGGTTCGATGTCTTCACTTTCCGCAGGTTCTCGATGATACGCCCTGGCATAGCACCTATATACGTACGCCTGTGCCCCCTTATCTCCGATTCGTCATGCAATCCGCCCAACGAAATCCGCGCATACTTCCTACCAAGTGCTGTGGCAATCGACCTACCCAGACTGGTTTTTCCCACGCCCGGAGGACCATAAAGACACAATATCGGCGAGTTTATCTTGTGTGCTTCTTTTTCTTTCTTGCTCCGCATATCCAGCTGTCGCTGCACTGCCAGATACTCGATGATACGTTCTTTCACTTTTTCCATCCCGTAGTGGTCTTTGTCGAGCACATCTTTGGCATGGGCAATGTCGTAATTATCCTCGGTATATTCGCCCCACGGCAGGTCCAATAGGGTTTCGAGATAGTTCTGCTGCGTCGAATATTCCGGCGAATGGGTGGGTATGCGTTGCAATTTCTTCAATTCGCTCTCGAAAACCGTCTTCGTAGCATCAGACCATTTCTTTTTCTCAGCCCGCGCTTGCATATCTTTTATGTTCTGCGCATCCGTATCCCCCAACTCGCGCTGGATAGTCTCCATTTGCTGATGCAGATAAAACTCGCGCTGCTGCTTGTCCAACTCCTCCTTCGTTTTTTTGCTTATATCCGCTTTCATGCGCAACATCTCCAACTCCTCGTTCAGGATTGACAACAGTCGGACTGCCCGCTCTTTGATGGCATCAATCTGCAGCAGTTGTTGTTTCTGCTCAATTTTTATATCAAAGTTCGTGCATACGTAGTTCACAAGGGTAGGGGGATTATCAATGCTTTTGAGCGTCATACCGGCTTCGGGAGGCACATTCTCGGAGTTTTTCAGTATCTGCGAAGCCTCATCTTTGATACTGCCCGCGAGGGCAAGAAACTCCTTGTCGCTTTTCTCAGGAAATATCTCTTCGTAGCGTCTTGTGCGCGCACGCAGTCCGTTGCGTGAAGAGATAAATTCCTCCACGTGTATGCGTGCGATACCTTCCAATATCACCATCAGCGTACCGCTCTGTAATTCAATGGTTTGCACAACTCTTGCGGCTGTGCCGAGCGTGTACAAATCGTTCTCTTTGGGTTCCTGTATTTCGCGTTCTTTCTGGCAGCAAACCGCAAGCAATTTCTCTTGTTTGTACGCTGCATTCACCAGTTTGAGCGATTTCGGACGTCCCACAGCCACTGGCATCAGCACTCCCGGGAAAAGCACCATATTTCGCAACGGCAGCACGTCCAAAATGTCATCATCTTTCAATGATACATTCTGCACGTCGTCATGTCCATGCACAATCGAAACGATGCGTTTGCTTTTTCCGCCTTCGCTCAATTCGTTATCGTCATTATCTAATGTATACATCATAGTTCCTTATATAAAAAATCCGTACATATATCTAAAGTAGCATATATATAATATCTAAAGTAGCATACATATATAATGTGTGCCACAAAATTATATAGGGTACATCATTCCTACTATGCTATTTTACATAATTCCTATTATCCTTATAAAATGAAGGTACAATTTCTGTGTGATATTACGACCTCCAAATTCTTGTCATTTTGATATTTTGCACTTGAGCCGATTTTTAGCGGTTCTTAAGCGGTTCCTAAGGTGAATCTTCGCAATATCACAATGTTATTTATTCGGTCGTTCTGTTAGCAAAATGTCATTATCGCATTGTTTATCCGACCACCACATCTGGCGATATTTTTCGTATCAGCCCTTTGAGGACATCGCCCGGACCAAACTCATAAAACTCCGTACCGCCGTCGGACACCATATTTTTCACCGATTGTGTCCACATCACCGGCGACGTCAATTGCGCCAACAAGTTGTGTCGTATCTCTTCCGGATTGGTATGCGGTTTTGCGTCAACATTCTGATATACAGGGCAAAACGGCGCATAGAAATCGGTTTTCAGAATCGCTGCCTCTAATTCTTCCGCAGCCGGTTGCATCAGTGGCGAATGAAACGCTCCGCCCACTTGCAAGCGTAGCGCACGCTTGGCACCATTGGCTTTCATCAGTTCGCAGGCTTTCTCAACCCCCGCTATCGTACCCGAAATTACCACCTGTCCGGGACAGTTGAAATTCGCTGCAACTACCACATCATCAGCAATTTGTCGGCACAAATCATCCACTTTCTCATCCTCCAAAGACAACACGGCAGCCATCGTTCCTGCCTCTATCTCGCAAGCCTTTTGCATAGCCTGCGCACGCTGGCTGACCAATAGCAACGCATCTTCAAACCGAAGTGCTCCGCAAGCAACTAACGCCGAGTATTCGCCCAAACTATGCCCCGCAACCATATTGGGTTTCTCTATGGTCTGCATACGCGAAGCAATCACTGAATGTAGAAAGATGGCGGGTTGTGTTACTGCCGTCTGTTTCAGGTCGTCTGCGGACCCTTCAAACATAATATCTGTCAGGCGAAAACCTAATAAACGGTTGGCTGTTTCGCACATCTCGCGTGCTTCAGGATAGGCATCGTATAGATCTTTACCCATGCCTGTAAATTGGGCTCCCTGTCCGGGAAAAACAAATGCTTTCATGTTCAAATATCCGTATTTATCTCACATCTTTTCAAAAATCCGTGCAAAGATACATAAAATACACCAATTATCCAAATTTTGATGGTCTTTATTGTTTAATCACCCCTTAACCACCTGACATCCACCCGACATCCACCTGACTATTGAACACACATTATATAAAAAGAAAACAACAAGCGGATTCCCTACCCCACTCAGTTTGAGATAAGAAATCCGCCTGTTTGTTCACATTTCGTACGATTCCGTAATACGTTTTAGATTCGTGCCGTGATACTTATTTTCGCCCACGCACCGGGTTGTAGCAATCCGCCATAATCATAATAGTGTCGGTTGGTCATGTTCGTACAGTCGGCACTCACGCGCACGCGTTCATTCTGCCAATAGATACTTCCATCAAGCAACCACACCGGTTTATAGTCTTGCACATCTCCCTGCGCGTCATTATATTGTCCCTCGCGTTGCTGGTAGCGCAATGTCCAAGACGCGCCAAAACCGCGATAGATACCATGCTCAAGGCGCAAGGTCAGTTTATGGCTCAGGTAGTCCAAGTAGCGCGACCCCGCCTCTTTCAGGTCAAGGTCAAGATAGGTGTAAGCATAACTTACTGACACACATCTCAGCCATTCATTCCATCTGTACGAAGCCGACAATTCCACGCCGGTGGCGTTCACTTTCTGCTGATTCTGTGCATGATACGGGCGTTTCGTATCATCAGGTGTATACACCCAGTCGATGATATTCCTACCCCATCGGTAGTACCAGTCTCCGGCTAACGACAAAGTACCGGCTTTGTCAAACGACCGATTGTAGGTGGCACCTACCGACAACACCCACGCCTCTTCCGGACGCAAGTCTCTGTTTCCCAATTGGTTACCGGCATTGTAATATAGGTCTGTAAAGGTGGGTAATCGCAGCGAACGGTTGGCATTGATATACACCGACGACTGTTTCGCATACTCATATCCTATATTGGCAGCCCCGGATACGTTGTGTCCGAACTGGGTATTATACATTCCGCTTACGCCCAACGAGGCCGACAAGTTTTGATAGTTAAATGTCTGTTGTGCATAATAGTTGATATTCAATCGGTTAGCCCCTTTTACAAGGTCCAATACGCGCACATCTCGCAGCGGAAAATCTGCCACGTTGGGAACTTGTCCGTCGGGGTTGATGGTATCGCCAAGGTTGGTCGAATGGATATTCTCATTGCGCACTTCTATGCCCAATGTGGTTGTACCTATCTGCGAGGCATAGTGTCCGGCAACGCTGGCAGCAGCAATCTGTGAGAGGTGAAAATTACCATACAATCGTTGTCCGCGATGCCATTCATAACGGTCGTAATTCGCACGGTATGAGGCTTGTACGTCCATACTCCATGCTCCCCAACGGTGCGCATATTTCGCGCTACCAAATGCGGTACGTGTGGCATCGAATTGGTCTTGCGAACCGAATCCGTAGTACATTCCCGCCCCCGCATCTTTCCATTGCGCACCGAGTTGCACATCCAATCCTTTGTAGCGACTTTGGAAATACACGTTTGCCAACTGATAGTCGGAGTTAGTCAGTCCGGTCTGTTCTTTTTCCGATGGGTCCGGCGCGTAGTAACCTTCTGCCCTACTATACTCCACCGACGCATTTGCACTGAAATCCCCGCGCCGCCAACTGCCTGAAAATTCAGGATTTACGAGTCCGTTCATACCTGCCGAGAGGCGAATGCCATACTCGTTTTTTGCTGCCTCACGTGTAATGATGTTTATCGCTCCGGAGAATGCACCATACAGGTTTGCACCGGTACCTTGTAGAACTTCTATTCGCTCTATCAGCGACACCGACAAGGGCAGATTCAGTGTGTAATGCCCCGTGTGCGCATCGCTCAGACTCACGCCGTTGACAAGCACCAATACTTGGTCAAATGTGCCACCGCGCATACTCAGGTCGGCTTGCGCACCATTGGCACCGCGTGTACGCACATCAAGCGATGGCAGATATTGTAGTATATCCGCCACGGTCTGGATAGGCAATGCCTCTATCTCTGCACGCGAAACTTGGGTGATGAGTCGGTAGGCTCCTGATTGTACTTCAGCTTTGTTGGATACCACCGACACCTCCTGAAGACTAAGTTGTCGGGTATCATTCTCCTCATGTACTTGTTGAGCAAGTACCGAGGTCTCAAGCGCGGAGTCCTCGCCCCCGTCGTCCGTTTCGGCAGCCGAAACGCTCAATGTGCAAAACGCCATCGCTGCAAGTGCGATAGTCTTGCCTTGTTTGAGCATCTCAAGGTCGGTCATGTAGCCGGCTACACGCCCTACCGATACTTCTCTGTGCAGAGAAGCAAAAGCGGCATAAGCCTTGTGGCAGAACCGACGAAAACGGATACTACGCTTTGTTTGATAAACCTTGTTCATTGTGTGTTTTTTGTTTTTGTGCTTTTCTCAAAAAACGCACAAAGGTACTGCTTTTTTCCCACACTTGCAACCTAATCTGCATCTATGGCACATTTTTTGAACGGTTAAAGAATATGATACGAAACTTGATATTTGATTTTGGAAAGGTCTTGGTTGATTATACTTTCGACTCATTGAAGACCTATATTTCAGACCCTGAAGAATCTGCGCGTTTTTACCAACTGGTTACTGACCCTCAATTAGTTGATCGTTGGGATAAAGAACTGACCCCGTACAACGATATTGTGGCTGAACTCAAACAGAAATATCCACAATGGGCAGAACAATTACAACACTTTTCGGACCACCAAATAGACATCATTCTGGGAGAGATGCCGGGTATGCACGACTTGCTGATACGCCTCAAGAAAGAGGGATTTCACCTATACGGTTTGTCTAATTGGAGCAGCAAAGTCTATGAAGTAATGGATAAATACGATATTTTCCAATTATTGGAAGGACGTATCATTTCTTCGGAAGCGCATATTCTCAAACCCGACATTGCCATCTATCAAACCCTGTTGGATACCTATCATTTGCGTGCAGAGGAGTGTGTTTTCACTGATGATAAACTCATCAATGTAGAAGGTGCCCGCGCCGCAGGTTTGCATGCTATCCTATTTCAAAACGCAGAGCAATATACCCGCGACCTACGCAATATAATCACTGCAGAATGTAATTCCTAATTTGTACATTGGACATTCCCTTGCACATATCCTAAAAAATGCCTACCTTTGCACTCTGATTCAATCATTCACATTTTGCTATGGCACATACAGAGATTTCCACAATGGGTGAGTTCGGGCTCATCAAACATCTTACAGAAAAAATAGAACTGAAACAACCATCCACCCAAAAAGGCATCGGCGATGACGCTGCCGTAATGAATTTTGGAACAAAACGTGTGCTGATGACCACCGATATGCTACTCGAAGGTGTTCATTTCAACTTGGAGTATGTACCTCTGAAACATTTGGGATACAAAGCCGCCGTGGTCAATTTCTCGGATATCTACGCTATGAATGGTACCCCCACACAAATCACGGTTTCTTTGGGGCTGAGCAAGCGTTTTTCTGTGGAAGACATGGAGGAACTTTATGCCGGCATTCGGCTTGCCTGCGAACGTTACGGAGTAGATATTGTAGGAGGCGATACATGCGCTTCTATGACGGGGCTGACTATCTCCATCACCTGTCTCGGTGTGGCTACTGCCAAAGACATTGTCTATCGCAACGGTGCCAAACTGAACGACCTCATCTGCGTTTCGGGAAATCTCGGTACGGCATACATGGGACTGCAACTTCTTGAACGTGAGCGGATTGTAATGCAAAACAACAATCAAGCCACACCGGCTTTCGAGGGGCGCGAATACCTTCTTGAGCGACAACTCAAGCCTGAAGCACGACGCGATATCGTCGAGGCATTACGCAAAGCAGGCGTCAAGCCGACTGCAATGATGGATGTGTCCGATGGATTGAGTAGCGAACTGATGCACATTTGTCATCAGTCGGGTGTGGGCTGCGCAGTTTACGAAGACAAGTTACCTATTGATTTTCAAGCGGCTGCGCTGGCAGAAGAAATGAATCTAAACATCGTAACTTGCGCACTCAATGGCGGCGAGGACTACGAACTGCTCTTCACATGCGATATCAACGACTATGAAAAACTCCTGCCTATCGACGACCTATATATCATCGGACACATCACAAAACCCGAATACGGATTGAATCTCATCGGACGTAATGGCGAAGAACTGACGCTAAAAGCACAAGGTTGGAACGCCTTTACCGAAAATGAAAAAGCAGAATAATCAAACCTTTTTGCTCTGTTGCAAGACGACATTGAGTGATTCTAAATCCGGATAGGTATGCCAGCCGACAGACTCCGCAGCATGTCGATTGACTGCCAAATCGTCCACAAAATGGTATGGCATACCAAGTTGGTGGGTATGCAAATAGGTATCCACCAATTCATAGATAGCCGGATCTGGCTTGCTGCAGTGTAGTAGATGGGAGGCAAAGCAATGCTCAAACATCGACAAATCGTATTTGTTGAACACGTCTTCCCAATGCAATGCGTTGTTGTTGCTCAGCATAAACAAGTGATGTCCATCGTCTCGCCAACGTCTGAGCAACGCCAATCGTTCCGCAGGAATTCCGCCATGCATTAGGTTCCATGCGTCTTTCAGGTCATCGGAAGTTGTTCCTGTCTTGGCATACGATAACAAAGTCGATAAAAATCCCTCTGTTGATATATTCCCCTTTTCAAACTGCTCTATCAGATTTTGTCCATGCTCTGTACCTATGGTACTATTAGTCAGTCCCAATGCGTATTCCACCGCCTCTGAACCGATCAACTCACGAAAATGCGCCACACACGCATCCATATTGTGTTGCATGATTACCCCGCCCAAATCCAAAATAATTGTCATAACAAATTATCTCCTAATCTGATTATTATCAGCACATAACAAAAAACAAGGTTGTCTGGAAACAGGCAACCTTGTCAGAATAAATGTTTACTTCTTGATAGAGAAAGGCAGGGAACCGATGAGATTGCCGTCTGCGAAGAAATCGGCGTTATAGAAACCTGTAAGTGCCTCGGTATCTTCCGGCAATACCCAATAGAACATATTACTATATTCCTCTCCCGTGAACTCAAACTCCTGCGCTACCGAATATGCAATATCCTCGTTCTCAAAGTGGAACAGATGTGCCTCGTTCTCGCCCAACAGGTTGCCCGAAGGGTCAATGATACGCACATAAAGCGTCTTTATTCCGGGGTCGCAAGTGATATTCTTGGCGATAGTATATTCAAATTGCAACTTCCGAATTTGGCTCACCACACGTGTCTTGCGGTCGTATTTGTTGAGCGTTGTTACCGTACAACCAGCCAACTCAAGCATAGAAGCCCGCGAAACGGTCTCGGTGAGTTGCGTATTGATTGTGGAGAGTTGCGTATTCTGCTGTTTAACCTCCTGATTCTCTTGACGATACTGTTGATTCTCAACCGTCAAGCGTTGGTTGGTAACATTGAGCGAATCTATCTGGCGTACATAGTCTTTCATCACCGCGCGAACCGTTGCCAACTCTTTTTTAAGTTCGGCTATTCGGCGCGCGTTGGTTACTTTGGTGATACGCAACTCCTCCAATAGGTCTTGCACACGCTGTTGCTCTTGTGCCAAACGCTCCTGCAACGAGTCGTTTTGGATATTCATCTGCTGATAACCATCGAATTGCAGAGCCAAGTCCTCGTACTCTTCTTCGAGTTCCAATTTCTCAAACTCCATCTGTTCGACCATCTCATTGAGTTCCTTTTTCTGATAAAAATTGAGGAACAACAAAGCCGTGATGCCCAATACAAGCACCACAATGATTGTGATTACAACTGATTTTTTCATATAATTTTTGCGTTATAAATACTGTATTGCTTTCTCCATCTGATTGGAGTGCGAGCCTTTGAGTAGAATATGACAACCGCGTAACGGATTCTCTTTCAGATAGTTACATAGGTCGTCTATGTTTTTGAATACAGGATAAGGAGTTGTGGTTTCCTCGTATTCTTCGCCTACAAGGAACACTTTTTCCGCCTTGCGTTCTGCCAACATATTGACGATATTTTGGTGTTCGAGATGGCAGTAATCGCCCAATTCGCGCATAGCCCCAAGAATATAGGTATCACCCGTGAACGCATTGATAGCCGCCTGCATGGAAGTGGGGTTGGCATTGTAGGCATCCACAATCAACCGATTATGAGCCGTTTCCATCGCCTGCGAGCGATTGTTGGTAGGGACATAGGCGCGTATCGCCGCCAGTCCCTGCTCACGCGGAATACCGAAATACTCCCCCACGCATAGTGCAGCAGACACATTTTCCGCATTGTAGTTTCCTACCAAATGTGTCCCCTCCGGCATAGTACCGGTGGTGTATGGAATCGTCTGCAAGTCGCCTGCCATCGCTGCCAGATAGGGGTTGTCGGTATTGCGGAATATCAGTCCCTTATGTTCGCGGATATAGTCGTACAGTTCTTTTTTGGTTTGCTGTACCCCCTCGAAAGAGCCAAATCCCTGTAGATGAGCGCGTCCTACATTAGTAATGAGTCCGTAGTTGGGTTCTGCCACATATACCAGTTCGCGTATATCTCCCGGGTGCGAAGCCCCCATCTCCACAATCGCCATCTCGTGCGCGCGCGCAATACTTAATAAGGTGAGCGGTACACCGATAGAGTTGTTCAGGTTGCCTTGCGTATAGTAGATATTGTACTTTGTGGAGAGTACCGCCGCCATCAGTTCTTTGGTGGTCGTCTTTCCGTTCGTACCCGTAATACCAATGATAGGAAGTCCCAGTTCTTGACGCCAAGCCCGCGCAAGAGATTGCAAACCGACCACTCCACCCTGCCCTCTCAGGTCGGGAGGAAGTAGTACGGCACAATCTATTCCACGCTCCGTAAGCAACTGATTATAAACACTTTCGTCGGAGACAATAGCCAACGAAGCCCCTTTGTCGAGGGCTTGCGCCGCAAAACGATTGCCATCGAAGTTTTCACCACGAAGCGCAAAGAACACGCAACCTGCAGGCAGATTGCGTGTATCCGTGCTCACACAGAGCGAGTTTTTATTTTTTATTAGGAAGTTCCAATCCATAACCTTTTTTCTTGTCCTCTATCTTAAGAAGCAAGGAGAAGATAAATGCGATAACGCCGAAACTTGCGAATACAATCATCGGCACCAGATAATCGCCGGTTGCTTCGCGGAGTTTACCGATGAGCAGTGGAACAAGGCACAATCCGATGTTCTGTACCCAGAAAATGAGGCAGTATGCCGAACCGAGTACTTTCTCATCGATAATCTTTGGCACAGATGGCCACATAGATGCCGGCACAAGTGAGAAACTAACGCCCAACACAAGAATCGTGATGAGGGCCAGTGTTTTGCTCGGATATACGGGCAGCACGAAAGCGAAGATACTATGGCACGCAATCATAATAAGTGCACCCACCATCATCATCGTTGCACCTTTACCCTTGTTGTCGATGAAAGCACCCAAGAACGGAGTGAGAATCATTGCCAATATCGGGAACCACTTGAAAAGACCTGCAGCCTCGGCATTAGAGATTTGGAGTGTCTCCTCCAAGAAGTTGGTAGCAAAACGCTGGAAGGGGAAGATAGCGGAATAATACAGCACGCAAAGGATAGCCACAATCCAGAACATCTTCGACTTGAAGATTTGTCCGAGGTCCGAGATATGGAACTCATCTTCGGGGTCTTTCTCTGCCGTAGCCTCACCTATCTCGACCAACTGTTTGTCGAACTTGGTGTCCATCACGTTGAAAACGAGGAAGTTGAGCAATCCAATCACAAGCAACAAAGCCGAGAAGAGCAATGGTGCTACCACCGAGTCCACACCATTAGCGGCAAAAGAATGACTAATCATCGGCGAAAAGAGCATAGCGGCAAACACACCAACACGCGCAATCGACATCTCAAGTCCCATTGCGAGAGCCATCTCTTTTCCTTTGAACCACTTGGCGAGAATTTTGCTGACCGTGGTACCTGCCATTTCGCAACCGCAGCCGAAAATCATAAAACCAAACATCGCCAATTTCGCTGAGCCGGGCATTTCTGTCCACCACGAGTTGAGCCACGATACATTGTTGGCATCGAACCATTCGGAGAGACCTACATATTTGATTGCAGCACCAATAACCATTAGACTTGCCGAAAGCGTACCGGTGAAACGAACGCCCATCTTATCCAAGATGATACCGGCAATAATCAGGAAACCAAACACATTAAGCAGATACTCACCGGCAGCATAGGTACCGAAGTTTCCATGGTTCCAGTTGTACGAAGTGTCCAACAGCGAAGCCAACGGGGAGAGAATATCGACAAACATGTAAGCAAAGAACATCATTGATGCTACCAATACGAGCACCGTCCAACGCGCTACTGCCGAGTCGCGAAGGGTTTTTTGGAGTTTTTCTACCACGGTTTTATAAATTTAGGGATGAATAAAAATTGTCAATTAGAAAATGGTACATTGTTGATTGTACATTGTCAAAGCGCCTCATCTTCAGGTTTCTGAGGATGGGGGATACGGGATTTACGCTTGAGCCACGCTGCTTTGCGTTTCTCATATTCCTCGTAATGTTTTTCCAAATAGCCGTCAGCCATAGGGGACAAGACAAAGGACAAATACCGGTCAGGTTTTATTTAATGCCAAGTTCTTTTTTTACGGAAGGCATTACATCGGCAGCGTCTTGCGAGATATAGACCATAGCCGCCGAATCAAAAATATATGTGTATCCTTCTTTCTGACCTACTGCCTGGATAGCCTTCGACATACGCTCGTGTACCGGTGTCAGAAGGTCTTGTTGTGTTTTCTGAATGTCCTGCTCTGCGGTCTGATAGAACAGTTGGATACGTTGTTGCATTTCCTGCAACTCTTGTTGGCGGATTTGTTTTACACCCGCAGCCATAGTTGCCTCTTGTGCCTGATAGTCTTGTGCTTTTTTCTGAAACTCTTCTTGCATAGAAGCCAACTGGTTTTCATACTGCGTTTGTACAGTATCCATTTTCAGTTTGACTGTTGCCATCTCGGGCATTTGCGCAAAGAGTTCTTGGGTATTGATATGCCCAAATTTCTGTGCAGAGGCAATCACGGGGAGTACCAATGCAAGTGCTAAAATAAGTTTTTTCATTATGGTGTTTTTATATGTTAATTTTCGTTACTATGCTCCAATCGCTGTTATACTCTCTTGATAGAAGAGAATTATCATTTCGCGCCAAGTTTTTGCAATACTTGGTCGCTGATGTCTAATTTACTTGACATATAGATGAGTGCGGGGTCCGCCGAACGGTCTTTGACGATGTCGATATGTTTCTCATTCGCTAAATCCTGAATTGCTGCATATATCTCGTCTTGTATCGGTTTTATCAGTGCCTCGCGCTTTTTGAATAGTTCACCGTCCTGTCCGAAATACTTGCGTTTCAGTTCTAACACTTCCTGTTCTTTTGCCACTATTTCCTCTTCGCGACGACGTTTCATCTCGTCGGAAAGAAATATCTGTTCGGTCTGATAGTTGGTTGCCAACACGCGCGCTTCTTGGTTGAGTGCGTCTATCTCTTTCTGCCAACGCTTGCTAATCATTGTCAGTTGTTCGTTGGCAGACTCATACTGTGGCAGGTTTTTCAGTATATACGCCATATCGATGTAGGCTATCGATTGTTCTTTGGCAGCCACTGCAGGCAGCGCACACACCAAAAGAAAAAGGCTCAGTATTGCAATCGTTTTTTTCATACTCCTTATATATATTATAGTTCCTGTCCGAGAACAAAGTGGAACTGACTCTTTCCGTATTGGTCTGATCCGTTGATTTTGTCGAAGCCCCATCCCCAGTCGATACCCAGCAAACCGAACATCGGCAGGAAGATACGTACACCCACACCCGCACTGCGCTTCAGGTCAAACGGATTGTATTGTTTGATGTCGGCGAAACAGTTTCCTGCTTCCACAAACGCCAATGCCCAAATAGTAGCACTCTGCTCCAAAGCAATCGGATATCGCAACTCCATCGTAAATTTGTTATATACATAACCCATGTTTCGTCCGGTGGTGGGGTCGTATGGCGTAAGCGAACCCGATGTGTAACCACGCATTCCCACATAGTCGGTCGAATAACTGGTATAACTTGACATACCATCGCCACCCATATAGAAGGTCTCGAAAGGTGATTTGGCGTATTGGTTGTAGTGTCCGAGGTAGCCAAACTCCGCCCGAGTCATCAGCACCAACTTGGAGTCTTTGGTGAGCGGGGTAAACACTTTGCCTGTGAATTTCCACTTGTGGTATTCAATCAGGTTGTATCGCTCGGCGATGGTCATCTTCGAGTAGTCCTTGCCCGAAATAAGCGAATATGGTGGTGTAATCTTCAGTCCCAGAGAGAATTGCGAACCACGGCGGGTATAAATCGGGTTGTCTATGCTGGAGCGTGAGAGTTGCAAATTGAGCGAAAGATTGTGGCTTGTACCGTTTGCAATCAACAGAT
>JBNMHB010000059.1:0-14749 GCA_050872525.1 Bacteroidales bacterium | reverse complement strand
TCGTAAAGCAAATGCTTCACGCGTATCAGTATCGACGAGTGCAATATCGAGTATCTCCAAGCCACGTTTCACCGTTTGTGTACAGCCTGACCAAAAGTAACCAATGCCCGGTGTGTGTGCCACTCTTGGTAATAAAACTCGGATCAATAGCGATAGCATATCGGTGTCCGGGTTGCTTGTCAACCAAGGAGCGGTTGAACGATAACCAATCAAAAGCTTTACGGAAGTTTTGACGGAACCTCTGCTCACAAGACTTGCCATAGCGTGCAAGTTGCGAGAAGTTGACACGACCGCAAATAGTTAAAACTCCGATTATTGCCTCAATGAAAAAAGCAACGAAAGAATGTCGCAGTGCTTTTTGACTGCGAAGGGCCTCAATAATTAAGTCTTTGACTTGTTCGAGTGGACTGATCATATTCTTGTATTTTGATACTACAAAGATACTAAAAATCAGCCACTTGAGCAAGTTTTTAGGCAAAAAAACTTTATCTCAAAGAACACTTTTTTGAGGGCTTTTTATCAGAGCCAACGAACTGATAAATCAAATAGTCCGGTAGTACTTAACTGCCACAAAATGAATCAGTTGAACTAAAAATAACGAACTATTGATAATTGAAATATGAATGCTACAATCACATTAAGAGAGTATATTGAGGAAAAAGGGGACGGCAAAACATTTATCATTCCTAACTATCAGAGGGGATATGTATGGGGAAAAAATCCTGTAAAAAAGGACAAAAAAGATGCTGTTACATATATGATTGAGGATTCCTTGATTCCTTCGTTCAATAACAAAACGCAAGTTTTCATTCAGGGTATTACAGTTTGCGAAAAGGATGATACAATCATCCTTATTGATGGGCAACAGCGCACAACATTCTTTTATCTATTGCTAAAATATCTGGGCTATATTGGGGATTTCCAATTGAAATATGAAATCAGAAAAGAGTCTATGGAATTCCTTCGTTCTCTTGATTGTTTTAAGTTTTCCATTTGCAATGAGGCGAATGTCAATGAGGAGTACCAAGACATATTTTTCTTCAAGAAGACACTGAGAATTATTGATAAAGTTCTCAAAAAAGTCAATGAAGGGAAGGAGAATGATGCGTTTAATCAATTCAAGACTGATTTTCTTAAGTATCTATTGGAAAATGTAAGATTCCTGTATATAGATATTCCTGAGGATAAGGCCACTAAAGTTTTTTCTATGATGAATGGCAGTAAGGCTCTAATGAAAGATGAAGAACTCATCAAAGCCGAATTATTGCGTTTGGCATCATTGAACGACAAAGATTTTGAAAAGAAATCCGACTTAGAAAAGTATGCAATCGAATGGGATAACAATATGCTTCGTAGCCGATATGCTCGTGAATGGGACAAATGGCTCCATTGGTGGAATAGGGAAGATGTAAGGAAACTATTCAAACATTCCAATGTCATGGGATTTTTGGTGTCAACATACCTGGGGACCAAGAGGAATAAAACTTTATCTTTCAATTCTTTCAAAAACGAGTTTCTGAGCAAGCAAACAGCCATAGAAGCCAAACAAACCTTTAATGACTTAAAACGTCTGCAAAAACGTTTTGAAGATGCCTTTAATGATGCTAAAACTTATAATCGTGTGGGGGCTATACTCCGAACAGGGGCAAATACGGATGAATTCATTCAATGGTTTTTCAATTCAGAGAAACAACCTGCGGAGATCGAATTGATAAGGTACTATAAGTTGTCATTTTTAGGACTATCTCACAAAGAAATCGTAGAAAAAGATACAGATGCGTTTTATTCTAAGTTTGATGAAAAATACCAAATACTAGATAGCAACAGCCTGTATAATGATAATTCTGAAGAAGCATTTTGTCTTTTGTTAAGATTGAACATCGATGAAGACAACAAACAGGAAGAGGGACATGGTAGAAAATTTGATTTTTCCATTTGGGATAGAAAAGATTCTCGAGGTCGTTCTCTAGAACATATTTACCCAAAATCGAAAGTACTCCACGAAGAAATAGTAGATGCGCGAAGAGAGATTCAAGACGGTACCGGTACTGTTGTTCAAGAATTACTTCGCAAAGAAGATGGGTACATGGAAAGGGCTACTTGTTGCTGTTTTAAGGACGGAAAAAGAATTGAAGCAAGCGAGCACTCCATTGGCAATCTCGTATTATTGTATAAGGATGATAATTCTGCATTCAATGATAGTTCTTTTGAAGAGAAAAAGGCTATGTTTTTCATGGCTCCCGACGATAAACAGAACAAATCGATATTCAAGAGCCGACATCTACTGCATACCATATATAAGTTCGCTCTCTCAAAATGGGATGGTGAGCAGATAGCACAAAATAAGTATCAGACCCTTGAGGATTTCAGAAAATATTATGAGGATATCAGAGAATATTATGGCAAATAAAATTAATTTCATAACAGGAGAAACATACACACTTGCGGAACTCTTTTCCGGAGGAAGACGAATCATCATTCCCGATCTCCAGCGTGACTATTGCTGGGGCGATGAAAACAATGTCAAAAGCACCGAGGAAAAAGGAGAACTTGTAACTGATTTCGTCAATAATTTATTGACCCAATTTGAAGAGTATGAGAACAACAAAGATAAGGGAAACCTGAATTTAGGATTGTTTTATGGCTACGAAGTGCCTGCCAACCATATTCAACTTTGCGATGGTCAGCAACGTTTAACCACTTTGTATCTTCTGCTGGGAATGATCAACAAAGAGACCGGCAAATTCCGTCAGTCTCTCATTTCGGATTTCGAATACAAGCACGATGACAAGGAGCCATACTTGAATTATGCCATTCGCGAATCGTCCCTGTATTTTTTGAGTGATTTGGTTTGTCAATTCTTCATTGACAATAAAAGTGATAAGGTGCGGGATATTAAAAATGCCGATTGGTATTTCGCTGATTACGATTTAGATCCGAGTATCCAAAGCATACTTAGGGCTCTTTCTAAAATCCAGAAAATATTTGATGAGAATCGTTCGCTTGATTTTAGGGCATTTGGCGAGTGGCTGCTCAACAAGGTAACATTCCTCTATTTTGATATGGAGAATCGCAAGAATGGAGAAGAAACATTCGTTGTAATAAACACAACAGGTGAAGCACTCTCATCTACTCAAAATTTAAAACCTTTGGTCTTACAGGAAAAAAATGATGAATTTGACAATATAACTTTTAATTTTGGAACAAAATGTATCAGTGAGTGTTGGGAAGAAATTGAGACTTGGTTCTGGAAACAGCGCAAAGGTGATAATGATACTGCCGATGCCGGTTTTGCGGAATTCCTGCGTTGGATTTCCATTATTGAACAAGTGGATGTTGATGCTCCCGAAGAAGAAAAAACGGATAGTATCAAAAAACTTTTCCAACTCATTTTACAAGGTAAGAAATGTGATTTTCCTTATAAGACGATTAGGTTTGAGACTATTTATAACTATTGGAAAGCAATATGTTGGATTGCTGACAGCGTTGAAATTCTAAAATTATCCTTTGCTGAAAACTATCTTTCTCCTGCTGTAAATAAAGATGTAAACAATCGTAATGCAATTGGACAAAACGATTGCTTTGTTTTACTGCCCGTACTGAAATATGTATATAAAAACATTGTTGACATTGAGTCTAATCCTGAAAAACAAAGAAATGTAAAAAGGATATATGAGTTCTTCAAGAATATGATTCGTATTGACAATGTATCCAAGGCTGTAAACACTTTGGTAGGAGATGCTGTCAAAATAATAGACTTACTTCCCACGGGCGATTTGGTGTCTCTGGTTGACCCGAGTGTGGATATATCTGAAATTTCAAAACAAATATTAACCGATGAAGAGAAGAGAAAACTTGGTATCTTAAACAAATCCACCAACAGAAATGATATAGAGGAGGCTTTTTGGAGTACTCAAGAACACAAAATTTGGAGTGGCGAGATTCTTCCGATGATAGAATGGTCGACTGATGATAATGGCTTTTGTTTGAGCACGTTCCAAAATTACAAATCCCTATTTGCGGAGGTGTTCACTGAAGAAAATAATGCAGACAATGCAAAAATTGATACGGTTCGTAGAGCATTATTGACAAGAGGATTAAATGGATATCCTAGAATATTTAAGGGCTACACAAATATTTCATTTGGATGGGATTGGAGTGATTGGCATGTTCTTATTAAGGATAATAGTAGAAAATTTCAAACCTTTTTTGATGATTTATTAAAAGGGATTAGTCTTGAAGCAATGATAAATAGTTATTCTGATACACATAATCCATACTATCGCTTTGTACAATATTCTGAGTTGATGAAATATTGCGAACAGAAAAATATTCAAAAATGGGACAATTCTTATTGTATAGTGAAACAGAAAAGAGCAACTAAATATTTAGAATTAGAAACCTTCTGCCTATATTTGGACTTGTATCCGGCCGACGCTTCCACATCTAAAGAAAAAACGATTGCATTAAGAAATGAAGATGGTATTGATTTAAACAATTGGAAAATGTGGTTGTGGCAAGAGGGAAATAAATATGCTCTTGTGTTTGATAAAGATTGGAACGGTTTGGAAGTAGCAATTGATGTGTACTATAATCGTATGGATGAAAAAGGTTGGAAGGTACAATTGTTTTTAAGACCTGATAAAGGAAATACAGAAACAGACTTAAAGAGTATAGCCTCCTCTTGTGGATTGAACTTTAATGGAGACCGATACGAATTGAGTGGTTTATCAAGACAAGAGGTGATTGATAAAATAAATAACTTATTGAAAGTGATATAACTACATGTTCTTTTATCCGATAGTATTATCAGATTGTAGAAGTTATAAGTTATAAGTGCGGCATAGTATCTGCATATTATATGTTCTACAAAAAAATGGTCCAATTATATGGTCAATTATATGTTCCCCCCAAAAAATAACGAACTATTGCAATATCAAAGATTGTCTGACGCGCCGCGTTAGACAATCTTTTTTTTTATGCAATAGAATAACATAATTTATCTTAAAAAGACGGCAACGACACGGCGAAAAGAGCCGTCCCCAAAGCAGACAGTTGCATACGTTTTTAGGCAGACCTTGCCACGGTATACCGTCCCACTGTGACTATGCCCTGTTTTGCATACAATCGGCAGTAATCGGCAGTACACCATAAATTTTGAAAATTATTGCCCTTTATTTCTCTATTTGGCATTTTTTTTGTACCTTTGCGGGCTGAATGGATATTATGCGAAAAAGGATAGAAATACGACACATACGACATATAGTATGCTTGTTGGCGGTGGTATGGGCAATACCGTTGTTGGCGCAGAATGGTACATCATCGCCGTTCAGCCGATATGCTTATGGCGAACTGAACGATAATGTACCCAATGCGTACCGCGCGATGGGTGGAGTAGGCACAGGTATGCGTAGCAACAAGGTGGTAAACACTGCCCAACCTGCGTCTTATACGGCGTGCGACAGTCTTACGTTTATGTTCGACCTCTCTGCCAGTGTGATGTGGTCGCGTTATAGTGATGCTTCGGGCATGCGCAACAAAGGTAATGGCAACCTCGATTATCTGACTATGCAGTTTCCGCTTTGGCGCAGATATATCGCTTTCAGTGCCGGTCTGCTGCCCTATTCGGCGGTGGGGTATGATGTGGTGATGGCGGATTCTATCGGTTCCGGCTATCATTTTCTGAAATCGTACACCGGTACGGGGGGCATCAGCGAGGTCTATGCCGGACTCTCGTTTAATATATGCGATTGGTTTGCGCTCGGCGCGAATGTGTATTATATGTTCGGCAAGGTGAACAATACGCGTGCGCTCAGTTTCACGGAGTCGGGGCTTTCGGGTACTCAGCAGAAGGCTGTGTTCACGGTCAGCAGTGTGCGTTTCCGCTATGGCGCACAGTTCTTTCATACTTTTGGCGACCATGCTTTTGCGTTGGGAGGTATCTTCGAAGCGAAACAGAAACTGCATAGTACCTATGTGGCATACGAGACCACGCTCCTTGATACCGTCTCTTCGGCTAACGATGGATACCAACTGCCGATGGTCTATGGCGGAGGTGTGAGTTACACATGGGCAGACAGGCTCACTTTGGCATTCGACTACCAACGCCAATGTATGAGCAAGGCTCTCTACGCGGGGCAGACAGGTGCGTTGCGCGACCGCGACAGATACAGCATCGGTTTCCAATACCGTCATAACCCACTCGGCAGACGATATGTGGACAGAATGGAATGGCGCTGTGGACTCAACGTGGCAAACTCGTATATCATCAAAAACAACGCAATGGATTATACTGCGTCCATAGGTATTGGTTTTCCCTTACGCACGGCAGCAACGGTCATCAATACCACTCTTGAATACGGGCATCGCGGAAGCCGAGAGATTGGGCTGACCGAGAACTCGCTCAGGCTGATTATCAACGCAAGTATCAGCGAAAACTGGTTCTTCAAGCGCAAGTTATAACGAAAACGACAACCTAATATAAACTAAACACATTAAATAAGTAGAAATGAAACTTCATTCATTAGTCATCGTGGCGCTTTGTGCGGCTGTCCCCGCTGTGGCGTCCGCCAAGAAACCCAAAAACGCAGAACCGGCACCCGCGCCTGTGGAGACGCCTGCCGCAGAAGAGGAAACACCCACAATCACAGAAGAGTGTATGATAAACGTATCGCTCTTCAACGAATCGGTGAAGAACAAACAGTTCGCCGACGCCTACGAACCATGGTGGAACGTGTATAACACATGCCCCAATGCCAACAAAGCCATCTATACGCAAGGTGCCAAGATAATCGATTGGAAATATGCCAACACCACCGACCCCGCAGAGAAAGAGCGTCTGCGCCAGTTGATTCTCCAAATGCACGACAAACGTATCAAGTACTTTGGAGACGACCCCAAGTATCCGAAAGCATATATCCTCGGACAGAAAGCGTTGGACTATTGCGAGTATTTCTCCGAAGATGAACTCAAACAACCTGCCTATGAGTGGTTCAAAGAGTCGGTACAGGGGATGGGCGTAAAGAGCCAGATGCAAGTGCTGGCGAAGTTTGTGGACGTATCGTATGCTATCTTCAAATCGAACCCCGATGCCTATGGCGAGCAGTTTATTGCCGACTACGAACTGGCAAGCGACTTGTTGGCACAACAGGCTGCTGACCCTAAAAACAAAAATGCGAAGTTCGCTGCTGCGCAGAAAGATTACGTGGACAATATCTTCGCCATCTCGGGTGCTGCCGACTGCTCCAAACTGGATGAGATATATGCCAAAGTGGTGGAAGACAATGCGCAGGACTTGGATATGCTGGGCAAGGTTATCACTCTTTACAAGCGTGTAAAATGCACAGAATCAGACGTATATTTCGCTGCTTGCGAGAACTCGCACCGCCTGCAACCTACCGAGGAATCCGCTGCCGGTTGCGCACGTATGTCTGCCAAGAAAGGCGACTACCGCGCTGCCATCACCTACTACGAAGAGGCTATCAGTCGCGCTGCCGAAGTGGACGCTAACGACGAGGATATCGCTGATTATCAATACAATATCGCACTCGTATATTACTCTAACTTGAAGAACTACGCGCAGGCACGTGCGTACGCGCGTCAATCCTTAAATAGTAAAGGAGACCAAGGACGTTGCTACATCCTGATTGGTCTCTGCTACGCGGCTTCGCAACCTTATTCGTCGGCAGATTATCCTGCTGCTAAGGCGGCTATCTTGAATAAGACCGTCTTCTGGGTGGCTGTGGATAAGTTTGTACAAGCCAAACGTGTAGAACCCTCTTGCGCAGGCGATGCCGACAAACTGATTGCAGCATACAGCAAGTACTATCCTACCAAAGAGGAGATGTTCGACCTGCCTAATGAATTTGGTGGCGGCACCTTCACCGTAGGAGGTTGGATTGGTGAAACAACATCCTGCCGCGCTGCAAACTAATGCGTAACTATCTCTCAATCAGGCATAAGTCGCAATGTATTCTCCGTAGTACATTGTGGCTTTTGCTTGCTTTGGGGACAGTGATAATGGTCTCTTGCCGACACGGTGAAGCACGCATAGAACACGAAGCACTCAATGCCGAAAGGGCGGGATTACCTGTGCTGGACGCCAATAACGTCTCTACTCTCATCTCCGATTCGGGTATCACACGCTATCGTATCAATGCCGACCGGTGGCAGATTTACGACAAAGCGACACCTCCGTATTGGAATTTTGAACGCGGTATTTACATCGAGAAGTTTGATGAAAATCTCTGTGTGAATGCCTCGCTCAGGTCTGACTTTGCGCAGTATGACGAGGAAGCACAGATTTGGCGATTGGAGGGTAATGTGTACGCTGTCAATCAAGAGGGCGAAGTATTCGAGACACCACTCCTCTTTTGGAATCAGAAATCGGAACGCGTCTATTCCGACTCTGCCATACGTATCACACGCGAGGCGTCTATTATAGAAGGTGTCGGCTTCGAATCAAACCAAGAGATGACCAAGTACACTATCAAAAGTCCCACCGGTGTCTTTCCCATTAAAGACGATTAGAGTGGATAACTTGCTCTCATAATTCATAATTCTTAATTCATAATAGTTGTCTATGTTGTTACAAGGTAAAACGGCTATTATCACCGGTGCTGCACGTGGTATCGGTCGTCAGATTGCACTCTTGTTTGCGAAAGAGGGGTGCAATGTTGCTATCACTTATATTGTCTCCACCGAACCTGCCCAAGAGGTGTGCGAGCAAGCCGAGACATTTGGGGTTAAAGCCAAGGCATATTTGAGCGATGCGTCTGATTTTGAGGCGGCACATCGGGTAGTGGAAGAGGTTGTGAAAGATTTCGGCCGCGTGGATATACTCGTGAATAATGCCGGTATCACGCGTGACACACTGATGATGCGTATGACAGAGCAACAATGGGACGAGGTTTTGAAAGTTAATCTTAAGTCGTGTTTCAATTTCACTCATGCGGTTACCCCCGTCATGCTCCGCCAACGCAGTGGCTCTATCATCTCGATGTCTTCTGTGGTCGGACTGAACGGCAACGCAGGGCAAGCCAACTACGCAGCCAGCAAGGCGGGTATCGTTGCGCTGATGAAATCCACTGCCAAAGAACTCGGCAGCAGGGGGATTCGTGCCAATGCGATTGCACCCGGATTTATCATGACCGATATGACTGCCTCCTTGCCCGAAGAAACGCTCAAACAATTCGTAGGTCTCATTCCGATGCGCCGCGCCGGACTTCCCGAAGAGGTAGCCAAAGTGGCACTTTTTCTCGCCTCGGACCTCTCCTCCTACGTCTCTGCCCAAGTCATCCAAGTGAACGGTGCCATGTCTTAACGACAGAACGGTATATCGTTTTTTTCTGTAAAAATGCAGCATTGGAAAATGTTGCATTTTTTTTATGGAGACACATATTAGTGGTGTAGAGACACAAAGTAGTGGTTATTATATGGCTGATATCTGTTTCTTAATTCTTAATGTTCATCAACGGAGAACGAGGATTGACAAGCGGGACGAGGTGAATTTTGGGGAGGTTATAGTTCGATAGGTAGGAAAGGGATAGGGACTTGGGATTTCTTGGGGAGATTTTTGTTTACTTCGGAGTAGGCGTGGCGCACCAAAGCGCTTATCAGGTCGTCAGGGACAGAGCCATCGGTGCTGATTTGGTTCCAGTATTTCTTGTTCCAATGCCATGCTCCCTCTATGGCATAGTATCGCGCGCGCAACTCAAGGGCTAACTCGGGGTCGCATTTCATCGTTACCATATCCGGTCTATCCGTTGATACACAGGCGAATATCTTGTTGCGCAACCGAAAAACCACCGTGGAATCATCAAAGGGCGCATCTTCCGTTGCCTCCGGAAGACTCAAACATATTTCTCTGAATTGTTCGATATTCATAGTGCGATTGTCTGTTTCTGAAATAGAGTGCGAAGATAGTGCAAAAAAATGAGAATTGCAAGAGCGCGGTGGAATTTTTTATGACGGAATACCGTGGCGAACAGTGGCGAACAGGGCGTCTTTGGGGAGAAAAAGCGTGGAGGGGTTGTGTATTTCTAAAAAAAATGGTAACTTTGCACGCTTAATTTGCGCGCATTGTGCAAATATAGAGAAAAGCGAGGTGAAATATACGCTTGAAAATACGTTTGTGATAATTAGGAATTATATATGAACAAAAATATACACGATATGGAGACTTTTGAAAAATTGTGCCAACAACGGCGGTCGATACGTAAATATACGAATCAGCCGGTGGAGAAAGAAAAATTAGACTATATTTTGCGCTGTGCGCTGATGTCGCCGTCGGGTAAACGCCTGAATCCGTGGGAGTTCTATGTGCTGACCCACGAAGAAACCCTTCGCCGACTATCGGGTTGCCGCACATACGGAAGCGGTATGTTTGATACAGCAATGGCGGCTATCGTGGTGGCATTGGACGCCTCATTGACAGATACTTGGCAGTCAGACGGTGCGATTGCGGCACAAGATATTCTGCTTGCTGCGGCAGACCAAGGTCTCGGCGCATGTTGGTGCCAAGTGTATCAGCGTGAGGGCGCAGAAGAGTTGGTGCGCTCGTTGGCGAATATCCCTGATAATCTGAATGTTTTGTGCGTTATCTCGCTCGGCTACAAAGATGAGGAACGCAAGATGTACGACCCTGAGAAACTGCCTTATCAGAAAGTGCATTGGTGTTGACCATACCCCGAAAAACTACGTAACTAACGAAAAACAACGCGGCGTTTTGCCGTCTATATATGAAACCAACAATAGCAATCACCGCCGGCGACATCAATGGTGTCGGCTATGAAATAATCCTCAAGTCAATCAGCGACCCGCATATCTGCGAGATATGCCGTCCGGTGGTATATGGCAATGCCAAAGTGGCACGCCAACATGCGCGCACGCTTGGCGAGGAGTACTCGAACATACAATTTAACCTGATAGACAACCCGAAGCAGGCGAAAGATGGTCGGTTGAACCTCATCACCTGCTATGCCGATGATACGCCTTTGCACTTTGGCGAATCTACTCCCGAGGCGGGGCAAGCCTCGTTTGTGGCGTTGGAACGTGCCTGCGCGGATATGAAAGCGGGGCTGGTAGATGCCCTTGTTACCGCTCCCATCAACAAACAGAATATCCAATCGGAGCATTTCCATTTTTCGGGGCATACCGAATATCTGACCTCGGTCTTTGGAGAAGAGGCGCAAGACAGCCTGATGATGATGGTGAGCGAGACCATGCGTGTGGCGTTGGTTTGCAACCATGTACCTATTTCGAAAGTGCCTTCGATGATAACCGAGGAGCGTATTCTTGCCAAACTGAATGTGCTGAATACCACGCTGATGAACGATTTTGGTATTGAGAAACCGCGTATCGCCGTCCTCGCGCTTAATCCGCATGCGGGGGACAACGGACTGATTGGCAAAGAGGAACGGGAGGTGATAAAACCGACTATCGAGAAAGCCAACGAGCAGGGGATATGGACGTTTGGACCTTATTCGGCAGACGGATTCTTCGGCAGCGGCAAATTCACTCATTTTGATGCGGTGCTGGCGATGTATCACGACCAAGGTCTGATTCCGTTTAAGGTGCTGGATATGAGCGGAGTAAACTTCACCGCAGGGCTTCCCGTTATCCGCACTTCGCCTGACCATGGCACTGCCTATGACCTCGCGGGCAAGAACGCTTCGAACCATCATAGTTTCGCCCATGCACTCTATATGGCGATAGACCTCCTTCACGCGCGCGCATTAAATAAGGAGTTGAAAAAGAACCCGTTGCCTTTCGTGCCTCGTGAAGAACGAGAAGACCACCGCCCGCGCCGTGAGTTTATCGATTTCAAAACCACGCCTGCTGCCCCGGCAGCCGAGTAATGGGATAAGTTCGGAGACAACGCATCTTGTGTCGTTAAAAGGTAAAATAGGTTAATGCCTTTGCCCTACCACCACCCTATAAAAGTAAGGTGGATGGTTATAGGATAGTTATAGGATAGGCATACCTTCAAATGTGAATAAAATATAAAAATAAAATATGACAAGTAAAGAAATCAGACAGTCCTTTTTGAATTTTATGAAAAGCAAAGGGCACCATATCGTCCCCTCTGCACCAATGGTTATCAAAGATGACCCGACGCTGATGTTTACCAACGCCGGTATGAACCCGTGGAAGGGTATCATCTTAGGCAATGACCCGATTAAATATCCCCGTGTAGCAGACTCGCAGAAGTGTCTCCGTGTCAGCGGCAAGCACAACGACCTTGAGGAAGTGGGACACGATACATACCACCACACCATGTTCGAAATGCTCGGCAATTGGTCGTTTGGCGACTATTTCAAAGAAGGGGCTATCGACTTTGCGTGGGAATATATCGTCGATGTGCTGCATATCGACCCCAAGAACCTCTATGCCACCGTCTTCGAGGGATCGCCCGAAGAGGGACTGGAGCGCGACAACGAGGCTGCCTCCATCTGGGCGAAACACCTGCCTGCCGACCATATCCTGGAGGGAAACAAACACGATAACTTCTGGGAAATGGGCGATACCGGACCTTGCGGACCCTGCTCCGAGATTCACGTGGATAGTCGTTCCGAAGAGGAGAAAGCCGCAGTGCCGGGACGCGAGTTGGTGAATAAGGACCACCCGCAAGTGATTGAGATTTGGAACCTCGTCTTCATGCAATACAACCGCAAGGCAGACGGTTCGTTGGAGGGACTGCCCAACAAAGTGATTGACACCGGTATGGGCTTTGAGCGTCTGGTGCGTACCATGCAAGGCAAACAATCCAACTACGACACCGATGTCTTCCAACCGATGCTCCACAAGATAGGTGAGATATGCGGTTGCGAGTATGGCAAAGACGAGAAGACCGACATCGCTATGCGTGTGATAGCCGACCATATACGTACTATCGCGTTTGCTATCACCGACGGACAGTTGCCCTCCAACGAGAAAGCCGGCTACGTCATTCGCCGTATCCTCCGCCGTGCGGTGCGCTATGGCTATACGTTCCTCGGTCAGCGCGAGGCGTTTATGTTCCGCTTGGTTCCGCAACTGATTGAAGATATGGGCGATGCCTACCCCGAACTGAAGAAACAAGAGCAACAGATTATCCCCGTCATCAAGAGCGAAGAGGAGGCTTTCTTGCGCACCCTCGACAAGGGTATCACCCTGCTCGACAAACTGATGCGCGAGGCAAAGGGCAAAGAGATTTCGGGAGTGGATGTCTTCACGCTCAAAGATACGTATGGTTTTCCGCTCGACCTTACCGAGTTGATTCTTCGCGAGAACGGATTTACCACCAACGAGGAGGAATACAACCGCGCATTGGAACACCAGAAAGAGATGGGACGCTCTGCCAACAAACAGGACTTGGGCGATTGGGTGGTGCTGCGCGAAGGCGATACCGAGTTTGTAGGGTACGACACGTTGGAGGTTGAGACGCAGGTGCTTCGCTACCGCAAAGTGAGTCAGAAAGGCAAAGAGTTCTATCAGGTTGTGTTGTCGAAGACGCCTTTCTATGCCGAGATGGGTGGTGAAATTGGCGACACGGGTTCTGTAGGTACGGCGCGTATCATTGATACCAAGCGTGAAAACAACCTCGCGGTGCATATCTGCACCGAATTGCCCGATGCGATTGAGCAACCGTTGCTTGCCAAGGTGGATGCCGACCGTCGTCAGGCTATTGCTTGCAACCATACTTGCACCCATATCCTCCATTACGCTCTACGTACCGTCCTCGGACAGCATGTGGAGCAGAAAGGTAGTCTTGTTACACCCGACTCGCTTCGTTTCGACTTCTCTCATTATCAGAAAGTTACCCCCGAAGAACTGCGTCTTGTTGAGCAGACAGCCAACCAACTTATCCGTCAGGATTTTGCTCTCGAAGAGAGTCGTCATACCCCTATCGCAAAAGCCAAAGAGATGGGCGCGATGGCGTTGTTCGGCGAGAAATACGGCGACGACGTGCGTGTTATCAAATACGGTCCGTCTATCGAGTTATGCGGTGGTTGCCATGTGTCTTCCACCGGGCGTATCGGCTCGGTGCGTATCGTGATGGAGACTAGTATTGCAGCGGGTATCCGTCGTATCGAGGCAGTTACTGCCGCCCAAGCAGACCACCTCTATTATGCGCAACAGGATATGCTCACAGGATTGCGTGCGCTATTCAATAATGCACCCGACTTGGCAGGCGCAGTACAGAAAGCAGTTGCTGAAAATCAGTCGCTTAAGAAGGAAATAGAGAACTTTATGGCTGAAAAATTGGAGCAGTTCCGCGACCGCTTGATTGACCGTGCAGAGGACTATAACGGTATCAAATTGGTGCGCGTACAAGGTAATGTGCAACCCGATATGATTCGTGGTGTGTTGCCTCTGTTGCGCGGACGTTTCACCGATGTGCAGTTTGCGGTGGTGGGTGCTACCGAATGGGAAGGCAAGCCGATGATTTCCGTTTTCTTGTCGCAACCGTTGGTGGATGCAGGTAAAAATGCCGGTCAGATGATTAAGTCGGCAGCCAAACATATCCAAGGTGGTGGTGGACAAGCATGGATGGCTACTGCCGGCGGACGTAACGCCGCAGGACTCCAACCCGCTATGGAAGAACTCCTTGCCGCATTGCTCTAAGGTAATAACTCATAATTCATAATTATTTGAAGACTCTTACAAGGCGTTTGCCTGCGAAATATCGTTCTGCAGTCCGTTTCGTATGCGTTGGTGCATTCGGAACGGCATTGCAGTATGGTATCTACTATCTGTTCCTGTCGCT
>JBNMHB010000058.1:0-14790 GCA_050872525.1 Bacteroidales bacterium | reverse complement strand
GTACACATCGCTTCGGCGAATATGTCGCTCATCGGGGCGCGGGTGAACGGTAATCCCCTGTGCGCCAAAGTGTTCGCAATCTACGGCAAAACGTTCCACGTCCGGCAAATTGCCCCCGCGTGCGTTGCGCAGCGTTGCCACCTTATTGATATTTACACTCAGTTTGGTCATATCTACTGCCAAAGGCATATTGTTTCCGCTGCAAAGGTACAACTTTTTTTGTGATTACGCAAAACAAAACACAATACACACGAAAATTTATTTCCCACGCACGACGGACAGCGCGGGATAAAGGTATCAACACCTGCTATATACACAAAAAAACCAAGCATTTTGATGCTTGGTTTTCTCAGTTGCCTAACCAGGATTCGAACCCAGACAGACAGAACCAGAATCTGTAGTGCTACCATTACACAATTAGGCAATTACTCTCTTCTGAAAGTGAGCGCAAAATTACTGCTTTTTTTTGACACTTGCAAATTATTTCGCAAAAAAATCGCTTTTCCTGTGCAAGAAGTGCAAATTTGAATGCCGACAGGCTATTCCAAAGCGAGCAGATAGGGCAGATATTCGTCGCGGATATATCTAAAATCGGGTATCTCGGCCAGAATCGACCGGCACTCATCTATCGCCCGTTGTTTGTCGCCCGTCTTTTCGTAACATTGGGCTATGCACATACGCAGCGAGGCATAATTCCAGAGATGAGAACAATCCATACTATTCATAAATAGGTTACGCGCACGCGTGAACATCTGCAATGCCGCCTCCTTGTCGCCACCGAACACCGTGGGCGCATAGAAATCCACATTCGCCTTGAGCGTCAGCACAAAGGGGTCATCGGGAGCCAGTTCTGCCGCTTTCTTGACCAACTTAAACGACTGTAAACCAGCCGAAAACAGACGCGACTTGTTGAGCATATAGTCGTACGCATTCGCCGACGACATATACATGCAATAGTGTGCCTCGGAGATAAAACCACCCTGATACTCCTCCTCTACATGACTACGAAACGCCGACAGATACTCGTCTGCGCGCGATTCTTTTTGGTCAACAATCGTGGCGATAAAGCCATATTCGTAATTGATTAAGCGACGACGCTCCTCCTGCGAGAGAGACTCCCAATCAGCAGTGGAAATATACTCCTCCCACACAGACATATCCTGTTGGAGAAAGGCGTTGTACAACTGCTCGTCGGCATATTGCGCAAAGCAGAGTGCCGAACAGAGAAGCAAAATAGTCAGAAAAACGGTTGCTATCATTGATGTAGTGGGTGATGAGCAAACTCCTCAGAAAACCAAAGAGTCGTCTCATTCAATATGAATTAAACAGACATTATTACACAATATACGTGCCAAAACCCACGTATTCGGAAGAAAAACGCACCTAATCTTATCAAACGACAACAAAAAATGAACAAATAAACAGCATGCAGGAGTCCTTTTCCGGTTCTTTATGCCTGCAATAGCATAGTCTTTTTTCTGAACCTTTTTCAGCAAATCGGATAAGAAAACGCACACAGGCTTGCGTATTTGAAAAAAAAGATGTACCTTTGCACGCTTTTTCGTAGAAAAGCACAGGAAAGATGGCAGAGTGGTCGATTGCGGCGGTCTTGAAAACCGTTGACCTGCGAGGGTCCGGGGGTTCGAATCCCTCTCTTTCCGCAAAAAAAGACTATCTAACAGAGTTAGGTGGTCTTTGTTGTTTTTTCACATTCCTCCACCACCTTTTTTCCAAATCAGGTGTGCAGGTTGAAAAGATACATTCTTTTTTATCGGGAAAAGTTACCTCAATCCGGTTGAGGGGGGAGGGTTGTGAGGTAGGCGTTTTGCTCTTCGATGAGGGCTTTGAACTTGCGTATTTGTATTATCAGCATAATGGTGGCAGTGAGACCGGCTAAGGTATCACTGATGGGGAGGCTCCACCAGACACCAAGGAGAGGGTCGGTAGTAAACAGAAGAGGAATAAATAGCGTCAGAGGGATGAGATACAATACCTGGCGCGTCAGGCTCAGAAATATCGCCTTGCTTGCCATACCAATACTGGTGAACAGGTTTCCGCCCACCATCTGAAAACCAACAATCAACATCGAACAGCAGATGATACGCATAGGCGTTATAGATTGGGCTATCAAGTCGGCATCGTGTGTAAAAATACGTATTACCAATTCAGGACAAAACTCGCCTAATACAAACACGATACTTGTCGTGATAGTGGCACAGATAGCCGTCAGTTTGAATGTGCGGAGCATACGATGGTATTGTTTTGCGCCGTAGTTGTACCCCACTATCGGTTGCATACCTTGGTTGAACCCCATTACAATCATCGCGAACACAAACACCACGCGGTTGATAACCCCATACGTGGCAATCGCCATATCGCCCCCATAACGTTTGAGTTGGTTGTTGATGATTATCACCACAAAGCAACTTGCCAGATTGGTTAGGAAAGGTGATAATCCAATAGATAATGCTTGCAACGTGATTTGCTTATCGAGTTTCCAAATACGGCGATGGAAATGTAGCAATTCCTTCGGGTTGCAGAAAATAGTAAACTGCCACACCACGGCAATCGCCTGCGAGATGACCGTTGCCAATGCTGCCCCACGCACACCCATATCGAGTCCGAAAATGAATATCGGGTCGAGAATGATATTCACGACGACGGCTACTATCGTGGAGGTCATCGCCAACTTCGGGTGCCCCATCGAGCGCAAAATGTTATTCAAACCATAGTAGATATGCGTCAGTATATTTCCAAAGAGGATAATCTCCATATATTGGTGGGCATACTCCAACGTGTCATCGCTCGCGCCGAAAGCACGCAGAATCGGCTCTAATCCCAATAGTCCGACTACCATAATCAATATACCCAATATTACATTGAGAACCAGCACATTACCCAACACTTTGTTGGCGGATTCATAGTCTTTCTCGCCGAGTTTGATTGCCAACACCGTGCTGGCACCCACGCCCACCAAACTGCCAAAAGCGGCGCATATATCCATAAACGGCTTTGCCACCGTCAATGCAGACAGAGCCAACGCACCGCAACCATGACCTATATATATAGTGTCCACTATGTTGTATAACGAACTTGCCGTCATCGCGATGATGGCGGGCAAAGCGAACTTCATCAGCAATTTGCCGATGGGTTCTGTGCCTAAGGCGGTGGTATTATTGGAAGCCATTACACTTTCCTCGCGATTTCATCGAAGATTTCAGCTGCGGGGTGCCCTGCCTGCATAGCAATAGGTTCGCCCTCGTCGCCTGCCTCGCGAATACTCTGCACGATAGGTATCTGCCCAAGCAAAGGAACATTGAGTTCTTCCGCCAAACGTTTGCCACCATCGTGTCCGAAGATGTAATAGCGGTTTTGGGGCAGTTCGGCAGGTGTGAACCATGCCATATTCTCAATGATACCCAACACGGGCACATCTATTTTCTCGTTGCGAAACATATCCACGCCCTTGCGTGCGTCCACCAATGCCACCGGTTGGGGTGTCGTAACCACTATCGCCCCCGTCAGACGGAGAAGCGAGACGAGTGTCAGGTGAATATCCGATGTTCCGGGGGGCAGGTCAATCAGGAAATAATCCAATTCGCCCCAATGAGCGTCCTCTATCAGTTGTTTAATCGCGTTGCTTGCCATACCGCCACGCCAAACTACTGCCGAAGCGGGATCCACAAAGAAGCCTATCGACAACATTTTCACCCCATACTGCTCAATAGGTTCGATGAGTGTCCGTCCGTCTTCTTCCACCGATACGGGGCGGCAGTCCTCGGTATGGAACATCTTGGGCATACTCGGTCCGTGTATATCGGCGTCAAGCAGTCCGACACGTTTGCCTTGTCGCGCCAACGCGATAGCCAAATTGGCAGCCACCGTAGATTTTCCCACACCGCCTTTTCCACTATGGATAGCGATTATTTTTGTCGCTTTCAACGGAGATTTCTCCGCCTGCGGTTGTATGTTTTGCTTGCGGAATTTGGTATGAATATGCACAGCAGCATTGGTATCTACATAGGTCTGCACTGCCACCTCGGCAGCCTTAATCACCGATTTTAGGAATGGGTCGTTGTCCTTCTCAAAGATAAGCGAAAAACTCACCTCCAATCCGCTGATACGGATATCATCTTCGAGCATACCGCTCTCTATCAGGTCTTTACCCGTCCCCGGGTAGCGCACATGGCGCAAGGCATCTATGATTTGTTGTGGATACATGAGTCAGTATAATCAGTATAATTAGAAACGATAACGGACAGAGGCAACCAATGCCCAATCGAAGAATGAAACATGGTAGTTGTCGTTGAAGGCTACGCCGTAACCGGGACGGAAATCTAACGACAAATTTACGGGTGCATCAAACACTATCTCCGCTCCTGCAACGGCATTCAGTCCGAATTTGCCCAACACGGGTGAATAATAGACATAGTTTCCCATACGTATAGGATATAGGTCTCCACACAAACCAAGACTCAAACCGCCTCCTGCATACCAATCTACCCGTCCTTCATCGAACTCGCCGATGGTGTTCTGATACACCACATTCGGATTGAGTTCGAAAGTGTACATACTCATAGAGCCGGTATAGTTGCCGTTACCTGCGGCGGTGGACATCAGGCGTACGCCCAAGTCGCCTTGCAAAGCAAGGTGTTCCACTCCAAGGATAAAACCTTTGTAAGAAACACCATACATACTACCCACCGTACCTCCGATACTATGTTTGTAGTTCTGTGCCGACAGGCAAAGGGTCGCGAAACACAACAGTGCGAGAGAAATATACTTTTTCATATTGTAAAATCTTAATCAGTCATTTTTGTTCAATATAATCAATGCCCCAATGACGCCGGGTACCCAACCGAGACATGTAAGAATAAGGACTATGATAAAACTACCACACCCCTTATCCACCACCGCAAGGGGCGGAAATATGACGGCTAATATAACCCGAAGACAGGACATAGACAGAGCCTATTGGCGTTTACCCTACTTGTACACCGTTTTTCACAGGTGCCGAAACAGTGGTTACCACCAGTTTGCCATCGGCATCCACTGCCGACAGAATCATGCCCTGCGACTCGATGCCCATCATCTTACGCGGCGGGAAATTGGCAATAAAAAGCACCTGTTTGCCAATCAGCACCGAGGGGTCGGGATACGATTGTGCGATACCGCTGAGTATGGTTCGTCCGCCCATACCATCGTCGAGACGGAATTGCAAGAGACGTTCGCTCTTCTTAACCGGCTGACAATCAAGCACCGTTGCCACGCGGATGTCTGCTTTGTCGAAATCATCTATCGTAGTATGCGCCTTGATGTCGGTCGGACGCCAATTCTTGAGTGCTTCTGCCTGTGCGGCAGCCTCGTTCTCCTGTTTGATACGTGCCAAACGGTCAAGTTGAGCCTGAATAGGTGCATCCTCTATTTTCTCAAAGAGCAGCGACACCTCGCCCAAGTTGTGTCCGGCGGGCAGCAGGTCCACTGACCCGAGTTGCGCCCATTCGGCATGCTCAATATTGAGCATTTGGCGAAGTTTCTCCGACGAGAAAGGCAGGAACGGTTCGAACGCAATGCTCAGATTAGCAGCGATTTGCAAAGCCAAGTTCAGTATGGTGGCTGTGCGCTCCATATCGGTCTTGGCTAATTTCCAAGGCTCCATGTCTGCCAAATACTTGTTACCGATACGCGCCAAGTTCATCGCCTCTTTCTGCGCATCTCGGAAACGGAAATTATTGAGCAAGTCTTCTAACTGCGCTTTGATATTGCAGAAGTCGGCTATCGTCTGTTGGTCATACTCAGTAAGCGCACCTGCAGCAGGCACCTTGCCGCCGAAATACTTGTTGGTCAGCACCAAAGCACGGTTCACAAAGTTGCCATAGATAGCGACCAACTCATTGTTGTTGCGTGCTTGGAAATCCGCCCATGTGAAATCATTATCTTTGGTCTCGGGTGCGTTGGCAGTCAGCACATAGCGCAACACATCTTGTTTTCCGGGGAAGTCCACCAGATACTCATTGAGCCAAACCGCCCAGTTGCGCGAGGTCGAAATCTTGTCGCCCTCCAAGTTGAGAAACTCATTGGCAGGCACATTGTCCGGCAAGATATACGAGCCATCAGCTTTCAACATCGTCGGGAAGACAATGCAGTGGAATACGATATTATCTTTTCCGATAAAGTGAATCATACGAGTGGAGTCATCTTTCCACCAAGTCTCCCACTTGCCGTATTTCTCCGGTTGCGCATCACAAAGTTCTTTGGTGTTGGAGATATAGCCGATAGGCGCATCGAACCACACATAAAGCACTTTTCCCTCCGCACCTTCCACCGGCACAGGAATACCCCAATCGAGGTCGCGCGTTACGGCACGCGGTTTCAATCCTCCGTCTAACCACGATTTACACTGCCCGTACACATTCGGACGCCATTCTTTGTGGTCCTCAAGTATCCATTTCTCAAGCCATTGTTGGTATTGGTCAAGCGGAAGATACCAATGTGTTGTCTCTTTTTTGGTCAGCGGATTGCCGTTCACAGCATTGTATGGATTGATGAGTTCATCAGGCGAAAGGGTAGCACCGCATTTCTCACATTGGTCGCCGTATGCCCCTTGCGCATGACAACGCGGGCACTCACCACGGATATTCCGGTCGGTCAGAAACTCCTGAGTATCAGGGTCGTAGAACTGTTCCGTCGTCTGCTGGACAAACTTACCATTATCGTATAGTTTGCGGAAAAAGTCTGATGCGAACTGATGATGTATCTTGCTGGTAGTACGCGAATAGATGTCGTATGAGATACCGAATTGTTCAAACGACGATTTAATCAGGCTATGGTATCTATCCACCACCTCCTGTGTGGAAATACCTTCTTTGCGAGCACGAATAGTAACAGGTACACCGTGTTCGTCGCTACCTCCCACAAAAAGCACTTGTTCTCCACGAAGACGCAGATAACGCGCATAAATATCTGCCGGCACATACACTCCTGCCAAGTGTCCGATATGCACAGGACCATTGGCATACGGAAGCGCGGCTGTAATTAAAGTACGTTGAAAAGCCATATATTTACAATGGGTTATATTTATTATTCTGCATTTAAGCGTGCAAAGTTACAACAAAAATACGTAATTTGCAAGAAAAAAAGCACAACCACATCATTATTGGGGTTTTTATATATCCAAAGGGTAATTAACGCGAGTTCGATAATAATTACAAATTAGTGGTGCGTTAAGATATCCTATGCCACACAGTCGGAAGAAGGTCCCCTACTCTTGCTCTTGCGGCGATATCACCGGCTAAGAAACAATACAAGGCTATCCACCTGACATCCTCCTGACATTTTAATTACGAATTATGAATTAAGAGAGTTAGTGCTTGACTGCCACAAAAGAAATCATTTAGGCATTTTTGACAAACTATTTTTATAAACGATTTGCATAAATCATTTTTTTACCGTACTTTTGCAAAGTGTTGGAGCAATGGGCAAAAAGACGAAGTAATTTTACAATAATAAAATCTTTATACCATGGCACGAAATCAATTTGTTAGCAAGTTCGGTACAATGGCAGCCATTGCCGGCTCTGCGGTAGGATTAGGAAACATTTGGAAATTCCCCTATGTGGCGGGACAAAACGGGGGTGCTGCTTTTCTAATTATTTACATCATCATCTCATTGCTTATCTCTGTTCCTGTGATGCTCAGCGAGTTTGTGATAGGGCGGCGCAGTCAGAGTAATGCATACCGAAGTTTCATTACTACAAGCGGCAAAAAAGCATGGGGAATAGTCGGAGGAGTCGAGATATTTGCCGGGATGTTGATTCTCGCTTTTTATTGTGTGGTAGCCGGTTGGTCTTTGGAATATATCTACCAATCTGTTGCGCACGATTTCGGAGGAATGACCTACGAACAAATGACCGGTCTGTTTGATAACTTTGTGAATGGTCCACGCCCTGTTATATGGACAATCGTCTTTCTTGCACTAAACTGCGTTGTATTGGCTTTTGGTGTCAGCAAGGGTATTGAGCGTTGTTCCAAGTTTATGATTCCTGCTCTTTTTATAATCCTACTGTTTCTCGCTATCGCGTCCGTTTGGCAGGAAGGCTGGGTAGCGGGTGCCGCATTTCTGTTAAAACCGGATTGGAGCGCAGTAACAGGGCAGACAATAATGATGGCACTGGGGCAATCGTTCTTCTCGCTCAGTCTCGGTATGTCGGTAATGGTAACATACGGTTCGTATATCCAAAAAGAACAGAGCCTTGTTAACGTATCTATGATTGTAACCGGTGCCACCGTGCTTATGGCAATTTTAGCAGGACTTGCCATTTTCCCGAGCGTATTCACTTATGGCGTGGAGGTAACTTCCGGTCCGGACCTTGTGTTTAAGACACTGCCGCCATTGTTTGCCACTCTGCCTGCAGGCCGATTAGTGAGTGTGCTATTCTTCATACTATTATTCTTTGCAGCCATTACGTCGTCATTCTCGCTATTGGAAGCGGGCGCAGCATATATATCAGAAGAGTGGCATTTTAGAGGTAAATCTATCAGCCGCGTGTGGGCTTTGGTCATTCTGTTTGTGTGTGTAGGTGGTTTTGCCATCGTCTGCGCAAGGTCGCAAGTAGCAGGTTCGAGTCTTAAGATAATGGGGCAGACGGTGTTTGACTTTACGGATATGTTCACTTCAAACTTTATTCTGCCCATAGGTGGTATAGCCGCTTGCGTTTTGGTGGGATGGCTGATGAATAAAGATGTGGTGTTCAACGAACTGACCTCAGAAGGACGTTTTAATGCCCAAGTGGTGAGGTTCTTCTATTGGTTGGCAAGATATGTATGTCCGATTGTGATTCTATTCATGTTTATCAATAGTTTAATCCACTAATAATCCGCCCAACACTCCAAAAGCATTCAAATATATTTTTGTTTCATATTTGATTATATTTGGTCTGAGAAAAGAATAATGGTTCATTATACGGGCAACAAGAAAACGTTTTCATAACATACAAAAAACTGCCTGACAACCGGCGTTGTCAGGCAGTTTTTATTTCCTAATCGGTAATGGTTAGATTATTCTACCAATTCACCGGTAGTAGTGTAGATATGATTATTGTGGACAATATAGATGACGCCGTCTTTTACAAACTTGTAGGCTCCTACAGAGTCATCCATACGTACGTTGTCGATATCGGTCGGTGTACCCTTATACTCGATATGTATTGGCAGGTTGTATGAGTTCACTGCATCTACAGTCATCTGCATAGCACCGTCAGCCAACTTCTCTACTTTCACCTCGCCGGCAACAAAGAAGAATACCTCCATTGCAGTGCCTTTTTTGAGGGTTGTGTAGTATGAGGGGGCAAGTACTGCATTTGCGTCCAAACCGGTCGAAGCAGCAACGGTTCCACTCTTATACGTCTTGTCGATAGTATAGGTCTGTGCCGGAATGATGATATCCTCATCCTCGTTCTCGTTGAAGAAGTAGAGCAATACCTTATCACTGCCATCGGCTTTTTCTGCCGAGAACAGGAACACACCTAATGTGCCGCGCATATCTTCCAATGCGATTTTGTCAGCGTCGGTGTAGGTCTGGTTCACACTGCCTTTTTCCGAGTCTTGTCCCAAGTACTCGCGGTGGCAAACGACACGGCAAGTAGCGGTCTTATCACCATAAGTGGCTGTCAGTGTGGCAGTTCCGCAAGCAGTAGCCACCACTCTCACCACAGCGTAGTCTTTCTCTGCTTCCACAATACGCCACGATACCAAACCATCCGTGTCGCACGCTACCTTAATCTGTGCACCGTCGCCATTGAGGATACTGAAACTTACCTCTGCCGAATCGCCCAACAGAACACTCATCTCTGCTTGACCGGCGATGAGTGCGCCTGCCTCTTTCTCAAACCACAGATAGGGGTTCGCACCGTGTACCCAAGGTGCATCAAGTGCTGTGCCTGCTGCGAATTTATGGTTGGTCAAGAAGTCTGTTGTCAGGTCTGCTGCTGCCAAGGTTGCACCTTCCGTCGTCGTGTCGGTGGCTTGTACCGAAGCGTCAAGCACTGCCATAGTTGAAACAACATAGTTCTGTCCTAAAGCCGTTTCGGGATCACTTTCAAGATATACCGGATTCTCCCAATCGGTAGTATTTTCCCAGTCAATCTCTTTCTCATCCACGCTTGTGTAGCCCACGATACGGTGTGCGGTAACCTCCTCTGCACCCTGTGCTACTACGATAGAGTCTATACCTACAAGGCAATTCTCAATCACTTTCTGTACCGAAGCAGCAAATGTACTTTCTAATTTACCGGCAATACCACCTGCAGCAGTGCCACGATTACCACCTTTCGCAAGGATAGAACCCTCTGCATAGCAGTTGTTTATTATGCTGCGTCCGTCGTTACCGATGATACCGCCCGTTGCTTCATAACCGGTCAGAGCCGCGTTGCTGTGGCAGTGAGTGATAGTTTCGTCTCCGGTTTGGCTTTCACCTACGATACCGCCGACAACTCCTGCCGTCAGTTCTCCGCTGAATGTGCAACCTTTCACAACCGAACCGGTAGTAATCTTACCTACGATACCGCCGGCTGTTGCATCTTCTCCTATGTTGATTTCCGCATCATTCACAGAGCATTGAATCACTTGCGAACCTGTAGCCGTGCTACCTACGATACCACCAAACGTGCCATCATAGCCCTCCGCTGCATTTACCACCGGACGATAGACATGTACATTTTCTATCGTGCTATTGCTCTTACCCGCGCCGAGTATCGTATTCGTAACCATACTATTTGCCACGATACCTGCTTCCAAGCCGTTGTTGAGTGTCAATTCGGGTTGATAGATACGCAAGTTCTGTATGCTTGCAATCTCCAATACGTTGTGGAACAGACCATTATCTGCCAGTACAACATTCGTCAGCACATGGTCTTTACCGTCAATAGAGCCTGTGAAATTCGCAGATATACCGCTGAATGGCAACGATTGGAAATCCAAATCGTCAGTCACTTGGAAGGCTGCCGACGGAGCCGTACCAATCTGTTGGAAATCACCCGCAGTGGCAATCAGATAGGGCTTTTCTGCCGTACCATCACCGCCTGCAAACTTATTCAGAGGCAACGAAGTATAGGTCGGAGTATAGTTGGCACTTGCACCGCTGTTATAGTAGAGGATAGCCAGGTGCGGATTCGTCTTCGGGTTAAGCAACGAGATACCCGACAAGTTACCCTTGATGGTATCAGGACCCAACTCCAACAGACGATCACCCTTGGTGTTTACAATATAGAGCAATTCGTTGGTCTTAGGCGAACCGGCACTAATCAGACGCTTAACCAATACCATATATTCGCGCTCATTGTCGGTGTTAAACAGCCATGGGTTGAGTGCATCGGCGCTGATATACGGGTTTGCCAACTGGATATTTTTACCTAAGTTGAGGCGGTCATAGTGGTCTAACGAACCGTCTTTTTTGAGCCATGCCACACTGTGGATAGTGTTGCCTTCTGCATCGTCTGCACCATAGGTCAGTGAGAATACATACTGATACGAATCCTTCACCGGATAGCGGTCGAGGTTTGCCGACAACTGGTTTCCATTGAACAACGAGTTGAAGCGCGCTACTTCTTTGCACGAAGGAACGTCCACAAAACTGAAGTACACATTCTGGTCGTCCGACTGAACGAAGCAGTATTGTTCTTCCTGTCCGGCCACATCGCTCATCCAGATATAGTCGCTGGTGTATTCGGCAATGGTATCAAGGCACTCACCTGCCACATTATATACATAATAAGAAGTCAGGAAGTCGTCGCTGGTCGTGTAGTAGTCAAACGAAACGATATACGCGGTATCCGACTCAAAGAAGTTGAAAGCCAAGTCATCGTTATAGCGCAAACCGCCGAGGTACGGGAAGGTATAGAGGTACTTGTTGTCGGTCGGGCAAGGAATCGAAGTCTGGGCTATCGTATCGAATCGCTCGCTTACCATTGTGATAAGGAAATTGTTATTCGGCTCTACCACAGGGTCTTGGTTCCACGGTGTGTCGGGTTTGAAGAACGGTCTCTCATAGCGTGCAAACGCATAAACAATTTTGTTGTTGTGTTTCTGCATCAAGATAGGAATAGACGCATGCCCTGCACCTGCTATGTAGGAATAGTCGAGGGTAAAAGTGTGCACTTTGCCCTTGAATCCTCCGTAACCGGCTTTTTGGTAAACATCAAACAACAGATAGTACTCGCCATAGTTAGGCTCTTCGCTCTCTATCCCGTCCGTCACCATCGAATCGCGTTGGAAAACGAGGGTGTAGTTCTCGCTCCATGCGTCGCGGGCAGTGTTTTGTGCCAATACCTGGTTACCTGGGATAGTACAAATCTTGTCGGGTTTGCCGAGAGAGAACACATCGTTGTACTCAAGTCCCGTGTAGTCTTTTGTAACGGCGTGAATGTAGAGCATTACCTCGTAGTTGTCATCTGTATTGAAGAACTTCTTGGTAATCAGCGGGTTGAGTTGTACACTGTTCACACCCACTACGGTAGAGTCGCCCTCTGCAAACTCATCGGTAAACTCACCCATCAACTCTTGTTTCTCGTTATACACTTTCACGTGTGCAGCAGAATAGAACCCTTTGCTCTTTTCCGTGAAGTCAAGAGTGTAAGTCCAAGTCTGACCGTTAGGACCTTGCAGTGCGCCGAAAGCATTAACTGCAGACTCGGCATCGGTAGCAGGTGCTGCCAATGCTGTCGCTTTGGCTTTGTGCCATGTGTGTTTCATGGGCGAAGCCATGTGTGCAAAAGTCGCCTGTTGCGCTCCCAACGGACTCGAAAGCAGCCACAGAAGACTTGCAAAAAGGAATAGATGTTTTTTCATAATGTGTTGATTATTATACGATTGTGTCTTTAGATTACATCTCCGCACAATCGTGGTTTATAAAATAGTTTGTTATAAGTTATCTCAGTCAATATAAACGCATATTTTTGTTGATAATACATATTGAGTTGTTGCCCCCCATACATATTTGTCTATATTTGATTTAATTTTTCGTGTATTTGTTTCCAAGCGCAGCGCATATTCCAAAAATGTCGCATTTTTACCCCACTCCCAAATGCGTTGCAAAGATAGTGATAAATTTCCATACAGCCAAATAAAACCCAATTATTTTATATCAAAATGTTACATAACATACGCATAATGTGTCAAAATGTTTATAATCACACCTGTATTTCGCAAAATGTTTATAATCGAACTATTGCCACCCCATATTCCCCCCCCCCACCCCTCCTTACTGTCCGCCTGCCCTTCTTCCCTCCTATTTCTCCCCTTTCTTCTCCTCAAAATGTTCATAATTTCCTATTAAATCTTCAAAACGTACCCACACCACACTACTATCGGGGATCTATCGGGTGATTATCGGGTGATTATCGGGTGATTAACGGGTGATTAGTAGGTGATTAGTAGGTGATTAGTAGGTGATTCAGCAGCCTCAACCATAATCAAAATGCAATCTCATACTATTCATAATTCATAATTCTTAATTCATAATTATCCACACTTCTTGCATATATCGAATAATTTGCGTACCTTTGCAGGCTTTTGAAATATCAACTAACGAAACATTCCTCTATGCTCTCTAACGCAGAACAACAAGAAATACTCCGTCGCCGCACGTTTGCTATCATTAGCCACCCTGATGCGGGTAAGACTACACTCACCGAAAAACTCCTTCTCTACGGAGGTGCAATACACGTCGCAGGCGCGGTCAAATCGAACAAAATACGCAAAACCGCTACCTCCGACTGGATGGAGATTGAGAAACAGCGTGGTATCTCCGTCGCTACTTCGGTGATGGGATTCGACTATACACCCACTTTCAACGATTTGCAAAACCCTCTTTCGAAAGAAGGACAGTCTTTTCATATCAATATCCTCGACACCCCGGGACACCAGGACTTTGCCGAGGACACGTTCCGCACCCTTACTGCCGTTGATTCCGTCATTATTGTCATCGACGCAGCAAAAGGTGTAGAGACGCAGACACGCCGTCTTATGCAGGTATGCCGTATGCGAAAAACGCCCGTGATGGTCTTTATCAACAAGTTGGACCGCGAGTGCAAAGACCCCTTCGATTTGCTTGACGAGATTGAGCGCGAACTTGGTATCCATGTGCGCCCTCTGTCGTGGCCTATCAACTGCGGACAACGGTTCAAAGGTGTGTACAACCTCTTCCAATCCACTCTCGACCTCTATCAGCCCGACAAAACCCACGTAACTGAATCGCTCCGTTTCGATGATGTGAACGACCCGCAAATCACCAATTTTGTAGGCGAACAGGACGCTGCCAAACTGCGTGAAGATATCGAGATGATATCGGGAGTGTATAATCCTTTCTCGCGCGAGGAGTACCTTGCCGGCGAGTTGGCTCCCGTGTTCTTCGGTTCTGCCCTTAATACCTTTGGTGTCAAGGAGTTGCTGGAGTGCTTCGTGCGTATCGCACCCTCTCCGCGACCCGTTCAGGCAGAGGAGAGATTGGTTGAACCTATGGAGGATAAATTCACCGGATTCTGCTTCAAGATTCACGCCAATATGGACCCTAACCACCGCTCGTGCATTGCGTTCTTCAAGATTTGCTCGGGTAAGTTTGAGCGCAACATCTACTATAAGCATGTGCGCAAGAACCAACAGATGCGTTTCTCCTCCCCCACATGTTTCATGGCACAGCGCAAAGAGACGGTGGACGAAGCCTATGCAGGAGATATAGTCGGCTTGCCGGATACGGGCAACTTCATAATCGGCGATACGCTCACTTCGGGCGAAAACC
>JBNMHB010000057.1:0-15049 GCA_050872525.1 Bacteroidales bacterium | reverse complement strand
GTGTTTCTGCCATGGAACGGAAGGATTTGCGGGAACTGCTGACGCAGCCAAACAACCTTTGCACTTTCAATCAAAATGTCAAAGAACTCGAATTATTTGATAATAACTGATTTTTATACGAAATTTATCGCAACAGTACTATTTCAAATATGTTTGTAGCGATGATCTTGATAGAATACTATGGCTTGGTTGTGAAAGTGATACTATCTATGTATGGGAAGATTATGAGATAGAAACCGACTCAACAGTCCTAATATATCCGGACACTGATTTTGAAAATGCATTACACATAGATAAGGTGCTATCGGTAAAAAATATAGTTGATGTAAGCATCGGGGTTATCCCAATGATATAACCATAATAAAAAACACTATTATGAAAAAGATAAGTTGTATTTTTTTATTTGTTACATTCGCAATAGTGCTATTTGCAGATCCTGCATGCCTGGATTCCATACAAGTTACACAACCCGATGGTACAAAGTTATGGACTATGGTACACGGTGATGAATTCTATAACTGGCGTTCTACTACGGACTGAACTATCCAACTAAACACCCAATAACAACTCCAAAATCTATTACGATTATGAAATCAAAACAACTTTTCGGCATCTTGCTCCTGCTTGTAGGAACAATTTTATCAGGGTGCAACCATTCCGAAGTGGATGACAAAAATGGTGAAACTATTCCTGGTCATCCATGGGTATTTGAACATTATGACACAATCTATATCGACTCCACCGCCACTGCTTGCGGTATAGATAGTTGTGTTCTTTATCTTCCTTGGTTGAACGACAAGATAAATACTTTTCTCAAAGATAGTGCCGAGCGAAAACAAAATATGGAAACACACTTAAAAATTGATGTGTTTGTCTATGATATACCGGGTAATGATGAAAAAGCCTATTATTTCAGTGATTACATCGAGGATAAGAATACTATAGGGACTATATGGCACAACTGCGATGGTGATACTATTTGGGAAGACCCTGATTTGATACGGATTGTAGATGACACGCTTTCTATGCAGGGTAAAGATGATTTCTTTGTAAATATCTTGGATAAGAAAGGTGTAAGAAGGGGACAACAAACGATAGTACAAATAGATTTTGGAATAGTTCCCGGAGGAGAATAAGTACAAATCTCTAAAAGACAGATATATGAAAAAAGTTCTACATTTTCTATTGTTTTTATGCTGCCCTATGTTTGTTATGGCAGATCCTGCGTGCCCTGATTCTATACAAGTTATACAACCCGATGGCACAAAGTTATGGACTATGGTGCATGGTGATGAATTCTATAACTGGCGTTCTACTACGGACGAAACTATCCAAAACTAAACAACCCAATAATAATTCAAAAATTTATTACGATTATGAAATCAAAACAATTTTTCGGTATCTTGCTCTTGCTCGTAGGAACCATTTTGTTAGGGTGTAGAACTGCTCCCGATTATCCCTATGGCTTTATGTACGAACATCACATCTACATAGATTCTACTGCATCCGCCTGTGGTATAGATAGTTGTGTTGTCAGTCTTACTTGGCTCAATGAGAAGATAAATGCATTCCTCGCTGATAGTACTCGACGGAAGAATGAATTTGTTTCATCATTAGACATCGATATGATTACTTATGTGTATCCCGATTCACCCGAAAAATACACTTGTTTCAAGTGTGTTTGTAGCGATGATACACCTTATAAAATACTATGGCTTGGTTGCGAAAGTGATACTATCTGTATGTGGGATGATAATGATAGCATAGAAACTGACACTGCATTCATTATAGACTGTGATAACTATTTAGACTATATGTTGCGTATTAATCGAGTGTATTCAGAACAAGTCGTTAGGATCGATCTAGGACTAATTCCTAAGATATAAACCATAATATAGGTCGAAATAGTAATATAAAAATCTCTTTGTAATTATGTTATTGTCAAACAATGTAAGAGTTATGCGTAATGCTTTACTAATACTTGTTGCATCGTGTTGTGTATGTGCCTATGGGCGCACTAAAGTCCCCCAAAATAGTAAGGATACATTTTGGATGGATTCTGTCTATGTAATGGGGGATGATACGCTATCGGTTAAATATGACCATACGGCGCATAAAGTAGAGGTGCTCACCAAAGGTTATTGGCATAAAAAAGATAGTATAGATAGGCTTTGGGAAGAAACATACAAAGATCCGTCTATGCAAGACTCAATCTCTGCAGACCTGAAGTTGGTGCAATCAACAATGATGGATTTGTATAGAAATGGTATCGCAAAACTTTCTCTGACCACTTATTCTTCTATTGCATCGAACGAGATGAATGGGCGTGGGTTGTGTGCTATATACCTTATTTATTCTCTCTCAACTGGTGGTTTCCAAGACTATGGCTTTCAATTAACTTGGTACAAACCGAAAACTTTTTTAACTATTTCTGATTTAGAGAGTGTGTTGAATGGAATTAGAAATTTGCAATTCCAATATAAGGGTGATAGTGTGGCTATAGACAAAGTGTGTTTGAAACTTATGCTTCCAATCACATGGAAGGTCGAATAAAAACTCGAGTGTATGGGCAATCTGTCATCACACCCACACAATGAAATGGTTTGGAACGAAACTTGTAATATAAACAATATAACTTACAGATTATGAAAAATATATGCTTTTGCTTTCAGATGCATGCGCCGTATCGTTTGAAACGCTATCGTTTCTTCGACATCGGTCAAGATCACTACTATTACGACGACATGCAAACCGAGGACCATGTTACGTGGCTCGTCCGCACATCATATCTGCCACTTTGTCAGACTATCCGCGAGATGGTGAAACTGTCAAAAGGCAAGTTTCATTGTGCATTGTCTATCTCCGGCGTGATGCTTGAGATGTTTGAACAATACACGCCTGAGATGATTGATATTCTCAAGGAACTGGCTGATAGTAAGTGCGTTGAGTTCTTGGCAACCCCGTTCTCCTACTCGCTCGCAGCAGAGTATAATATGAATGAGTTTCAAGAGCAATTGGAGAAACAACGTGCTGTCATCAATGATGTGTTGGGTGTTACTCCGTCTGCCCTGTGGAACACAGAATTGCTCTATACGGATGAAATGGCATACAATTTGTACGAGATGGGGTACAAGGTAATGCTGACAGAGGGTGCCAAGCACGTGATGAGTTGGAAATCACCCAACTATCTCTACACCTCGGCGGGTGCGCCGAAGATGAAGGTGTTGGTGCGCAATGCCAACCTGAGCGACGAGATGAGTTTCCATTTCTCTGACCCCAACTGGTACAACTATCCGATGGACGCAGAGAAGTATGCCAACCAACTGCATACCTTGCCCGAGGGCGAAGACCTCATCAATATATGGGTGGGTGCTGACACGTTTGGTGTTCGTCAGCAGGCAGGCACCGGTATCTTTGAATTCCTGAAAGCACTGCCGTACTATGTGATTGAGCGTGATATGGGCTTCTGCACGCCTACCGAGGCTGCCAAGAAGATGACAGCGGGCGAACCTATCTCGGCGGTCTATCCGCTCACGTGGGCAGGCGAGGCGAAAGACCTGAGTATGTACAACGGAAACGACCTGCAACAAGAGGCACTGAAGAAACTCTATGCTGTGGCGGAACGAGTACATCTCTGCAAAGATAAGGCTCTGAAAGCCAATTGGTTACGATTGCAAGATGTGAATAATTTCCACTATATGAATCACATCGACCAAGGAGCGACCTACTACGAATCGGCTTATGACGCGTTCATCAACTATATGAATATCTTGTCCGATTTCTTGCAGTCGGTGGAGGAACAATATCCGACTACGATTGAGAATGAGGAACTCAACGAGTTGCTCAAGACCATCGACAATCAGGAGAAAGAAATCCGAAAACTGCAACAAGAACTGAAGAAGAAAAAAACAAAGTAAACAACACCTGAAAAGTGTACGATTATTAAGATTTATCCTAAGGACAGACACCCTCTGCCCTCAGGATAAAAGTAAGGAGGATGTGCTTAGGATGTGCTTAGGATATGTATCCTTTGCCCATCTCTGAAAAATGTACGATTATTAAGATTCGGCACACAGTGTGTGTAATGGTGAATGGTTAATTGATAATTAGAAGAACAACTATACTGGTCTGCTTTTTGTTGGTAGGGGCAATGGGCTTCGCCGCCAAGGAGAGGACTGTCAAGACGGTAATCCGTACTTGGCAGTTGCCGTCGCCTACAGCCATTGCCGACACGGTGCAGTTTGCCGACACGGCATACATCAATTACCCGATGCGCGATGTGCAGAACGACTATTCCATCTCGTCGGCGTTCAATGGCAACTGCCTTGTCTCGCCGATACAATCGCGACTCTATTTCGACCGGCTGGAGAAGATAGACGACCCGTTTGCCACTGCATACCAACCTTATATATATACGCCGCAGGATGTGCGATTTTTTAACACCACCACACCCTATTCGAGCATTGCCTACAACAAAGGTTTTACCAGTTATCGTGAGGAAAACGAGATACATTTCCTCTTTGCGGGCAATCTGAACAAGCGTATCAACCTCGGAACGCAACTCAACTACCTCAATAGTGTGGGGCACTACTCCAACCAGGCGGGAAAAGTGTTCAACGGAAATGTGTTCGGCTCTTACAATGGCAACCACTACTCGCTTCAGGCGGCATTTACGTTTGCCAACTTGAGCAATTTTGAGAATGGCGGACTCACCAATCCGGGCGATTTGGACGGAGCATTGCAACCCGAAGATCTGCCGGTCAACCTGAACGCTATGTCGGGCTACCGCTACCTCGCAGGCTACTTGAACCACTACTATAGTATTTCTGTGGAGCGTCCTTATCATGATACGATAGAGGTTATCAACGAACAGGGAAAACGCGAAAAACGCGATACGGTGAAGATAAACTATGTGCCGGTTACTACTTTCGCGCACACGTTTGAGACTAACAACAGCACCCGCCGATATGTAGAACGGACAGCGCAACAGGGCTTCTACAAGACCTACTACCGCAACCCGAAGACCACCAATGACTCCACCGATGTGCTGACCATTCGCAATACGCTGAGTGTAACATTCGAGGAGGAATTTAACAGGTTATTGAAGTTTGGTGCCACAGTATATGCTATCAATGAGTGTCAGCGACATCTGTATCCCGTGAATGAAGATGCTACCGATCAGATAGAGACCTACGAACCCTTCACCGGACCTTGGCTCAACACGCAGGCGCACCTTGCACCCGATACGCTGTACGGATACCAATGGACCAACAACACATTTGTCGGAGGTGCGCTCTACAAGAAGCGAGGCAAATGGGTGCATTACGGATTCGATGGCGATGTGTGTGTGCTGGGATACAAACTCGGTGAGTTTCAGGTGAATGGCAATGTGGACGGACACTTCCGCGTGGGAAAAGACACGATGTATCTCCGCGCGCGCGCGTTTATAAAGAATGAGACACCGTCCTACTATCTGCAACATTTCTCATCAAACCATTTTCGGTGGGAGAACGAGTTTCAGAAGACCTATCGTTTCTATGTGGGGGGCGAGATTGCATACCCCACCACGTGGGTAAAGCCGAAAATTAATGTGGGTTTCGAGAACCTGACACGATACATCTATTTCGGAAGCGATGGTCTGCCGGTGCAGCATGAGGGGAATATACAAGTGATTTCGGCGGATATGCAGTGCGATATTACTACGCCGTGGGTCAACCTTGAGAATCATGTGGTCTATCAGTGGGCGGGCGATGAGGCAATGCCTTTGCCTACCGTTACGCTCTATCACAACCTCTATTATCATGGCACTTGGTTCCGCGCGTTGGATGCGCAGATAGGTGTGGATATGCGCTTTTTCACAGCCTATTACGCACCATTGCTCAATCCTGCCACCGGGCAGTTCTGTACGCAGAATACCACCAAAGTGGGGAATTATCCGATACTGAACGTGTATGCCAACTTCTATGTACGGTCGTTGCACTTGCGTTTTTTCGCGCACTACACCCACTTCAACCACCTGTTTATGAAGTCAACTCCGAATTACTTTGCCATGCCCGGCTACCCGATGAACCCCGACATCTTCCGAGCAGGATTAGCATGGCACTTTTATAAATAATTAACCTAAAAACAAACAAAACTACGAAATCTACGCAAACAACGTTTATATATAACTATGCCATTAACAGTTCGATTAAATAAAATTTTGATTTTTGCACGCGATGAAGCGGAGCGATTGCAGAACCGACAGATTTTGCCCGAGCATCTTGTGTTGGGTATCTTGCGTTTGGCGGAAGGTACAGCCTACGACTTGCTGAACAAGGCGGGATTGGCTGTCGATGATGCCAAACAGGACATAGATGTGGCTCTGGAGCGTGAGCAAGTGGACACCATAGAACCCATCACGCGCAGTACACAAGTGGAGAGTATTATGCGTATCGCCGAGGGAATATGCCGTGAATATCAGGCAGAGGCAGTAGGCAGTGTGCATTTGTTGTTGGCTATCTTGCGCCATCGTACCAATCGTGCAGCACTTTATTTAGCCAACTCGTGGGGTATCAATTATGAACAAATTGTCGAACTCTTTGCCAAACCACATACCACTTTGCAAACACCCCTCGCAGGAATGGGGCAGAGTAGTGGGGTAGAGGATAGCAAACCTCGTCGCCCACAACCCAATCCGGGAAAGATAGGAACCACCACAGCACTCGATAAATACGGACACGATTTGACCAAACAGGCAAAAGACGGCAGACTCGACCCCGTGGTCGGCCGCGAGGTGGAGATTGAACGCGTGGTACAAATTTTGTCGCGTCGAAAGAAGAACAACCCCATCCTGATAGGCGAACCCGGCGTGGGTAAGTCGGCTATCGTCGAGGGTTTGGCACTGCGTATCGTGGGCAACGAGGCAGGCGCATTGGCAGGCAAGCGTATCATCACACTCGATGTGGCGTCGATGGTAGCAGGAACCACCTACCGTGGGCAATTCGAGGAACGAATGAAAGCAGTGTTGCAGGAGTTGCAACGCCATCCGGAGGTGATACTTTTCATCGACGAGATTCATACGATTATCGGTGCAGGCAACGCGCAAGGCTCTTTGGACGCAGCCAATATCCTCAAACCCGCCCTGGCGCGGGGAGAGGTGCAGTGTATCGGTGCTACCACTACCAACGAATATCGCACCTCAATCGAGAAAGACGGTGCGTTGGAACGTCGTTTCCAAAAAGTGGTTGTGCGCCCGACTACGGTGGAGGAAACACTCGCCATATTGAACCGACTGAACGAGCATTATGCTGATTATCACCATGTTATCTATCCCGAAGAGACCTTGCTGGCGGCTGTCAATTTAGCAGAACGATATATTACCGACCGCGCTTTCCCCGACAAAGCCATCGATGTGATGGACGAGGCGGGAGCAAGAGCGCATGCACGCGAACAAGCCTTGGGCGAAGAGCAGTCTGAACCTTATACGATCACCGTGGACGACATCGCTGCGGTGGTTTCAATGATGTCGGGTGTACCAGTGCAGCGTGTGCAGAAGGCAGAGAATGAGCGACTTCGCACTATGGACGAGGCTCTGCGCAAACGTGTCATCGGGCAAGATGAGGCGGTGGATACTATCGTGCGGGCAATACGACGTTCGCGTCTCGGCTTGCGCGACCCGCGCCGTCCGATAGGCACATTCTTCTTCCTCGGTCCTACGGGAGTGGGAAAGACCTACCTTGCGCAGTGTCTGGCAGAGGAGATGTTCGGCAGCCGCGATGCGGTCATTCGGTTCGATATGTCCGAGTATATGGAGAAACATACCGTCTCGCTTCTTGTGGGCGCACCTCCGGGATATGTGGCACACGAGGATGGCGGTAAACTCACAGAGGCGGTGCGCCGTAAACCCTATTCGATTGTTCTCTTCGATGAGATAGAGAAAGCACACCCCGATATCTTCAATATCCTTTTGCAGGTGTTGGACGAAGGGCGACTTACCGACCGACAGGGACACATGGTCGATTTTCGCAATACGATAATCATCCTTACTTCTAACGTCGGCACACGCCAACTCAAAGAGTTCGGCGCGGGTATCGGTTTCGGCGTGTCGGATATGGATACCAAGACGAGTAACCAAATGTTGCTCAAGGCGTTACAAAAGACTTTTCCACCAGAATTTCTCAACCGTATCGACAATGTAATCACTTTCCATCCTCTCACGCGCGAAGCGCTACAACGCATCGTTACTATTGAGGTGGCATCCCTCCAAGAGCGTTTGCGAAAGACGGGGCATCAACTCATCCTGTCGCAAGAGGCAACAGCGCAGTTGGTAGAGCGTTCGTATGACCCCGCCAACGGAGCAAGACCCGTCAAACGGGCGATACAAACATATCTGGAAGACCCCCTCACAGATGTGCTACTTGCACGCCCCACACAAAAACGAATAACTATCAAACAACTTCAAAATAAATAGTGGTCAGACGATTGCGGAACACAATCAGAGGCTAACCAAAGCATAGTAAAATAATAACTTTAAATATATACTATTATGGCTATTGAAATTACAGATTCCAACATCAAAAGTTTGTTGGCAGAGGGTAAACCCCTCGTTGTGGACATGTGGGCACCATGGTGTGGCCCCTGCAAAATGATGCTCCCTATTGTAGAAGAACTGAGTAACGACTACGAAGGACGTGTTATTGTTGGTAAGATGAACGTGGACGAGAACCCCGACACGTGCGAAGAGTATGGTATAATGAATATCCCCACCATGCTTTTCTTCAAAAATGGCGAACTCGTCAACCGCCACATCGGTGCTTGCCGCAAATCCGACCTGCTCCCTCTCCTCGATTCCATTTTGTAAACAAGTTCTTTTCTGATACAGATGCCGCCCCAAATGCACTGACATTTGGGGCGGTTCATTTTTTTACGGCAGAATAAATCTCCGTCCGTAGGCATCTTGTATCTCCACGATTCCCGCATCCTTCCGTAGCAGGCAGTAGGCGTCTGTGTTTGTTTCTGGCTGCATATATAGATGCGAGGTGCCAACTATCACCTTTTCATTTTCTTTCGCTTCGGGAATAGCCAAATCTGTTGCTGTAAGACCTGCAGTGGGCGCATCATCACGCAGTAGGAAATCGGTTCGTATCCCCTTGTCGGTGTATGGCGATTGGATGGTAACAAATACATCAATTTCTATTTGGTATCTTGTTCCTCGCAGACAGAGGTGTGCCTCCTTTTCCACTATGTACTTTGGCGGCTCTGCTATAATTCCCTTTGGCGTAAATTCGGTATATGTCTGCTCCTGTTTGTGCACGGCAAAACGCTCCTTTTCCCCGTTTTCTCTGATAAATACCACCGAGTCGCCAACAGCATAATGCCCGAATAGATACTGGTTTTCCACGGCAAACATCTCGTCCGCCTCTGCCTTCGCCGCCGCATTGTCCGGCTCATTGCAACTATTGAGAATCAAACCCGTCAGTAATAAGACAGGTAATAGTATTCGTTTCGTAGAAATTCTTTATGAATTTTCGTTTATTGTCCGTGCGAATTAAAACGTACTCCATACCACGGACTGATTCTCGAACCATAGTGCAGCGTGGTGTAGTGGATACGGAAATCTTCCCGTATGATGTTGTCTTCCAATGGACGTGAATGTGTATCGGGCAGTACAAACTCGCATGTCAGGCTGTTATCAACCCGATAATCGGCAATCGTATCTTCTATACACTCTTTTGCAGCAGTGTCTATGCGGTAACGCGTTATCTGAATGCGCGTTAATGCATCGTGATTGATTCTGAATATCAATGTATCGCCCACCGCAAAACATATTTCCCGTGGGTTTCCTTTCTTTGTCAGTGTCGGATTAAATGTATGCATTGGCTGTAGTACGATGCTTATATTGTTAAACTCCTGTTTTCCTTTCAGTATTGTGTCATTTAGATAAAGTATAGTATCGTGGTCATTATATGAAGCCATCAAATCAATCCATAGATCTCCCATACCTTCCACTTGAAAATTAAATGTACCATCTGTCTCGGATAGTAAACTTTTTGTATTGTCATAGCGTATCATACTGCCGTATGAAGTAATGTCGTACAGATAGTAATGAGCCAATGTAATAACATTTCCCGCTGGCGGCATCTGTTTCCCGTCTTGGGTAAGATAGTACTGACCTGTGATGTGCATAGCCGCATCATTTTTCGGTGGGGTCATATCGCAGGCTGTCATAAGAAAACAACCTAATAGTATAGATATAGTAAAGTGTTTCATATGGTTATTGAATGAAAATTTTAGATGTGTGTTGCTCTCCTGTATCTGATTGATAAACCAATACATATACTCCTGTTGGTAAAATCGGTAATGATAATAGATTTTCGTCATCCATATTGATGTTGGTTGTGTGTACTAATGTTCCCAATGGTGTATATAAGTAGGCTTTATATGTTCCAATAATAGTATTTGTAATGAGAAAGTTATGATCTTCATTATTTTTTTGTATATGTCGCTCCTGAGATTTTTTGAGGTACAGATTTTCAATGTCATCCATATGTGGGCAATCATATTCCAATGGGTAATCACCTATTTTATCAGTAAACTTATTAATCTTATAATTAGAAGTGGATGTGCTATAGATGGTGTCATTACAGAATATTCCTAATCTATGTGGATAATCATTCCCGAAATTGTATGGTAAATTTCTGGATATAGTCCTTGTATAAGGAACTGTATATTGAGTCTCATCTAAATTGTGACGTAATGGCGAGAAATAAGCATAATAGGGCGTAGAGATATCAAGATAGACCGCTAATGGAATAGAGAGAAAACTAACATAAAACATGGAAGGATATTGTCTGTTCTCTAAATATATAGATTCATCACCAATTTCAGCATTAAGCAAACGTCTTGGAATGTAAGGACATAAACTCATATACAAAGGGTACTTATTGCCATTTTTATAAGCGTATGTATCATATATAATAGGATTTATAATTTCTTCGTGATTATTATTTGAAGGATTTCTTTCATCACTCTCATAACGTCCGATAACCACATCGAAAGGACTATATTTAAATAGATCTGTTACCAATGTATCTGCAAAATTAATGCAGAAATTACTCTCTGGAGTATGATAATCCATAGCGGAGTTTACAGGCACAAAGCCGAACCCTAATCCGTCTGTGTATATTTCGAAACCATGATTTCTGTCACATAACCATGGAATTCCCATATAGGTATTCATTCGAAATGAATTTCCCGGATCTATTGTGAAATTTAATCCTAAAAAGCCTAAATTGAGAAAGCCGCCCCACGAGAAATTAGAAGAACTTTTATCTCGCTTGAAATACTCATGACTACCTGCACTTACGCAATAAGGAAGCAAATTTGTTCCATATCGATGATAACTGAAGATATCTTGTGTATAAGTAACTTTTATTCCAAACCAATACACTTTTATGTGTGGGCGAACTCTTGTGTACTGCATATTGAAAAGCAACCCAATAGTATTAATATCAGGATTAGTACGAATGTCCACTTCTATATCATTTATAAATTTCAATCCAAATATGCGATAGCGTACTTGATTTCTCATATAGAGCAGATGGTCATTAGGCTGGCGTTTTGTGCCTGGATATGAAATGTACTTTTCCACATCATCATAATACATATTGTCCTGTCCTTCTCCGCCTAAAGATCCATTTACCAAAGCCACCAATTTGCAGTATTGCGGATAGTCACCGAGATTTTTGAAATCTTTTTGCAATTCATAGTAGTCGTCGTGTGCATCATACGAATAGGTCTCATCGCTAATGCGTGTCTGTGTTTTATAATGCCTGTTCAACATTTGTTGCACAGATGTCCCGTTTAGACCTGTATTAACCAAGTCTAAATTGACACGTGTCCGTGAGTTGAGAAAATCGGCAAATCCGTATAAATACCCGCCGGAACATAAAGCATCGCCATATATGGCTTGTAACGACATCGGTATATTTACACCTTGATGCGGACCATCATTTGAAATGAATAAGCGAGTATTGTGCAGTTGCCCAACGCTCTTGTGGATGTTCCATTTTTAGTAGTGCATAACGTCCTACTAAGCACCCCATGCTATGTCCGATTATTACAAATTCTTCGAAATTTTCGTTCTCTATATTCTTTTTGATGTAACTGTTCAGAAGTTTGGATAACCGGTGTGCATTGTCACGAATATCATCATTGGGATATACCCAGTCAACGATTACAAATTTGTATCCCAAGGAAAGCAAATTGTGCATTTTGCCTTCCCATATATACTTGTTGTATAGTTCTTGAGCGCCCCTGCCTTGATATGATTTTCTGAAAGCGGTAGGATTATAACCCGATAGAACAAAAATGGTTTTTGCGTGTTTGTCATAATCAGCAGGACGGTCTTTCGGAGTAAATTCAAATACTTCTAATCCTTCATTTTCATACACTTCATATTCTCCCTCATTGCATTTTACATCGGATAGGTTTGCGGTAATACTTTCTTGATCTTCGCCTTGAACTGTAATTTTGCTATAGGACCATCCTTCCTGTTTTTGTTCATATTCTGCATAAACGGTAATGATATAGTCCCCGGACTTCTTGTAATCAACTTGGCAGAAAAAATCTTTCTTATTGAGTTCTCTTTTTCCCTCGTCATCACCAAAATCTATGTAAAGAGTATATCCTTTTTCGTAAGCCTCTTTAACCTCTTTATCCACAGCCAGAGTATGAATAAAGAATGTCGGATGTAAAGTGGTTACTCTTTCAACAAGCGGCGATACCATAAAAATATGATCCATCTTATATATGGCTTCCGACGCACGCCAGTCATCAAAATGAACTCGCAAATGAAGTTGATTTTCAAGAGTATCAAAATAAAAATACTCATATTTTTGACTTAAAGCAGTCGGGGTAAATCTGCAGAATTTATAGTCAATAATACCTAATGGAACATCATAATCGCTATGTTCCAATGCTTCTAATGCTATTGTTTCAGGCTTCTGTAGGACAGATCGGTCTTTTGCACTATTGTACATTTCGTCGTATGCATAAAACCACTTGTCGCAATCTGTAACTAATTGACATTCTTCTGCAAAATACTCATCTTCTAAAATATGGGCAGACCGCTCGTATAAGAAATTGGTTGGATGATCTAAATCCTTAAAAATGTGCCGTAGTTGTCTGTTGGCTTCTGTAATAGTTCCCTCTTCAGCGGGCAATGGCATAACCCTAATACACAATAAGACTGCAATACAAAAAAAACGTGTAAATGTTTTCATAATGGTATATAATTTAATGGGGTAGTAAAATCTATAAGATTATGTGCAAATGCCAATGTGTGTTAGTAAATGTTATATTGGTTACAAAAGTATAGAAATTATTTTATGTATGCAAGAAAAATGTTGCATAACATATCTTTTTGTTGTGTTTCTTGTTTGTATATGTGATGTTGTGTTGTGATTTGATGTATTTAGCAAGCAAAGTCTCTGCTGTAATGCCCTGTATTGAAAGTGTGCCGATATGGTCGTGCAGATTATGCAGAAAATATGCATTATATGCAATGGGCATACCTTGTGCTATCAATTACGTAGAAAAGACGTAGAAAGGACGCAGAAAGAGTGTGCTTTTCCCGATAGGATAAGCCGCTTTTTATGCATTTTTATACAGATTATACGAAAAAAATATACATTATATGTGCCGTCCTGTGTCAACCGTAATGCACGTGAATATACAAAAAATCCGACTGCCACTTGTGGCAGTCGGATAGGGTCGGGAACTGATATCGCTCCCAAGGAAAATAGAAATCGGTTATTTTACCAACGCACCCGTTGTGGTATATACATTGCCGTTGCGCAGGATATACATCTGTCCGTTCCGTATGTATTTGCTAACCTCTGCGGCATCTGCATTGACATGCTCGATAGCCGTTTGCAGCCCCGCATTGATAACCACATGGATAGGTCTGTCATACGAATTGACAGCATCCACCGTGATTTTCAGTTCGCCATTGTTGTTCTCCACAACCGCCTTACCCGACACCATAAAATAGATGGGGTCCACCAACGTTCCATTGGAAACGGTGCTATAATAGGAAGGATATACTTTGTTGTTGTTATTTATTCCGGTAGAAGCCATTACGCTTCCGGTCGCATTGGTGTAGTTGACAGGATATTCACCTGCAGGGATAACTATGTCTTTATCCGTGTTGCCGCAAATAAAACCGATAGTGGTATAATCTGTGCCGTCGGCAGATATAGTGTCCACATAAATAACTCCTTGCGAAGCATAATCGGTATCTAACGTTACATTGTCTATGCCCACCGTATAGGTGCGATCCACACTGCCTGTCTGCGCATCAGCCGTCAGGCGTACTACATCGTCGTATTCCGCCGTCATCGTAATCTTGTAGTAAACGGCATCCGTGCCGACCATCCCTGCGACTACAGTAATCTCCTTGCCGACAACCGTGATTTTAACCGTTCCGTCCAAGAACTCTACAAAATCATCGTCAGTGGCGTTCCATGGATCGTACAGTACATATGAATAGAGGTCGTACAACAGACTTGCCGTGTATATGCCAGCCACTTTTCCTCCCACATTGGTCGGTTCGAAACTTGCAGCGTACATCAAATCAGTCGTTTTGCCCTCAATTTGGAAAGCATCTTTCGTTTCTATTTTGTTGTGAAATCTGGCTTTCGGGATGTTAATCGTAACTGTATCTTTGCACTCGGGGACAACGGTGGCTTTCGGTTGTAAACGAATGTTATAGGTATTCCCGTCTTCGGCAGTAACCGTTGAGGTTACGATGGCTTTTCCGCCACCTGTATCAGGTCAACCGCATCAAAAGTTAGCATTTTTTATGATTTGCAGTAAATAGTCCGGATTCATTGCCGCCATAAAAAGTTTTTTCTTAAGACTTCGTTTTTTTTTCCCGCTTTCTTCGTGGTTTTTGATAATTTGTAAAGCCAATTTGCGTATCATAGACAAATTCTGTGGTGCATACCCGGTCCGCACTCGAGACTTGTCCTCCTTGAATGTTACATCCAAGTGCCAATGTAAGTTG
>JBNMHB010000056.1:0-15160 GCA_050872525.1 Bacteroidales bacterium | reverse complement strand
AGTAAACACATTGAAAATCACCTATTTATATGGTATAATCGTTCATTCCCCGGCGAATACGAAAACGAATCACAAAACCGGAAGTATTCGCCAAAACTCGTCAGCCATACTATCGTCCTATTTTGATGCGGTTGCCCTGTACAAAACTCACTTTTATTTTGATATGTCTTGTTTTTTTTGTAATTTTGCATCTCAATTACATAATGTAGAGTTCCGCATGTTAAACCAATTAGAATTATTCGAAATAGATGATATAAGTAACAAAATAACTAATAATGTATTTGTTACTAATCGAACAAATAAAAATAAATCCAAATCTGCCAAACTTGCTCAAGAACATATCTTACCATTGCATAATATCGCAGACAGCAAAACTACCATACCCTTTTTGCGTGAAATGCTAAAACTAAGAGAATCTGGAGAAAGTGTGGAAAGCATACTTTATGCTATTGGAATGGGGTTAACTAATGTGAAATTAGATGAGTATGTCGTCTATGATAAGAATTTGAGCATAACTATTCCTGAAAAAGTAAAAAAAGAACATGATTTGATAGGTTCGGTATATCAATACTTGACAGCAAAAAATGTCCGTCTTAATCATGGTTCATTTTACACAAATTATGCACTTGCTGAAGAATTGGTTGCAAATCTAACTATTTCTGAACACGATTTGATTCTTGATCCGGCATGTGGAAGCGGTAATTTATTACTCAATTCTAAAGTCAAAAATCCTCTTCAAATTTTTGGAATAGATAGTGATCCTATTGCTGTTATGTGTTGCAAATTCAACTACTACTTGAAATTTGGGAAGGATGCACCTAAACCTAATATTTTTGTTGAAGATTTTGTAGATTTTATAAATAGTAATACTACTACTTATGATTATGTTTTATGCAATCCGCCGTTTGGTGCTGACATAAATATAACTTCTCTCGTTAATAAGACAGTCGAGACAGAAGATAGTTTAACTTATTTTGTTGAGCATTCCTCTAAAATTAGCAAAAGATCTTTTTTTATTTTACCTGAAAGTGTACTAAATGTAAAAAAACATACTGCTTTAAGATATTGGTTGCTAAAAAATACCCAAGTAGAGGAAATTAAAAGTTATGGAGCGCATTTTTCTGGGACGATGTTTCCGATAGTTACATTGACTATTTACAATCAAGTATATCGGCAAGATTTTCTTTTTGACGGAAAAACTGTAAGTATAGAAACAATTTTGAATATACCATATTATTATTTTCGACCTATAGACAAGGAAACAAGTGTTCTTGTTAAAAAAATTTTTGCTAAAGGAAAACAATCTCTGAAAGGAAGCATTTTCGCTTTAGGAGTCGTTACAGGAGATAATAAAACAAAATTATTTGATACTCAAATATCTGGTTCGGAACCTATTATAACAGGAAAAGATATTACTCCGTTTCATATAGATTCACCTAAAAAATATATAATCTTCAAAAGAGAAGAATTGCAGCAAGTAGCACCCGATTCAGTATATAGGGCTGCGGAAAAACTGATATATAAAGTGGTCAGCAGAGATTTTATATTTGCCATTGATACTACTGGATCACTCACACTCAATAGCGCAAATATAGTTATACCTCAAGGTCTGACAATATCTAATAAGTGCTTAATGGCTTTGCTTAATAGCGATTTATATAATACGCTAAATAAAGTCCTTTATGGAGAAAATAAAGTCAGTCGCATCAATTTAGAAAATTTGCCCATCCCAGACATGTCTAAGGATGAGCAAATAAAAATTGAAAAATTAGTTGACGAGGGAGATATTAAAGAAATAAATGCAGTTATTAATAAATTCTTTAGTGTTTAAGTTTATTTGATTCTTTTCGCGATTTTGATAATATCCTTCCAATTCACTACTTTCTTTAAATAATGTTTGTGCCAATCTAAATTTTCACCCTTAATTGGAAATTGTCCATTTCTGCCATGTTCTTCGCGACCATGATTCGGCGACCAATTCGGAAATGAGTCGTTTTGTGTTGCTCTCTTAAATTCGTCATGCGTTATCTCAAAGATGTGAAAACCATCGTCGTCTACTAAAACATAATCCAAATAGTCAAATTCATCCATCTTAATATTCTGACAATTTGCAACTATTGCACCTGTATATATATCATTAAGAGTTCCTATGCGATTACTCATTGTGCTTTTTGACATAATATCGTCAAAAAGATTTTTCGCTTTACTATGAGTGTTCGGAGGAAAAACAACTCTTACGGCCTTATATTCTCCTTTTAATGTTCCGTTTCTTAAAGCATCAACTTCATTTCCATACTCATATCTCTTATCCCCTAGAATTTTGTATAAAATAGGCTGAACATAAGTTTCACCGAACTGCCTGCTCGGTAGGTCAAAAAAGGCTCTTTTGAATGATTCAATTTCGTTTGTCATAATTGCAATCTTTAACAAAGACGAGGCTTAACCCGCAAAAACTGGTTATGCCTCGTCTTTGTTACCAGCCCTTTGAAAAAGGACATAGGTTTCGGAGTATAAAGTAAGTCGGCAAACTTGTGATGACATACTCCAAAAACCTATGCCTAAAATGCACAGATAGTTGGGACACATATCCTTGTCATCTATAAGTTGCCGACTTACTTTTAAGATATATGCCTAACTAATGTGATTAGCATCTTATACTGCTTCTCACAAAATCGCTGCAAAGATACAAAAAAATATCCAATTCTGAAAATAAAAATGCTAAAAATACTAAATAGCCAAGCGCGGATGATGTTCGGTGTGTATGTTTGGTCTGAGGTGTTTAGTTGAATCCGAAGACGAAATAGACTGCCAGAATCAGACATAATGCCGCGAGCAAGTGGTTCCAATGCAATTCGGTATGGAACGCCACCATGCTGAATATGACAAATACCGTCAGCGTGATAACTTCCTGAATTACTTTGAGTTGCATTAGGCTAAACGGTCCTCCGTTGCCTTCGAAACCCATTCGGTTGGCCGGCACTTGCAGGCAGTATTCAAAGAATGCGATACCCCACGAGAAGGCAATGACGGCTATCATCGGCCATTTCTGAAACCAAGTCATCTCGCCTAATTTGAGGTGTCCATACCACGCCAATGTCATAAACACATTGGAGCAAATCAATAGGATGATAGTATATAATCCATTCATAATCAGTATATTAACGCGAGTTTGATATAACTAAAACTTATAAAATAAAGCGAACAAAAACTTTCTTATGGAGCAAGATGTGCCGCGATTTGGAAACAAATACACGAAAAATTAAATCAAATATAGACAAATATAGTAGAACAATAACTCAAATATCTATTATCAACAAAAATATGCCTTATGTCTTATATCGAACTGACGTTATATTAAGTCTTTGTTTTTGCTATTGCTCCCCAGATGGACTCGCGTACATTGGGGTTGAGCGTCTCCAACTGCCTGACAATCTGCTTTATTGCTGCACGGTTGGTTGCTTTCTCAAACGGGCAGGATTGTTTTTGTTTCTCGTACCGTCGCAGTTCGGCGTAGCGCACAAGGTCTTTTTCCTCCTCCAAACACAGCGGACGGATAAGTTGAATCGGCATTTTATCTAATTGCAACGCGGGCATAATCGTACTGAACGAGCCCTGAAAGACCAGATTCATCAGCAGTGTCTCCACGATGTCGTCTTTGTGGTGTCCGAAAGCGATTTTGTTGCAGCCGAGTTCCTGCGCCGTATCAAACAACGCCTTTCGGCGATACCATGCGCGCAAGAAACACGGGTCCTTCTGTTTGTGCGCAGCCTGTGGATTGAGCAATGCGAATTGTTCATTGTTGATTTCAGTATCCCGCACTATCAATGGCACCTTCCACTCCGCACAGAACTTTTCCAAATAACACATATCAGATATGTATGCACGCTCGTGCACGCGCACGTGGACGGCGGTAACTTGAAACCGAGGCACGAATATCTGCGCCCGCCTACCCAAGAACTCCACCAACGCCAAACTGTCTTTTCCCCCACTCAGACCGATGAGTATATGGTCCCCGTCGGTAATCAGACCATAATCCGCACAAGCACGGTGAAACCGTTTGGTCAAGCGCACACGCAATTTTTCCAATTCTATTTCCTCTTTTGTTTTCTCCATAACAAAAAAGCAGGTTCTCTTAATTCATAATTAGCACTAACATATCTGTTTTGACCACAAAGGTACTATAAATCTCCCACATATCACTCCTCTAACCAAGAAAATGCACTTTTTTGCACTTTTTTTCTCAAATAATTTGGTCATATCAAAAAAAAGCACTAATTTTGCACCCGCTTTCGAGAAGGAAGCACAATGGTCTTACACATTATGCGGCAATAGCTCAGTTGGTAGAGCACGACCTTGCCAAGGTCGGGGTCGCGAGTTCGAGTCTCGTTTGCCGCTCAAGAGCAGGACGTCGTTCCTGCTTTTTTATACTCTGAAAGCCCAAGTGGCGGAATTGGTAGACGCGTACGTTTCAGGTGCGTATGTCGAGAGGCGTGCAGGTTCGAGTCCTGTTTTGGGCACAACTTTATGGAGTAGGGGTCTTATACATAGCGTACAAACGCTACGACGTCGGATGATAGAGACGCAGGTCTTGAAGGTCTGATGGACGGAGGTGCGGAGCCGAAAAGAGACATCGCGATGTTCGGCAGAAACGCACACTCCAACGAAGCGCAGGTGGTGAAATTGGTATACACGCTACTTTGAGGGGGTAGTGGTCGCAAGACCGTGTGAGTTCGAGTCTCATCCTGCGCACAAAACAGAGAGGATTGTTCTTCGGAGCAATCCTCTTTTTTGTATGCATGTTTTCGTGATTTTGTAAACTGCACTTTGCAAAATAGAGAATTGTTGCCATAAAATGATACTTTGTATTGCATAGTTCTGATTTTTGCCGTACTTTTGCAGCAGAAAATAAACAATCGGTATGGGAAATTAACCATATACCGATAAGTATAACCCTAAAACAACAAATAAACGTATGAAAAAGATGATGATTTTGATGACAAGCGTAATGCTTTGTCTGAACGCTTGTGCCGACCGTACTCAGGTAGGTGCTTTTGCCGATTTGCCTCAACCGGCACAAACATTTGTGGAGACCTATTTCGCAAAAGCCGATATTGCATTTATCCTCTATGAGCGCGATGGGGTACACAACGAGTATGAAGTGCGCTTCAACGATGGCACGAAGATTGAGTTCGACTACAAGGGCAATTTGGAAAAAGTGGATTGCCAAACCCGACCTGTACCCGCCGGTATCGTGCCTGCGTCGATAGTGCAGTATGTGGAGACCAAGCACCCCGATATGTTTATTGTGGAGTACTCTATCGACCGCCGCAAACAGACTGTGGAACTGAATACCGAGATGGAGATTGAGTTTGACAAAGCCGGTAATTTTGTGCGCTACGATTGGTAAAGCATAAACATTTAACGGATTGAATAGCATAGCATTAGGCGTACAACCGCGGATAGTGGGCAGTGCGCAAATGCTTTGCTATGTGAAAGCAACAATGATTAACAATTATAATGTGTAGTGGTATGAATAGTGATAGAAAATTAACCCGCTCGCGCAACAAGATGTTGGGGGGCGTATGCGCGGGATTGGCGGAGTATTTTGATGTGGATGCCACGTTGGTTCGTGTGATTTATGCCGTGTTCAGTTGTTTCTGTGCCGGCTTCCCGGGGATAATTCTTTATATTATCTTGCTGATTATCATGCCACAACAGGAGGAATAATGTTATGGTGGAGAACATCAAAAGTCAGATGCGGAAGGGTATCTTGGAGTATTGTATCCTCACTATTATCAGTCGCCGCGAGTCGTATGCTTCCGATATTTTGGAGGTGCTGACCCAGGCGAACCTGATAGTGGTGGAGGGGACCCTCTACCCCTTGCTGACGCGCATGAAGAACAATGGTTTGCTGTCCTATCGCTGGCAGGAATCGACCGATGGTCCCCCGCGCAAATACTACCAACTCACCCAAGAGGGGCATGACCTGCTCGATGAACTCAGGCAGGAGTGGGAGGCTATCAGCTTGTCAATCAGTACGATAACAGAATAATTCCACAAAGGAACCGTTCTTTATAATCATAAGATAGAACCAATTTAACAACATAATAATATGAAAGAGACACGAACAATCAACCTCAATGGTTTGGTTTTTCATATCGACAACGACGCCTATGTTGCCTTGTCGGGCTATCTGCAGGACATCGAGTTGCGCCTGTCGATGGATGAGAAAAAGGAGGTGATGAGCGACCTCGAAGCGCGTATTGCCGAATTGCTACAATCGGCTTTGTTTGCTAAGAATCAGCAAGTTATCAACATAGATATGGTCAAGACGGTGCAGCAGCGTATTGGTGCGCCTTCGGATTTTGGCGAGAATAAACGCCCTAAGGTGAAACGCCAAAGCAACAATCAGGGATGTGGTCGCGCATTAGGGATAGCGTTGAGTATCTTCCTGATAATCTGTGCAATGCCTGTGCTGTTTCTCCTGTTTATTTGTATTTTCGCGCTCCTGATGGGCTTATTCGGCGCGGGGGTAGGTATCGCGTCGGCGATTCCGATGTTGGGCTTGGACCTGTTTGGAAACGGTTGGCTCACGGCGTTGGCGGTTATCTGCGTTTTGCTGGCTATCGGCCTGCCTATCGCGATGGTTATCACGTCAATAGTGTCATACTTGCGTACACGACGCGGACCCAAAGCCCGTTTCTGGTGGATTACGCTCGTGTTGTGGATATTGTCGTTGGCGGGGATAGGTGTGTTGGCATCGCAAGCCATTCATAATCAGGGAAGTATTATCTCTTTGGTAGAGACATTGCAGAATTGGGACGGCGATATGGATGGCGATTGGGACGATGTACCTTTGCAGGCGGAGCAACGCAATGTGGCACCTTTCAACGCAATAGACATTCGTGGCTGTGCAGCGGTGAATCTGACGCAATCGCCTGATTATCAACTCTCCCTGCGGAGTAATACCTTGCAGGAGGTGAGTACGGAAGTGCGCGATAGCGTGTTGTTTATCGAGATAAACAATCGCTATACGGTGGCAAAGATAGACCTGAGTGTGCCATCTCTCACGTCTCTCACCACCGCCGGCGCGTGCAAAATAGATGGTAAGCAACCGTTTGTCGTGGATTCGCTCAGCCTCTCTTTGGCAGGCGCGACGAAGGCTGACCTCAACCTGCAAGCCCGTGTGCTGACTGTCGATAGCAAGGGTGCGAGCGAACTGGAGTTGGCAGGCGCGGCGGAGCGGGCGACTATCATGTTGGCGGGCGCGGGAACGATTGACGCGGAAGATTTCGTGGTGCAGGATATGCATATCAACTGTGCAGGTGCAAGCAAGGCGGAAGTGAACGTACAACGTAACCTGTGGGCGCAGGCGGCAGGCGCAAGCAAAATCACCTACGAGGGTAAACCCGCCATCAAGCAAAGTCTGGCAGTAGGTGGTAGTGTCATCAAACGGGACTAACCATGCCTTTACTATCATTTTTGCAGGTGTAAATTTTCTAAATACGAAATAGTATATCAAGTCGGATATTTCCGGTGTCGCTCAAGTACTAAAAAAATAGCACTCCTGTTGCGCACCCAATTTGTCCGATTCTCTGTTTCAAATAGCACTAAAAGACGGCAACGAGACGGCAACGAGACGGCGAAAAGAGCCGTCCCAAAGCAGACTTTTTCAAGCCCTAAAACCGATAAATTATACAGGATATGCAATGTTTTGGTTGTATATTCTGTATAGTTTTGTGTATGTGACAAAAAAGCAGTACCTTTGCCGCACTATGGTATCGCAATGATGTCGTCGGTATGAAAAAACGGTTTGTCATATTTGTTTTATTATCGGTGTGTCTCTCCGGGCGTGCCTTGGAGACCGACTATCGTGTGTCGTTTCGCGCGGGCGGGATAATGCCGGACGGCAAAGTGGATGTGATGCTTGGGGCGAAAGGCAAATGGGTGGCACCCTCCTTGGGCGCGGAGTTGGCTGTGGCTTTTCATCCGGAATGGTCGGCACTGCGCGACTGGAACAACGCCTCGGCGGGCGTGGCGATAGGGTATTGGTATCTGGGTGATAATCAGTGGCTTGGCAGCGCAATCACTCCCTATTTCTTTATGGATATACCTTTGGTCCGCCTGCCGCATTTCGTGTTAGGATTGCGTCCGGGCGTAGGCGCGGCGTTTGTAACAAAGACCTATCGCAACACCGTCTCCGATGCCAATCGTTTTCAGGCTCTCACCGACGCCAATCGCTGTATAGGCAGTGTGTTTAATTTTCATTTCCCCGAAGCATTGTATCTTGAGTTCCCTATCCGCGATGGGTGGAGTATTCCGCTGTCGGTTGGGTGGTATCATATCAGCAACGGGAGTATGGTGCAACCCAACAGCGGGTATAATATGTTCGCGGGGGATATCGGCGTGCGTTTCACTCCGCAACCCGACACACCGCGCAGAGAGGTGGAGAGGACGGAAGTGAAGAAACATTGGGAGGTGGAATTGGCTTTCGCAGGCGGTGGCAGACAAGTGTATTATCGCGACAAGCAGACCTTTTTCGCTTGTGCCATGCAGGTGTCGGCATATTGGCGTGCGCACCAAATCTTCCGTTTGGGCGGCGGGGTGGACGTGTTTTACGACGGAGCATACCTGCCGCGCGAAACCTATTTCGGCAAGACAAATCTCTCTGCGGCGCGTGCCAACGGGGCGGATTGTTGGCGATTGGGTGTGAGTGTGCAGCCGGAGTTTATGGTGGGTGCGTTCAGCGTGGGTTTCCATTTCGGCGTGTATCTGTTGGACGGTGTGAAGAATTTAGAGCCCGCCGACGAGGCACAAACGAGCGAAACCGGTCGGTTGGACAAAGGTGTGTTTTACAGATATGATTTGCTCAATGCCGGCAGTGCAGGTTATCCCGATGGTTGGCTCTATACACAGATAGTGCTCCGTTACCGCCTTCCGTGGCATCTTTTCCTGCAAGCGAGCATGAAAGCCCACCTCACCAAAGTGGAGTTCGTCTCCGCCGGCATTGGCGTCTGGCTGTGAAAAAATACTACGTTGTGTTCTCCGTTGGTTGAGGTGCTTTTGTGTGATTTACCCGCTTCGCCGGTTTTTTCAATAATATACTTAAGGGTGGCGGGTTAGGATTGTTGCAGGGCATTGACAAGCATTCCGCAGGCGGCAAGAATGTCTTCGCCACGAGAACGGCGGATGGTGGTGGTGATACCGTTTTGAGTAAGGTAGTCGCGGAACCATTCCATCTGTTTGTCGTCGCTTGGGGGGAAATGTGGCGATGGCGTATCCGTTTCAGAAATGGTGGTAGGGGCGGTCGAATGAGTGGAAGATTGCCCTTTTTGATTGCGGATTTCTTCTGCTCCCGGGTGGAATCGAATCAGGTTGATACGGCAATTGAGTCCGCGCAAGAGACGGAGCAGTTCTTTGGCGTGCTTGGGGGTATCGTTCACACCCGCCCAACAGATATACTCGAAACTGACACGGCGTTGATGGTCCCAATCATATTGCTTGAGCAATGCCACCACATCGCTCAATCGGTAAAGCCTTTCCGCCGGCATAACCTGCTGACGCTCAACGCTAAACGGGTTGTGCAACGAGATAGCCAGATGACATTCGTTCTCGTCTAAAAAGCGTTTCAGTCCGGGTATGACACCCACCGAAGACACTGTGATACGGCGTGGCGACCATGCACACCCCCACGCGGCACTCATCACCTCCAATGAACGCAAGACATAGTCGATATTGTCCATCGGTTCGCCTTCCCCCATATAAACGATATTGGTCAATGGGACTATGTTGTCTGCTTTTTGCGATTGGATATGCTTGGGATTATCGGAGGTTAATGGGAAATAGAGAATCTGGTTAAGTATCTCAGCAGCAGTCAGTTGCCCATGAAAACCCAATGTACCCGTCATACAAAAACGGCAACCCATCTTGCAGCCCATTTGTGTAGAGACACAGAGTGTGGCGCGGTCGCCATCGGGGATATACACCGACTCCACATACTGTTCGCCTATCTTGAACAGATACTTTTTTGTTCCATCTTCCGACTCGGCATGTGCCACCGGAGCATGTCTGCCGATAGTGTAGCGGGCTTGCAATGCCTCGCGTCCGCGCAGAGATATATTGGTCATCTCGTCGAAAGAAGTTGCGCGACGAACATACAGCCATTCTGCAAGTTGCTTGCCTGCAAACTTCTGTAAACCAACGCTTTGCGCTATTTCTTGTAATTCCGATATTGTTTTTCCTAAAAGCGATTCCATCTTGTGTGAATATTTTTTGCGTATGATGTTGTATGCAATCATTGTAAATGATTTCCGCAAACAGAGTGCAAATATCGCAAAAAAAACTGATATGCGCAAGAGAATGACAATTATGAATTAAGAATTAAGAATTAAGAATTATGAGAGCAGGATTAATTATGAATTTTGAATTATGAATTAAGAGAATGCTTTCGGCACTGAAACTGCTTAACCACCTGACAACCACCTGACAACCACCCGATACAGGCAGTAGTAATTATGAATTAAGAATTATGAGTGGTATGGGATGCCTATGGTAAGGTGGGCTTTATCTACCGTGTATCTACCGTGTATCTACCGTATATCTACCGTGTATGTACCGTAGTTTGCTTTGTATGCTTTGTTCGTTTTCGGGTTGATTCATTTCCGTGTTTGTTTTGTTAAAATACGTATAAGGTTGACTCGTTTGTCGGATAGGTTGACCATGTTATGAGTGGTGGAAAAGGAGGCGGTAGATGGTGGAAAAGGAGGCGGTAGATGGTGGAAAAGGAGACGGTAGGTGGGGAAAATGGGGATAGTGGGTTGGGAGTGTGATTTTTATTTGTTTGGATGCGTTTTTTTTTGTAACTTTGCGGGCTAATTGATAATATGGCAGAAAAAGATTTTATATTTCGTTGTTTTGCAAGCGGCAGTAGTGGAAACTGTTACTACTTGGGTACATTAGAGCGTGGCATTCTGATAGATGCCGGCATCTCTGCGCGATTGATACAAAAACACTTGCGCAGTATGGGGTTGGATTTTGAGAATATCATGGGCGTGTTGGTAACACATGACCACGCCGACCATATACGTGCAGTAGGCACATTGGGGGAACGGGTACATCTACCTATCTATGCCACCCCGTTGATACACGAGGGAATAGACCGCAACTATGGTGTGAGAGAGAAACTCAAAACCAGTCGCCGCTATTTTGAGAAAGAACAAGAGTGGACGCTTTTTGACTTGAAAATCAACACGTTTGGTATCAACCATGACTCGACCGAGTGTGTCGGTTATGTGATAGACTACAATGGTCAGCGGTTTATGATTGCTACCGATTGCGGCGAACCCAATGAGCAGATGGAGGCGTACATACGCACCGCCAATCACTTGGTGATAGAGGCTAATCACGATGAACACATGTTGCTGAACGGTCCCTATCCCACCTATCTTAAAGAGCGAATCTTGTCGCCCCGCGGGCATCAGAGCAACGTAACTTGCGGCGAACTGATTGCGCGGAATTATCATGAGGGGCTCCGCAATATATGGCTTTGCCACCTCAGTTTGGAGAACAACGACCCCGAAGTGGCATACAATACCGTTGCCGATAAGTTGTGCGAGGCAGGTATCGTGCCGGGCGAAGATGTGTATCTGAAAGCGTTAGAGAGAACTACTCCGAGTCGTATCTACCGATTGGGAAATACGATTCTGAAAGATATTCCAAATGAATAAATGATAAACACTATGGAAGAAACAAAGATGGACCGGTTGGTGATTATCCCGACCTACAACGAGAAGGAAAATATCGAGGCAATCATCACGGCTGTGATGAGTCTGCCGATAGAATTCAACGTGTTAGTGATAGACGACGGTTCGCCTGACGGCACTGCCGACATCGTGAAAAGACTGATGGCAGGTCCGTACAAAGGGCGTGTGTTTATCGTGGAGCGACAAGGCAAATTAGGACTCGGCACGGCATACATCGCCGGTTTTAAGTGGGCGATTGAGCATAAGGCGGAGTATATATTTGAGATGGACGCCGACTTTAGTCATAATCCGCAAGACCTGATGAAACTATATGATGCCTGCGCCAACGGCGGTGCTGATGTGTCGATAGGCAGCCGGTATGTATCGGGGGTGAATGTGGTGAATTGGCCTATGGGGCGCGTTCTGATGAGTTATTTCGCCAGCAAGTATGTGCGCTTTGTGCTTGGAATGCCAATCAATGACACCACTGCGGGTTTTGTCTGCTATAAGCGTAATGTGTTGGAAACCATTGAGTTGGATAATATACGATTCAAGGGATATGCCTTCCAAATAGAGATGAAGTTCACTGCTTATAAGTGTGGATTTAAGATTACGGAAGTACCTATCGTCTTCGTAAATCGTGTGCTTGGCACCAGCAAGATGTCGGGCGGAATCTTCTCCGAGGCATTGCTCGGTGTGGTACGTCTGAAGATTAGTTCGTGGTTCCGCAAATATCCGAAGAAAAATGCATAATCTGCTTCGGACGGGGCTGTTAGGTCTGTGTGTCCTGTTGCTTTCGGCGTGTGGCAAACCCGCTGCGGGGGAACAAGAGTACATCGACGAGGAGATAGTACCCATACGGTATGAATACGGATTGGCGATAGACTCGTTTCGTGTTGATACGGGCTATGTGAGCAACGGCGAGACGCTGGGCGGGATACTCAACCGCTTGGGGGCTACGCGGGGGCAAATCAATCAGGTAGGTTTGCTTTCGCGCGAGGAATTGGACGTGCGACAGATACGTGCGGGCAAGCAGTTTCTGGCACTATATGCCACCGATTCTGCCCAAAACGAGGTGCTGCAATACTGGGTGTATTTGCCCGACGCAAGGACGGCGAAAGTGCTGCACTTGACTGATTCTCTGCACGTTGAGCATATTCAAAAGCCGATACGTATTGTGTCGCGCAAGGCGGAGGTGGTGATAGAATCGAGCCTGTGGAACGCGATGGCGGGCAACGACCTGCCTGTGGAGTTGGCACTCGAACTGAGTGAGATATATGCGTGGACGATAGACTTTTTTGGTCTGCAACAAGGCGATTCAATACGCGTGTTTTACGATGAGCAATATGTTGACTCGGTGCGTTGGGGCATTGGGCGAATCTATGCGGCGAATTTCTACCATGGCAAGCGTTGGCAAGAGGCATATTGGTTCGACATTGCTGATTATCAGGAAACTGACACTCGTTGTAGGGGGTATTTCGACGCCGAGGGCAATAGTCTGCGCAAGGCGTTTCTGAAGGCTCCGCTCAACTATAAACGCATATCCAGCAAGTTTACCTACGCACGCAAACACCCTGTATATAAGGTGGTCCGCCCCCATACGGGCGTGGATTATGCAGCACCGGCAGGCACACCGGTGGTGGCGATAGGCGATGGCGTGGTGATAGAAAAAGGATACAAAGGCGGTGGGGGAAACAGCGTGAAGATACGGCATAACTCCACCTACACCACAGCCTATTTGCACCTGAGCAAGTACGGAAAAGATATAGCCGTGGGCAAACGTGTCAATCAGGGGCAAGTGATTGGTTATGTGGGCAGTACGGGGGCTTCAACAGGTCCGCACCTCGACTTCCGAGTATGGAAAGGCGGTAGTCCGATAGACCCGCTGAAGATGGTTTCGCCGCCTGTGGAACCTATTCCTGCTACACTACGACCGACCTTTGACTCGGTAGTGGTGGCGTTGCGGGGGGAACTCTAAAAAGAGTCTTGCGCACGCGCGCGAAAAATAGACTATGTGTCCATCACGGGCATAAAAACAGAAAAAACATTATTATGACATTAGAACAGATACTGACAGAGAAAGTGCAAGAGGCGGTGAAAAACCTCTATGGCATTGAAGTGAACGAACAACAGGTGCAACTGCAGAAGACCCGCCCTGAGTTTGAGGGCGACATCACATTGGTGGTGTTTCCGTTTGTGAAAGCGGCTCGCAAAGCACCTGCGCAAGTGGCAACGGAGATAGGTGAAGCACTGAAAGGCGAGTTGGTGGAGAAATATAATGCCGTGCAAGGGTTCCTCAACCTGAGCATTGCGCAGACCTATTGGCTCGCACAACTGCAGACGATTGCCGACACAGAGAACTACGGGCAACAGACACGCACCAAAGAGGACGGTTCGCAACCCCTGATGATGGTGGAATACAGTTCGCCGAACACCAATAAACCGCTCCACCTCGGGCATGTGCGCAATAACCTGTTGGGCTATTCGATTGCGAAAATACAAGAGGCTAACGGTTGGAAAGTGGTGAAGACGAATATCGTCAATGACCGTGGTATCCATATCTGCAAGTCGATGTTGGCGTGGCTGAAATTCGGCAACGGCGAGACACCTGAATCGAGTGGAAAGAAAGGCGACCACCTGATTGGCGACTACTATGTGCGCTTTGACGTCGAATACAAGAAGCAAATCAAAGAGTTGATGGCGCAGGGTATGGACGAGGAGACTGCCAAAAAAGAGGCTCCGCTTATCAAAGAGGCGCAGGCAATGTTGCTCAAGTGGGAGCAGGGCGACCCCGAAGTGCGTGCGCTCTGGCAGAAGATGAACAGTTGGGTCTATGCAGGTTTCGACGAGACCTATAAGCAGATGGGCGTCGGTTTCGACAAGATTTACTACGAATCGAACACCTACCTCGAGGGCAAGAAAGAGGTGGAGCGCGGTCTGCAGGAGGGGTTGTTCTACCGCCGCGAGGACGGCTCCGTATGGGCTGACCTCACGCAGAACGGCTTGGACGAGAAACTGCTGCTCCGCTCCGACGGCACATCGGTCTATATGACGCAGGACATCGGTACCGCCAAACTGCGTTTCCAGGACTACCCCATCGACAAGATGGTCTATGTGGTGGGCAACGAGCAGGAGTACCACTTCAAGGTGCTGTCCATTCTCCTCGACCGCCTCGGGTTCCCCTTCGGCAAAGAGTTGGTGCACTTTAGTTACGGTATGGTCGAACTGCCCAACGGCAAGATGAAGAGCCGCGAGGGTACGGTGGTGGATGCCGACGACCTGATGGCGCAGATGATTGACGATGCCCGCGAGATTTCCAAAGACAAAGTCAATACCCTGCCCGACATCACAGCAGACGAGGCAAACGAGATTGCACGTATCGTGGGCTTGGGCGCATTGAAATACTTTATTCTCAAGGT
>JBNMHB010000055.1:0-15301 GCA_050872525.1 Bacteroidales bacterium | reverse complement strand
TCTCCGCGAGGAGGCGATTATCACGCAGGGCGTTGTCAATGCCAAGTCGTCGCCCGACCGTTCAGGAACCGACCTTTTCACCCTGCACGAGGGCACCAAAGTGGATATCCGTGAGTCTCTCGGCGATTGGTGCAATATCCGCGTGGGCAACAACCAAGGTTGGATTCGCCTCTCCACTCTCGAACGCATCTAAACACCCCCATAGCCAATCAAGCATAGGCATAGGACACCGCCAGTCCCATGCCTGAATCGGCATTATCCTATGTGTATTTTACACATATCCTGTGTATATTCCTCATCGAATCCATACAGAATGTTTATCGGGTGCCTATCGCGGGTCTGTCGGGTGATTATCGGGTGATTCAGCAAGGGATAAGCAAGGGATAAGCAAGGGATAGAAAAGTAATAAGCAAAACTTAACGGTTCAATTACATGGCTAATTATATGTTCCAAGCAAAAAATTAACGACTAATTACACGATAATTCACGTTCCACCTCCCTTTTTCGTCAATTACAAAATTATCTGTCCGTATGCTTTCAACGAATGTTCGCATCTTGCCTCTATCACCATCCCAAGTAGCATAACAAGTATTGGAGAGTTTGCGTTCTGGTATTGTAAGGGGCTGACCTCTATTACCATCCCCAATCGTGTAACGAGTATTGGAAGTGGTGCTTTCGCCGGTTGCTGGCAGCTTACCTCTATCGCCATCCCGGATGGTGTAACGAGTATTGAAACGAAGACTTTCCTTGATTGCAAAGGGCTTACATCTGTCAGCATACCCAATAGCGTAACAAGTATTGGACAGGATGCTTTCGCCGGTTGCACGAGTCTTGCCTCTATCACTATTCCAAGTAAAGTAACAAGTATAGAAAATGGTGCTTTCAAGGATTGCACAGGGCTGACCTCCATGACCATTTGTGCGGAAACACCGCCCACCATATATTCAGACACCTATAAAAATGTGCCTACCGATATCGTTGTGTATGTCCCCTGCAACAAACAGAATACCTATGCTATGGCAGAGTGGTGGTACGCGTTTGGCAATTATAACGAGACAATGGCCGCAATGGTAAACCTGAAGAGCCAAGACGACCAAGGTACCGTCGTGATGAAAAAACAGGCTACCTGTGAAGACAACACCGCCATCATTGAAGCCATTGCCAAAGAGAATTTCTGTTTTGCACGCTGGAGCGACGGCAACACCGACAATCCCCGCACCATCATAGTAACGGGCGATACCACCTATACGGCAGAGTTCAAGTCTAATCTGTGTACCATTACAGTGATATACGACACCCAAAAAGGCTGCGTGTCTGGTGGTGGCAACTACACCTATGGCACACAAGTGCGTCTCGAGGCAAGTGCCAACAGCGGGTATGAGTTCGTGAAATGGAGCGACGGCAAGACCTACAACCCTTACATCTTCACTGCCACCAAGGACCTGACTCTCGAAGCCGAGTTCCGTTCCACCACTGCCGTGGAGAACGTCTCCGCCGACACACCCGCCCCCCGCAAAATCCTCCGCAACGGACAAGTGCTTATCCTCCGCGACGGCAAAATCTTCACCCCAACCGGCGTGGAAGTGCGGTAAAGGGTAACGTTAATTGGCGTGTAATTGGACGTTAATTTTTGTATTGAGCATGTAATTGACCATATAATTGGACCATTGTATTTTTTCTTTGTAGAGAACAGAGAACGTTAAACAGATAGTGCGCCGATTGAGTTTCGGCGCACTATCTGTTTGTTTTTATGATGTGTCTTTATTGTATTTTGTCGGACGATATTTGCTGTCGCAATGTCCGTTTTGAGGGGATATTACTTGCAAACGGGACGGACAGACAGACCACAATCACGATACCCACCGCGTCTTCTCACGTTTTCCTTCAAATCAAAGAATACGTATCCTGCGCCATATCACTATCTCAGATATTTATGGCCGTTTTGGATGACGATACCTTGATAGTGAGCGGGAACGGGAAGACCAAGTATGGTATAGGACTGATTGTCAGCAGATTGCATAGTATTATTTGGCAAGGCAGTAGGCTGCAAAGCAACGGCTTCCTGCCACGTGGTGGCAACGCGGATACCATCGAGTACCAACCATGAGTCGGCATCGAATGCGCGCAAGACGATGTTTTGCGGACAGATGTCCGGGGCTTGGGCATCGGTGAGCGGACCGACAAGCGGCGTGGCAGGTTCGGCAGCAGGCATAGTATCAAAGGCGTAGAGCGATATTTGGTCGTTGTGGTCGCCCTCTATGATGGTGTATTTGAGGACCACCAGATAGGTGTTTTGTCCGTCGAGGGGCATGGTCTCGTCGAAGACGGCTTCGGCGGTCTTGTAGAAACGCAAGCCCAACAAACCGTCCGCAGAAAGATGAATACGCGCCACATAATTGAAGGTGCTTTGGCTATACGCATCGCGCAGGCAGAAGAACCAACCGGCTTTAGCCACGACAGACGGTTGTAACATAAACGCCACATACACAGAACCTTACGACACCTCCGCAAAGGTATGGTGGGGCTGATACTGCCCACAATTGCCATCGAGCAACACTGCATTGCCCACCCCCGACATCACATAGTCGGGGAACTCCAGCCCATTGGTGATACTCACTCCGGACGCACCGTCGTAGGGCGTGAACCAACCATTATTGCTCTCCACAGATGTGCCTATGCCGGCGGTGAAATCCTCAGTAAATAGTACTTCGGCGGACATCGATACCGACATCATCACCGCAAAAAGAAATATAAATACCTTTTTCATATATCTTGTAAGGGTAGTCTAACCACTGCTTATCCACTGCTTATCCACTGCTTATCCACTGCTGAATCACCTACCAATCACCCACTAATCACCCACTCTGTCTTCGACAAGGTCAGGGCAACATCATGGAAAAGTCAGGGAGGTTCAATTCGCAATTCAATTAAGGTCGTACCCGTAGTGCTTGAGTCGCGACTGATTGCTTCGCCAGTCCTTATCCACCTTGACGAACAACTGTAGAAAGACCGGTTTTTGGAAAAAATCCTCTATCTCGGTGCGTGCCATAGAGCCCACCCGCTTGAGGGCAGACCCCGCCTTGCCGATGATGATACCCTTTTGGCTATCGCGCTCCACATAGATGACAGCACTGATACGAATCAGCCCCTTTGGGTGTTGCGGCGAGGGTTCCTCGTCCTTGAACGATTCCACCTCCACCTCCACCGAATAGGGAATCTCCTTGTCGTAGGAGAGCAGAATCTTCTCGCGGATAATCTCGTCCACAAAGAAACGCGCCGGTTTGTCGGTGAGTTGGTCTTTGGGGAAGAACGGTGGGCACTCGGGCAGTGCATCGCGAATAGCGTCGAAGAGTTGCGCCACGCCGAAACGCTCTTGGGCGGAGATAGGGAAGATAGTCGCCTCTGGGAGTTGGCTGTGCCAGAAATCCACCAGACGCTCCAACGTCTCCTGCGTAGTAAGGTCTATCTTGTTGATTATCAGGAAAACACGGGGAACAGACCGCTGCACTGACAGACCACCCTTCGGGCTGTTGGAGGTTAGACCGCTTGCACTGTTGGCTGCTATCTTCTTCACCTTGTCGAGGAACTCGATATTTTTCTCCACATTGTCCTGCACATCCGTTACATAGAGCAACACATCGGCGTCCACCAACGCGGAGCGCGAGAACTCCAACATCTGCTCTTGCAGTTTGTAGTTGGGGTGCAAGACGCCCGGGGTGTCGGAATAGACCATCTGGAAGTCCTCGCCATTGACGATACCCATGATACGGTGGCGCGTGGTCTGCGCCTTGGAGGTGATGATAGACAGACGCTCGCCCACAAGGGCATTCATCAGCGTCGATTTGCCCACATTGGGGTTACCTACGATATTTACGAAACCTGCTTTGTGCATTATAGAAAGAACAAATATAAAAAAAGAGGGCACAGGCATCTCCATAGCCTATGCCCTCTTATTATGTAAGACGTTGATTTACATTAGAATACATCCAAGTCGGTAAGCGACGTGAAGAGTTTCGAGGGAGAGATTTTGGTTACCTTGCAACCCAACTTGGTTTGCAGTGCCTTAATATCAATCTTCTTCGGGTCTCCCATCAGGACGATAGTTACCGGTTTGCCCTGAATGTTCTCTTTGTAGAATGCCTCGATGTCGTTGTATGTGAGGTTATCCACCTTAGCCGCATTCACACGCGCGGGGTCGTCGGTGTAGCCGAGACGAGTCCAATACTCAAAAGCAGACGCCTTGCCACGCATCGACGGTTTAGCCGTCTGTTGTGCTTGCTTGAGTGCAGCACGGATAGCCTCAATCTTGGTCGAGTCGGCAGGCATATCGTTGAGCAAGTCCATATAGACATTCACAGCGTCCACCACCTTGTCGGATTGGGTACCTACATAGCCCATGAAATAGGTGTCTTTGTTAGGCAGGACAGGCGTCGATACATGACCATACGCCGAGTATGCCATCGAGCGTTTAACACGTATCTCGTTCATTACCAAACCGGTAAAGCCACCGGAGAAGTATTGGTTGAAAGCATCGGTAATCACATCGTTGGCAATATCATACGGTTTGCCATTGATGTAGAAATACAAGTCAGCCTGTTGTACGTTGCTATTCGGCAAGAAGAGAATAGTCGGTTTTTCGTACGACATACGCTCTTTGATAACCGGCGATTTAGACGGTTGCATACCCTCTGTAAGTGGCAGATTAGCAACGAGTTGCTCCTGTGTGAGTGTACCACAATAGAACACATCCAGTGCGTAACTGCGCGCCGCAGCAATCAACGATTGTACCTTACCGCCATCGAGAGACCACACGTCGGAGAACGGAACCTCGTCAAGGAAATCGGACTTGTCGCCATACAACGCATACTGGAGCAACGCAGCCTTCTGAACGGCAGTACGTTTCTGACGCGTGTAGCGAGAATAGAACTCAGCACCCTTGAGGTTATCCAACTGCTTGGTATCCAAGAACGGCATCAGAATCTGACGGTTGATAAGGTTCATCACTTCGCCGAGGTTCTTGTCCTCACCGCTGATAGAGATAGTGAAGTAACTATCTGAACAACCATACGATACGTCTGCGCCCAACTCGGAGAGTTGTACCTTGAAGTCCTTACCCTCTACATTCGGTTTTGACAAGATACCGGCATTGTTCATCAGTTCGGTAGCCCATGGCAACAGCGGCAGTTCGTGCTGACCGACACCGTAACGGAGTGTCAGCGTGAAGATGTCGTTCTTGGTGTTGGGTGTATAGTGCAACTTCACGTTCTCGCCGAGCGACGAAACTGTAACATCAGCAAAGTTGTTGAAGGTCTGTTTGAGTTCGCCCTTCGGGAGCTTCTCAAACTCGTCGACATACGCAGAATGTGCGTCTTTGACGGGGTCGAGAGGCTTAATCTGCGGTTTCGGCAGCGTCTTGGCTTTCACTGTACCCTCGTCGAAAGAGAGGGTCATGAAACTTGCGTCGAAGTATTTCTTTGCCACGCGGACAATCTCATCTTTGCTAAGTGCCTGAATCTTAGCGTTTGCCGTAAAGATGTCGTCGATAGGTTTGCCATAGGTGAAGCAATCTACCAATTGGCTCATCTTAGACGAAGAACGCTCGGCAGACAACTTGAACGATTGGTCGTACATACGTTTTACCGAAGCAATCAGTTCGTCCGAAATATCGCCGCGGGTAAGTTTGTTTACCTCGTTGAACACGATGTTTTGGGTAGCCTTGTCAGACTCAAACATCTGTTGGTTGGCGTCGTAGTATGGCACAGCCTGAATGATGATACGACCGGTGTTTCGGCGCGAATCGTTGAAAGCACCTACCCCCTGCACATCACCGTTGATATTCAGTTTGTCGAGCAAACCGGTCTGACCGTTGGTCAGCAAAGCCACTACAAAGTTCAGCACATCCTCATCGGGGTCGCCCTCTTTAATACCTTGGAACACCCACGCAATCTGCGGGTTATAGCCCATCTTATAGTGTTTGGAGCCTGTCATAACAGGGTCTTGATAGGTAGGACGAACCGGCAGTTGCTTGGGTTGGAGGCGCGAGAAAGTTGCTTCTATCATTGGTTTGGCAGTCTCGGTATCGAAGTCGCCCACGAGGATAAGTGCCATATTATTAGGCACATACCATGTATTGAAGAACTCAATCAGTTGGCTCAGACGCGGGTTCTTGAGGTGCTCAGGTTTACCGATAACGTTGCGCTCATACGGCGAACCGGCATAGATTTCCTCAAACAACTTGTTTGAAACTTGCGACGACGGCTCGTTGGCGTACATATTATATTCCTCAAACACGTTCTCCAACTCGGCTTGGAAAGTACGGAAAACCGGGTTGATAAGACGGTCGGAGAAGATAGTCAGCCAGCGATACATCTCCACTGCGGGGAACGAGTTGTGATAGCATGTAACATCATAACTGGTGTAGGCATTCACGCCCTCAGCACCAATCAGGTCCATCATATTGAAGAAATCCTCGGTAGAAGAAATCTTTGCCTCACGCATAGACACCTCGTTGATTTTGGTGGCGAGTTGAGCACGCAGTTTCTCATCAGTGGTCTCGCTGTATTGGTCGTAGAGCGCGATGATAGAATCGTACATCGGTTTCTCTTTCTCCCAATCGAGGGCACCGATACGTTGTGTACCCTTAAAGAGCATGTGCTCCAAATAGTGAGCCAATCCTGTGTATTCACTTGGTTCATCTACCGCACCTGCACGAACAACCACATAACCGGTTACGTCCGGTTGGTCGTGGTCTTCCCACAGGAGGACAGTGAGACCATTGTCCAATTTATACTCGCTGAGTCCCTCGCGAGACTGAGCGAAGGCTGCTACAAGACCCATCGTCAAGCACAGCGTCAAAAAGAGTCGTTTTTTCATCAATAATATATTTAATGTTTACACCTTATATAATAATATCGTTTGCCTGCGTATAGCAATTACCACTCAAGCAGCACTTTTCCGCATTGTCCGCTCACCATCACGTCGAAGCCTTTCTGGAAGTCATCGAACTTGAAACGGTGTGTGATAACAGGACTCAGGTCGAGACCGCCGAGCAACATCTGCTCCATCTGGTACCACGTCTCCCACATACGACGTCCGGTGATACCCTTGATAGTCAGCGCGTTGAATATCACGTCAGACCAGTTCACCTGCGTATTCGAAGGCAAGATACCGAGTTGTGCGATGTTCGAACCTTTGTACATATGCTGAATCATATCGTTGAAAGCAGCCGGTGCGCCCGACATCTCCAATCCCACATCGAAACCGCGGATTCCGAGTTGTTGCATAGCGTCTGCCACCGTCTCGCCTTTTGAGCCGTCCACCGTCATAGTGGCACCCATCTTCTTGGCGATATCCAATCGGAGCGGGTTGATGTCGGTAACCACCACATGCTTTGCACCGGCATAGCGGCAGATTCCGGCAGCCATAGTACCAATCAGTCCTGCGCCCGTAATCAGCACATCCTCACCAAGCAAGGGGAATGCCAATGCGGTGTGGGTAGCGTTACCAAACGGGTCCATGATTGCCGCAAAATCATCGGGGATAGCAGCGTTGAGATGAACCACATTCGATTCCGGAATAGTCACATATTCTGCAAACGCGCCATCTTTGCCGAAGATACCCACCGACAAGGTGTTTTCGCACACATGTCCCATACCACGACGGCAGTTGCGGCAGTGTCCGCAGACGATATGCCCCTCGGCTGTAACGCGCTCACCCACTTTGGTGTTGCGTACGCCCGGACCAATCTCCACAACCTCACCCACGAACTCATGTCCCATAGTGTAGGGCGGTACGCAGTGTTTCTGCGACCATTCGTCCCACTTGTACATGTGCAAATCGGTGCCGCAGATAGCCGCCTTTTTCACTTTGATAAGTACATCATTCACACCTACTTCAGGCATGGGTACTTCTTCCATCCAAATTCCATATTCAGGACGAGATTTACGTAATGCTTTCATAATACCGATTTTTTACTTGAGAACACCTAATTGTTTACCTACTTTCACAAATGCTTCTACACCCTTGTCGAGTTGCTCTTGTGTGTGTGCTGCCGACAATTGCACGCGGATACGCGCTTGACCTTGCGGCACTACCGGATAATAGAATCCTGTAACGTAGATCCCCTCGTTCTGCAATGCAGCCGCAAACTCCTGACTCAATCGTGCGTCATACAACATCACTGCGCAAATGGCTGATTGTGTGGGTTTTATATCAAATCCAGCGGCTTTCATCTTACTTACGAAATAGTCGGTATTAGCATGCAGACGGTCTTGCAACTCATTGCTGCGGGTCAGAATCTCAAAGGTCTTCAAACCTGCTGCCGCAATCATAGGAGGTATCGAGTTGGAGAACAGATACGGGCGGCTACGTTGGCGCAAGAGGTCGATAATCTCTTTCTTACCCGTCGTGAATCCGCCTACCGAACCGCCAAAGGCTTTGCCCAGCGTACCGGTCAGAATCTCAATCTTTCCGCGCAGACCATATTGTTCGGTTACGCCGTGTCCTGTCTTGCCTACCACGCCTGCCGAGTGGCTCTCATCCACCATCACCATAGCGTCGTATTTCTGTGCCAATTCGTAAATCTTATCCAGCGGGCATACATTACCGTCCATAGAGAACACACCGTCGGTGGCGATAATACGGAAACGCTGTGCCTGTGCTTTCTTCAGTTGTTCTTCCAAGTCTGCCATATCGCCGTTGGCATAGCGATAACGCACTGCCTTGCAGAGACGCACGCCATCGATGATAGAAGCGTGGTTCAGCGCATCGGAGATGATTGCATCGTCAGCCGTCAGCAGGGGCTCAAACAAACCGCCGTTGGCGTCGAAACATGCAGCGTAGAGTATAGTGTCTTCCGTTCCGAAGAAATCCGAAATGGCTTTCTCCAATTGTTTGTGAGTATCTTGTGTTCCGCAAATAAAACGTACCGACGCCATTCCGTATCCGCGACTATCCATACGCGTTTTGGCAGCCTCTATCAATTCCGGATTGTTTGCCAAACCGAGATAGTTGTTGGCGCAGAAGTTAATTACCTCCACGCGTTTACCATCGTTATCTACCTCAATACCGGACGATTGGGGGGTAACGATTACACGTTCAGTCTTGTAGAGACCCGCTTCGCGAATCTCTTGCAGTGTCTGCTGCAGATGTTTTTGAAATTCGGTGTACATAGTATTTTAATTAAATAAGGTTTTTTCAAATTACCCTGCAAAGGTACTACATTTTTCCATACTACACAACAATTTCTATCTTTTTTACGCACTTTTTCTCGTTTTACGCCCTCCCCCACCCGTTCCCCGCCTATTCCCCGCCCAACTCGCAAAATCCACAAAATTCGCCGACACAACAAGCAGTCATCTACCCGACATACACGTAGGATACACGTAAGATACACGTAGGATAATGCCGTTGGGGTCATGATTGTCCGCTTATCTTTTTGTCTGCATTTCCAATTTTGGCACTATATTTGTAGTATCGTTTCCGAACTAAATAAATGTAATAAAAATGAAGAAATTGACCCTCTTTGCAGCAGCATTGGCAATGACTATCGGTGCCGTTGCACAAAACACAATCGAAGGTGCGTTACCCGCACAATTTAACGTCGGCAATGACAAATATATAGTCTTTGCCAAAGGCAATTTGCAATTCAACGCCGCCGAAGGCACACACGTTTGCGCCGACGGCACCACACAAAAAGGCACATGGCGTATCGCCGAAAACCAATACGATTTCATTGGCGATGACAACGCCAACATATCGGAAACCTACAACGGCTATATTGACCTGTTCGGTTGGGGTACAAGCGGTTGGAGCGGTGGCATTAAGTCCTACCAACCTTGGAGTACCGACCTCAACAACACCAACTATTATGCAGGTGGCGAAGGCGGGAACAACCTCACAGGCAAATATGCTTTCGCCGATTGGGGAGTATATAACGCCATCTCCAACGCGGGCAACAAACCCCAACTTTGGCGCACCCTCTCTGTCGAAGAGAACACCTACCTCTTTATCCACAACCGTTGGACGTTGGCTACCGTGGACAGCAAACTCGGTTTTATGCTCTTCCCGACAAACTTTACTGCACCTGACGGCATCAACATTAAATATGTATGGAAGGCTGAGGCAGACACGGTTCTAACTGAATTTAAGGAGACAGACTACGCCGGCAACGTCTATACCAAGGAACAATTTGCACAATTAGAGAAAGCAGGCGTGGTTTTCTTCCCTTGCGCCAAATACCGTTTGGAAGGCAATTCTATCGTGCCGCTTAACACACTCGGTATGTATTGGTCCACCACACAAGACTATGCCGAAGATGACACTTGGGCATTAGGTTTGGCCATTGGCTTATATACCGCCAACCCTGCTTCTTTCGGAGACCGTGCTTTTGGTCGTTCTGTCCGCTTGGTACACGATGTTAATCAAACGGCACTCAGCACCCCCACAACCCATCAGAAAGCGCAGAAAGTGGTAATTGACGGACAGGTCTATATCCTTCGCGACGGACAGATTTTCAACATTCTCGGTGCCGCCCAATAAGCCCTGCAAAACCTAAACTTCCCATAATATTCTCAAAAAGGCTGTCTGACTTTTGGTTTGTCAGACAGCCTTTTTTATAGTTTTTTAGAAAATTGGGTGCTTGTGAATTTTACTAAGGAAAAGTTACTCCACGCGGGAGCCATAGATGTCGTAGAGGGTAGCATCGAGGCGGATGTAGAGGCGTTGGTTGCGCATGAGTTTTTCTGCCACGGGAGCGGATTGCACATTGCTGTTATTGCTGTTGGAGGCAGGGATAATCTGCTCGCATGAGGGCAACACGAGACCATCTTTGCGCGTGAGCAACACATAGTATGAGCCTGCGGGGAAAGGCTCGGCAGTGTGATAGACGGATGACGTTGCGCCCGGAATAGGGTCGCCATCTTTGTACCACTGATAACCTACAAACTCATAACCACCATTAAAAGCAGGCGTATAGACCGCAAAGACATTGCCAAACTTGAGTTTGAAAATATCGCTCGGATAGTAAACCAACAGGTTGTAATCGTAGGTAAGTTTTTGGTTGCACACCGAGTCATATACCTCAATCCGAGTGGTATAGTCGCCTGGCAACAGACTACTTGTTTCCACCTGCAAGAACGCCTCTGTCGAACTGATGACAGGCTCCAAATTCAGTTTGGTATTTCCTATAAACAAGTATGCCTCACTAATCTGCCCCTTAACGTAATGAAACGGAATAGAGAACTTTTCATCTTTCGAGTCGGGGCAGATATGTTGGTTTTCCTGATTATTAGGCACGTCCATCTCCAAACAAGTAAGTATCGTCAAATCATATTTATAAACGTGCGTATGAGTACAACCTTCGGCATTGGCATGCTCTGTCGTACCTTCCACAATGCCTTTCCCCTGCGGAAAAGAAGTAGAATAGTACCATTTCTTTTCCTCCTGGATATAGACACTATCGCGTGCCGTAATCACGGTATCCAATTCATCGCGGGTGTCCCTGCCGTGGACAATAGTTCGAATCTCGAAGTTATCGGTGGCACAGTTGTCGGGCTGCACCGAGTCGATCTCTTGTGTAGGCGTGGTAGTATCGTCCCAAGCCAAGCAATCACCACGCACTACCGTCTTGATAGTGTCAGGACGGCGGACACGGAAAGAGAACTTCACTTCTTCCGCAGGATATTGCGAATAGGGGCACTCCTTGTGGGCATAGATATTGGCAGTGATATCATACCACCCCGGTGAATCGTAGGTATGCTTTGTCTGAGGAGTACCTCCCAATTCGGAAACACCATCGCCAAAGTCCCAGTCCACTTTGTCAATCACATCTGTTCCCACCTGTGCATCAAAAGAAATCTCCGTGCCGATACAATATACTGTCTCGCTGATATACCCCTCGGTATAGTTCTCTCCATCTACTGCCACACCGCGCTTCACCGCCGACGATCCCTCCGAATAGGCATACGATTCATCATCTCCATTGCCATATACATGAGCAATAAAACCGGTCCGATTCTTGATGTGGTACGTAGTGCTTTGATTTTCAGTTAGTTTAATACGCGCATACGAGTAGGTCGGATTACTTGGTACAGGTTTGAATTTGGCTGGAGTAATCAGATTTTTGCTATATTGACCATAGTTCACCTCCTGCACTTCCACAGACGCGATGTCCGATGTGAGCGTTACGATATTCACAAAGTGGCGTGTAGTCTTATTCGTATTCATCACACCAAATGTTATCTCGTTGATTTTCTGCTGAATAGGACTTACCCACGTCATAGATGGGTCGCCATATACATTCTTTCCTTTTTTATATAATTCGGATGCACTTTTGCTGGCATAACCATTTCCAGTATCATAGTTATAAATTGCACATGGACAAGATGTTTTGATATAGGCAACATCGGCAATAATCTGATTCTTTGTATCTAAATCAAAACCTGTTACATCGGCGGCTACTGCCAACTCTATTTCGCAGGTCTCACGCGCATTGATAGTGGTGAAATAATGTCCGTTAATTTCCACTTGCGTTCCGTCTTCCAATGCCGTAATTCTGAAGCGATTGGCATCTTTCTCCAAAGAACGAGTGATGACAAACTCTGTTCCCCAATAGTCGGTCGGCATAGCCTGTTCATAGTGGATATCACGTGCAGACACACCATTGGGAGTTCGTGTACAAATATCTCCATTGAATACGGCAATCTTTTTGCCGTTCTTGGCTTTTACATACGAACCGGAAAGACATTTATACTTTGAGTCATCACTACTTTTGTTTCCATTCTCTGTTGCTTGCTCGCTCACTACATAATACACCTCACCTTCGTTGAGTGTAATTGTGAAAGGTATATCGGCAGGCTTTCCGTCATACGTCTTGGCGTGTGGCGTGATTTCTACTTGGGTATTGTTTTCTGTGGCTAAAATACAGAAATTGCTGAACGAGGTGGAGGGCGTTTTGTTTGCAAAGGGAGGATAATCCTGTACAATATATTCCGATTGCAGTGCTGTAATGGGCAGTATGTTGCTAGCGTCAAATGCATTTGTGTATCGCAAACCGGCAAATACAGACACTTCTTCATCACAAGTTACTAATAAACCTGTTTTGAAAGTCTTTCCGGAGGCTTTTTGTTGTCCTGTTTCGTTTTGGGCGTATGGATAGATAGCACTTTGAGGAATATTCGCAATCTTGAGCCACCCCGTAGTATTAGGTATCTGGTATGTCTGCACCCAATTGGTTTGCGGATTGGTTACAGTTACAGTACCTTTTCGCGTTTTGGAAGATACGCAGATAAAGGCTTCAAATCCATCTCCTTTATCTTCTGGACCGCGTCCTATCGTCAATGCCACCCAGAACTCTTTACCCTCCGTGGAGGCTTGCGCAAAGAGAGAGGTTGCGCTGCTGCTCAATATTGCCACAAGGGCTATAATCATCCAACTGCGTTTCATAAGCAACTTTATTTTGTATGTGTATTATCTGTATTTTGTTAATTTAGTGTAATAAACAGACCGATATTACCATACCAATCAATAGGTAAGAACAGGGTAAGAACTCGGTATCCTCTTGGAGACAGGCAAAACTCGGTATATTAATGTTTGTTTATTTTGTATACCAGATTCTGTCGTCTGCCGTGTTACAATACCTCTACCTCTACGCGACGGTTGTTCTGACGCCCCTCTTCGGTGTCGTTGGTGTCAATAGGACGAGTCTCGCCATAGCCCTCCGCCTCAATACGCGAAGCGTCGATACCGCGTTTGATAAGGTCTTCGCGAACTGCCTGAGCACGACCTTCCGACAAGCGTTGGTTAGCCGCATCTTTACCTACATTATCGGTGTGTCCCATAATCTTAATGCGAATTTCGGGATTGCGCTCCAGATAACCAAATAGTGCCTCCAACGCCTCTTCCGATGAGGAGAGAATACGGGTCTTGTTGGTTGCAAAATGCAGGTTGCGCATTACAAATACTTCGCCTTTCTTGATAGGTTTCAGAACCACGTGCATACTATCACCGATATGTGCAATGGGTGCCTCATACTCTTCGTATCCCACTTGCGCAATACGCAAGGTATATGTTGCGGTATCTGCCAGATAAGCGCTGCTTGCGCCGTTTGCGGAGTCGGTAGCGAGTGTATAAGCGGCTTGCCGTGTTTTGCGTGGACATATCTCTACTTGTGCGGGGATGGCAACGCCGCTCTCGGCATCGGATACGCTCACTCGGAAAAGCGGCATTCGGCGCAGACGTATCTCCATGGCGGTGGTAGTACCCGGTTCGATAATGCTATATGCCACATCCTCAGGATAATAGTGTTCTGCTTGGGCGATGGCCACATAGTTGCCTACGTTGGTGCGTTGGCACGCTGTTCCCTCTGCCAAAACCTTTTGTTTCATGGCAGGACGGTTGTTCTTGGTGTTGATAATCTCTACTGCAACCCCATTGAGTGTTTCGCCGGTAGCAGCGTCCACTACGCGAATGGTGGTATAGGAAGCAGGAGGCGGTACCGGACGGGCAGTCTTACCGGGTACTTCAAACTGTACCGCAAACTTCAAACCGACAAACAAATTATTAAGTTTGGTACCGGAGAGTGCCAGCATCGAGTTGGTCGCTTGCGGACGATAGTCATTCTCGTTGAAAATCAGCGGCATTGCCCCTGTCGGGTTATTGGTATTCAATACACCGTATTCGGCAAATGCGCTTACTTTGTAATGAATATGTTCGCGTCCGAAAGGCAATCTCTCGCCCGCTTTGACACGTTTCTTGTTTTTCTTGTCAGGTTGTGCCTGCATCCACTCATCAAGGTCAATGCCAAACTCGGCACAGATACTTACAGACGGTTGGCGCATATTGAGTTTGCGGTTGTCGGCAGCGGTTTGCGGTACATTCACAATACCCATTCCGTAGGGCTCTAATATCTCATCATCAAGAACGGTGATGTCGTAACTGCCGCGTTGCGAGTAGTTGCCAAACAAACCGTATCCCACTTTGGCTCCAACCATAAAGAAATAGCGGTCGAACTGCGCTCCGAACATCACCGGCAAACCAATATACCCCACATTGCGCACCTCGCGGAGGTCGTCGGTTGTATAGGTATAGGTCTGGTGAATAGGTGTCGCTCCCTCCGATGGGTAATAATTATTGCCGCGTGTCAAGGCAAAACCATAGTCCAAACGGGAATTCAACCATGTGAAATCCAATCCTGTCTCAAAGCGGAAGGCTCCGTATTCGAGTTCATACGTGGCGGACAAGCCTGCTCCTGCACCACCGGTGAGCGACTGGTAAGCATACTTGCTGTCCAATTGTCCAGGAC
>JBNMHB010000054.1:0-15533 GCA_050872525.1 Bacteroidales bacterium | reverse complement strand
GGGTGTCGCGTTCAACGGACATGAGACAAAGAGCATGGACAAAGTCGCGGCGAGATAAACTTTGAATATTAACACTTAAAATCATACTTGATTATGTCTAAGATTATTGGAATTGACTTAGGAACAACTAACTCCTGCGTTGCTGTGATGGAGGGCAACGAACCTATCGTAATTGCTAACTCGGAAGGTAAGCGTACGACTCCTTCGGTTGTAGGTTTTGTAGATGGTGGAGAGCGCAAAGTGGGAGACCCTGCAAAGCGTCAAGCCATTACCAATCCGACACGAACCGTATATAGTATCAAGCGTTTTATGGGTGAGACATACGACCGTCTCTCGAATGAGATTGCGCGTGTACCTTATAAAGTAGTGAAAGGCGACAACAACACTCCGCGTGTGGATATCGACGGACGTCTCTATACTCCGCAAGAGATTTCGGCTATCATTCTGCAAAAGATGAAAAAGACCGCCGAGGATTATTTGGGACAAGAGGTTACGGAAGCCGTTATCACCGTACCTGCATACTTCAACGACAGCCAACGTCAGGCTACGAAAGAGGCAGGTGAGATTGCGGGCTTGAATGTACGCCGTATTGTAAACGAACCTACGGCAGCCGCATTGGCTTACGGTCTTGACAAATCGAACAAAGATATGAAGATTGTAGTCTTCGACTGCGGTGGCGGTACACACGATGTATCCGTATTGGAGTTGGGCGATGGCGTCTTCGAAGTAAAAGCGACCGATGGTGATACCCACCTGGGTGGTGATGACTTCGACCACCGTATTATCGACTGGCTCGTTGAGGAGTTCAAGAACGAGAACGGCGGTGCCGATTTGAGCAAAGACCCGATGGCTATGCAACGTCTGAAAGAGGCTGCCGAGAAAGCCAAGATCGAGTTGTCGAACACGACAAGCACCGAAATCAACCTGCCGTATATCATGCCTGTAAACGGTGTGCCTGCACACTTGGTAAAGACTTTGACACGTGCTAAGTTTGAGCAGTTGATTGACGACTTGATCCAACGTACTATCGCTCCTTGCCGTACCGCTCTGGAGAAAGCCGGTTTGACGACCAAAGATATTGACGAGGTTATCCTTGTAGGTGGTAGTACGCGTATCCCTGCAATCCAAGACGCAGTACAAAAATTCTTCGGCAAAGTGCCCAGCAAGGGTGTAAACCCCGATGAGGTAGTAGCCGTAGGTGCAGCCATCCAAGGCGGTGTGCTGACGGGTGAAGTGAAGGATGTGCTGTTGCTGGATGTAACTCCGCTGAGCCTCGGTATAGAGACTATGGGCGGTGTGATGACCAAGATGATTGAAGCCAACACAACTATCCCGACAAAGAAGACCGAGACCTTTACCACTGCTGTTGACAATCAGCCGAGCGTGGAGATAAAGGTACTGCAAGGTGAGCGTCCTATGGCTGCTCAGAACAAGCAAATCGGTATTTTCCACCTGGACGGCATTATGCCTGCACGTCGTGGCGAGCCGCAGATTGAGGTTACTTTCGATATAGACGCCAACGGTATCTTGAACGTTACTGCCAAAGACAAGGCAACGGGCAAAGAGCAGAAGATTCGTATCGAGGCTTCGAGCGGTCTATCGGACGAAGAGATCAAGCGTATGAAGGCAGAAGCAGAGGCTAACGCCGAAGCAGACAAACGCGAGAAAGAGCGTATAGAAAAACTGAATCGCGCAGACGCTACTATCTTCCAGACCGAGAAACAACTTGCCGAGTTGGGCGACAAACTGCCTGCCGACAAGAAGGCTCCGATAGAAGAGGCTCTCAAGAACCTGAAAGAGGCTTACGAGAAGAAAGATGCCGACGCTTGCGAGACTGCCAACAATGCACTGATGACTGCATTCCAAGCCGCAAGTGCAGAAATGTACAACGCACAAAATGCGAATGCGGGAGCAGGTGCACAAGGCGCAGACTTCAGCGGCGCGCAGAATAACGGCGGCGCTAACAACAACTCGAGCAATAACGACGGCGGTGCCGAAGATGTGGACTTCGAGGAAGTGAAATAACTGAGGCTACCAAAAGTAACCCCATTGAGAGAATACTCATAAAAGAATTTCCCGCAGAGGAATATCTTTCAAAAAAACGGAAAAAGGACAACGCGCAGGCGTAACTCCAAGAGAGAGACTGTAAGATTCAAGATCGAGCAGTCTCTCTCGCTGTTTGTTAATCTGCCTCATTCAAGGCAACTATTTCAAACTATAATAAACAAAAAAAACAAACAACATTTGCGTAATATAAATATTTGTAGTACTTTTGCAGCAAAATATCACAAAATTATAATAGCCTATGATATAAACCTCGCACCGATCAGCGGTGCAATGACATACTAAAAAGCGTAATAAGCCCAACTTGATTCTTTGAAAACTGGACACTTTCAAGAATTGTATACTTTCAAGCACAGGTTTATGCACGCTCGCGTTAACAGCGTGAGTTTTCTGTGCGTAAATTTGAAAGTATATAGGTAGTCCAGAACCTCAAAGAATCAAATGAAGCGAACGAAAGTTCACGCTTTGTTTATGTCCTTAAGTCCCCCAACAGAATTTCCTATGCAATTCATAGGACTAATAAAACACCATAATATAATCAATTGTCGCAAAGGACGGCAAGAACTAACAATATAATTACACATATTCAAAAAAAACAAAGCCCAATTTTCTTGGGATAATAGTGGCATAAAACAACAAATCAAATTATACAAATTATGAGCTTTTTATCTTCACTTAAAGACCTTGCCAAAGATGTAGTAAGCGAGGTAATCGGTAATGATGAAAGTGGTGAAGTTGATGAGGGCAACTTGACACTTCAAGAAGATACCGAAGAAAAGCCAAACACTCCTGTTGTAATGACAGAAACACCCAAAGAAATCAATTCATTAGAGCAAATGGGTGCTTGGTTAGCATCATTGGAGGATGGCGCAAGTGTTTCTGTTCAAGAGGCTGTAAAAGCACAAATGCAAGTCATTCAGTTCGTTCAATCACCTACTTTGGTTGATACTACACTGGATACTTTGATATTGAGTTTGAAAAAGTCACTAAAGAAAGCATCTAACGAAGATGAAAAAGAACACTTACGAGAATCATTTTCAATAATGATTCAAAACTACGTATTCTTTTTTGATGCGCGTATGCAGTATGCTATCAATGAGAGCAAAGATGAAGCACGACAAATCTTTTTACAAGCAGGCGAGATGCTCTCAAATAGTGTAAAAGATGTTGCGCTCATGGCAGTAAATGGTAAAAAGAAAGTAGAAGTTGCTGCCGTAGTAGTACATAATCTTTTTGATACAAACGATAATAAGAGTGCATTTGATTTATTTAACCGCATCTGGAAGTGGTGGAATAAAGATAAAATCATTGCAGAAAAAAGAGAGGAATTTTATGTTACTCTTTATAATATTTGCAAGAAACTTGGAAAATATCAACCATTGATTGGCGAATCTATGCTTATCAACGGTATGATAGAACGCTACATCCCTGCCATCTACAATTATGTTAGCGAACAAGCATTAGAGCAAAATGAACTTGGAGATTGGCAAGACCAACTCAATGTAATAGAATCATATAGGCAAATGGACATCGAAAATGTTGATAATGTCATTAGTTTGAACTCAAATATGGGAGTGCGCTGGGAGATATTAGGACACATCGGTTGGGGAGCATTGGGCACAATGGTTCTTAGCCTTATTGTAGGTCTATTCCGTTGGATAGTTAAAGCCATTGCAGGAACTAATGTCGATGGCTGGTTCGCTACTCAAATGTATTGGACACTTGGTATCATTGGAATTGCTGTCGTGATATTCTTCGTGATTGAAATTATTAACATCATCTGTTGTCGCGTTCATGCCAAACAGTTGGTAAAGGATCGAGATAATGCCATAGAAAATGTCAATAAGAGATATGATGCACAACGAAACAAATTGCAACAACAAATAGAGTCTGTTACAGCGGAAGCGCAGAATATCGTACAAGAACTACGGCAAATTGCAGAATCATATGATGAAATCTAATTAGAAAAACTATGTTACTTGATTTATTCGATGACGGTTGTGGTTCCGGCTGTCTAAAAATATTCCTTATCGCCCTTGCAATTTTTGTTGGAGCAGCAGTTATTGTTGGTTTATTCTTAAAATAATATAATTAAAAAACAATTCAAATTTAACATTACGCAAACATCTTATTCCAACTATGGTGGCAACAACATTATGCCACTGTTAATCGGCTTTACGCCCACCACTCCTATTGAAGAATGGAACGAAGTACCAATGTCTTACAGCGACTTCGACCAAGCAACTTACACCACTATGGCTATAGGTACGCGCTCGCTCAGGCAGGTAACAACCATCACACATGGCACACGCCTAAATGGTAACAGCAAACTTGATCCAAAGAACGAAATTGATGACAAGCGGTGATTCTCATCTACACCAATAAGGAAGATGTACACCCAACCAATATCATTCGTTATCTTTCGTCATGGGGTATCTCTGTGTTCCGACTGAACACAGAGTGTCTCCTGACTGATTATGAGTTTAATTGGTGGGCAGATGCAAGAGGTACAGACTTTCGTATTCGCAACATAAAAACTAATTACACGCTCTCGGGGCACGACATAACAGCCATTTACGACCGCAGACCACAAAAGCCTACAGAACTACTATTGACAAGCGACAACGAGGAAATCAACCGTTATAACCTTATGGAGGCTAACGGATTTCTCAATTTTCTGCGCTATTACACCAAAAACATTTTCTCCATTGGCAGTATCGTTGAAGACCGCCCAGCAGCATCCAAGATGTTGCAAATGCAATATGCCTATCAGTTGGGTATGTTCACACCGCACACCTGTTTCAGCAATTCCCATGAACAGATACGACAATTTGCGCAACAGCATAAATATCTGTCACTCAAACCTATAGATGCCGATAGCGTTTTTCTTGACGACCATGCACAGAAAGTGTTTTACACACAGCGTGTTTCCTCTCAAGACCTGTTACGACAACCCGACCTCGCCTTTCAGCAGACAGCCTGTTTTGTTCAAGAGTATATTGAAAAACAATATGAACTGCGCTTAACAGTTGTTGAAGACGAGGTTATCACCTGCAAGATTTATTCGCAAGAGCAATCAGTGAGCCAAACAGATTGGCGATTAGGCTCTGACAATCTGCATTTGGAGATTATTCCTACACCAGAGCCATTGCAAACCTTTTGTTTGAAGTTTTTGCAACTCATGCATCTTCGTTTCGGGTGTTTCGATTTCATCTGTACTCCCGCAGGCGAATATGTCTTTCTTGAATGTAACCCCAATGGACAATGGCTTTGGATTGAAATCCAGACAGGTTACGACATCTCTCATATCCTTGCTCACCACCTCGCCAAATACGAGTAAAATTGTAATAACTTGGAAAATACAAAATAGAATGGTCTATATCAGAATACACTTGTTGCTTATCATACACCCTTCAAGCATTTTGTATCCGCTGATTCCATAACTACCCTGATTACGGAATGGAGTACCTGCATTACGCTTTGGGAGACGGGGATTTGGGAGGAAAGGAAAATACTTGTAAAATTACGCTATCCAAACGCCCGATATCAGGTATTTACCTACTATCATACGTACAATCACCTACTAATCACCTACTCATTATAGCATAAGTATAGAGAGAACCCATACTAAATACAAAAAGATTACCCATTGGGCAGGCAGCCCTATGACTTTTTTCTCCCACGCCCCGCAAAATTTGCACAAACGGGAGATTTTTTGTAATTTTGTCCGACAAATAAAGAATCACCATGAACCATCATTTCCACCTATTGGCTTTTGTTGTTTTATTGACGGGTAACCTATATGCTTCCGCTCCCAAAACCGTGGATTCACTGCTAAGAGTATTAGATAAAGAGATTGCGCGTGCCGATGAATATATCTCTCAGCGAGAAGAACAAGCGGAGACCCTCAAAACGATATTTCAACGCGATCCGACTGCCGAAATGGCATTTTCGATAGCAGAAGTGTATTCCCCCTATATTTGCGACTCGGCACTGCTATACTATGAACGGGCGAAACAACTATGCAAGGGGGATATACCGGATTATATACAGATAGGGTTGGAAAATTGCAGACTGCGCATGTATGGTGCAGAATCGGTGTATGAGCGGCACTATACGGATCTGGTTCCACCAACAGATACACACGAATACGCTATATATGCATACGAAAAATCGGAGACCGCACGCAAAGCAAACAACAATTTAGAACGCAAAGAATGGTTAATTCGCTCTGCGCTGGCTGATGTACGGAGCGGGATAACCGACAATGCGTCCAGTTGGATGTTGGCAGAATCAGTGTTCGATGAAGGTAAGGGCGACATAGAACGGGCTTATCGCTACATACAATACTCGCTTGCCAATGCCGCCATATTCAATGCCCGTATGCGTTTCGGGCAGATTAACAAAGTGTCACAGATTATCAGCACCGCTCACGAGCAACAACAAGAGCAAGCAGCACAACGACTATATATCATTTTGGGGATATTAGTATTTATGCTGCTTTCCGTAGTGATATTGGTGATGATTGTGGTTCGGCAGAACCGACATCTGCATAACCTAAACAAGCGAATGAAAGGAGTCAACCGGTCACTACACGAGGCCAACAACATCAAAGAGCGATATATCTCGCTCTATCTAGCGGTGTATGCTGACAGCCTCAGACGGATGGCAAAGATGGCGCCCAAAGTGACAGGACAGACTTCAGCACAATTCATGGAAGCAGAGATGCCTGCTTTTTACCACCATTTTGATACTTCTTTTCTATCAATTTATCCTGACTTTGTAGAGGAATTTAATGCCCTACTGCGCCCCGAAAATCACATCTACCCGGAAAAAGAGGGCACACTCAACACCGAGTTGCGTATTTTTGCGTTGATACGATTGGGAATAGACTCCAGTACACGTATTGCAGAACTATTGTGCTACAGCGCAAACACTATCTATAACTACCGTGCGCGAGTAAAAAACCATGCCCTCTCCGACCGCGATGGTTTTGAAGAGAGAGTACGCAAGATAGGCACCTTTACGGAGTAAGGCAGCGATATTCTACAAGGAACATTAATTATCGTCTAATTTGCCGTTAATCCTTATGGAACATATAATTAACCATATAATTGAACCGGTTTCGGCACAAAAAACGTTAATTATTCCGTTAATTTCTTTTCTGTGATATTTATCCTGTTATTTTAAGCGGAGAAAACCGATACCGAAACGCTCTACGGCGGCACGCTCAAGGTCTTCACGCGCGGAGGGGTCGGCAATGGAGATGAGCAGTTTGGCCCGCTCCATGACAGGTTTGTTTCGGAGATATACTATACCATGCTCGGTGGCGATATATTGCGCTTGGAAGCGGGTAGTAACCACGCCTGCACCGGGGGCGAGGTGTGCGACAATCTTCGACTTGCCCTTATTGGTCATACTAGGTAGAGCGATAAAGCATTTGCCTCCTTCGGAGAGTGCTGCACCGTACATGAAGTCGTGTTGCCCGCCGACGCCGGAGATGATGGTATCGCCGATAGAGTCTGCGCATATTTGCCCTGTCAGGTCCACCTCGATAGCGGAGTTGATAGCCATTGCGCGTGGGTTTTGGCGGATATTCTGGGGGTCGTTGGTATATGCCACGTCGTAGAGTTCCACATCCTTGTTGTAATCTAGAAAATCATAGAGTTTGCGTGAACCCAGCACAAGGCTTCCCACGCTCTTGCCGGGGTGTATTTTCTTGAGGGAGTTGTCGATGACGCCCGATTGGATGAGGGGTAGTACACCGTCGGTGATTGCCTCGGTATGTAGTCCCAAGTGTTGGTGGTCGCGCAGGGCATTGATGACGGCATTGGGTATTCCGCCTACGCCTATTTGCAGGGTTGCTCCGTCGGGTATCTCGTTGGCGATGAACTTACCGATACGCGTGTCGATGTCGGAGGGTGTGGGTGTAGGCACCTCCACCAAGGGTTCGTCTGCGCGGCAGATAGCGTCCAAACGCGAGATATGAATCTTTGCTGCGCCCTGTGTATGCGGCATATATTTATTCATCTGTGCCACGCGAATCTTGGCGCATTCAGCAGCTGCGAAAGCGATGTCGGCAGAGATACCAAACGAGCAGTAGCCCTCTGCATCGGGTTCGCTCACGTGCATAAACGCCACATCTACAGGTATTTGCCCGCTGCGGAAGAGGAAGGGTACCTCGCCCAAGAACGCGGGGATAGTGTCTGCCACTCCCTCACGCATAGCGTTTCGGAGGTTGTTTGGGACAAAGATAGATTGTGCCTTGAAGGAATCCATCAGTTCGCGTTTGGCGTATGGAGCATCCTCGGGATGTACCCCAAAGCCGGAGATAAGGCGAACATCTCGCAACTCGTTTGCGCGGTCGGTGAGGGCACGGAGCAACGCCATCGGGATGGAAGTAGAACCTTGGATGACCACGGTATCACCGCTCTTAACTACACGCACAGCCTCAGCCACGCTCATATATTTCACTGTTTCCATGTGTTTCTAAAATTAACGGGGTTTATTTAAAATCTCTGTTGAAGGCAGCCAATCGGCGGTCGAGTTCTTGGTATTGGTCGTCGCGGATAGATGATGCGCAGCCACGCATACCCTCGCGCACAGCCCCGGTGCTACCCAAAGCGATAGCCGACACGCCATAGTAGATCAGTTTATTGAGCAGTTGCTCGCCTGTCCAATCCTTGTAGCCGAAAGTGAAGAAGAAGCCATCACCCACCTCTTTGCCGTCGGCATCGCGGTCATAGACGATATGGAACCCGTTGCGGAGCATAATCTCTTTGATTTTCTCGCAGCGGCGTGCATACTCGCGGGTATTCTCCACGAAATGAATCTTGCCCTCGCAAGCGGCACGGAACATAGCCGCCATAGCAAACTGCACGGAATGGGTAACGCCCGACGAGAGACTATAGAGGATGATATATACGAAATTGCGCAAGAACTGACCATCGTTGTTGTAGCGTTGTGCCAAGGCGGGGAAAGTACGATGCGCCAACTTGGGGTTCATCGCCACGATAGCCCCACGCTGCCCTGCATACGAGAACATCTTGGAACAGGAAATCATGTGCACGCAGTAGTCGGTATAACGTCCCACAGAGGGCTGATAAGGTGCCTGATAGGGTACGCCACGCTTCTCGCGGAAGTCCATATTGAGATATGCCAAGTCCTCGATTACCAACACATTATACTTGGTAGCCAAGCGACCGATTATCTCCAACTCGCTCTCGGTAAGGCACATCCACGATGGGTTATTGGGGTTGGAGAAGAGCATAGCCGCAATACGTCCGGTCTTGAAGTGTCGCTCCAACTCTGCCTCCAACTTATCGCCGCGGAAATCAGCCACGTCAAAAGCATCCACACGCACACCGATGACTTTGCATTGCTGTTTTTGGACGGGGAAACAGGGGTCGATGAAAAGCACCGTATCGCGCTCTTTGTCGAGTTGCGACATAGTCAGGTTGAGTGCAAACGCCGCCTGCATACTCCCCACCGTAGGTACGATACAGTCCTCAGGGATATCCAATCCGATGAAAGCACGCACAAACTCACTGCCCCAATGCTTTACCTCGGGGATACCCGTGATAACGGGGTAATGAGCGGCATAGCCATTAAGCAAAGCCTGATGTTCGGCTTCTATACCCACCTGCTCTGCGGGCAGACCGGGTTCTCCCAATTCCATGTGGATAAACTCTTCGCCCGTGGCACGTTCGATGTCTTTCACTACGCCAACTAACTGACGAATAGAAGCGTTGCCCAGTTCATGCGCATTGCGCAACCCGAAATCGGTACAGGTCCGGTCAACCAATTGTTTGTCTAAAGGAAACATAGGTATTATATTTTAAGGTATTAGTATTGCTATTATATATAAGGTGTGTTCTCCGGTGGTTCATCCCTGCCAAAAATCCCCAATCCACCGCATATTAAATTTAACTCCGCAAAGATAGTTCTTTTTTTTCAAATCCACAAGAGGAGAGGGATTTTTTTAAGTTGAGAGTTGAGAGTTGAGAGTTGAGAGAAGTTTGAAAGTTTGAGAGTTGAGAGAAGTTGAGTGTTTAAGTTTAGGGGTTGATGTGCTTGCTTTGCAATTTGGGCAAGATAGTAAGCACGGCTACGGCAAGCAGGATGAGCAGTGCGCCTGTGATGCTCAGTATGCTCCATGGGTCGCCTAATACGAATATACCTACGAGCATAGCAGTGAGCGGTTCAAACGCCCCCAAGATAGCCACGATGGTACTATTCACCAATTTGAGCGACATCGTAACACAGATATTACTCAGTGCCGTCGGGATAAGACCCAGCAACATCAGATTGATGAGGCAGGAACGGTCCATAATCGGCTCCACACGCCCCTCTACCACCAACGCAAAGAGTATGAGCAGGAGCATTCCGACGAAAAAGACATAGAAAGTGAGTTTCAAACTGGGTATGTTCCTTACTTTCATCCGCGGTACCAAGATGAGGTATATGGCGTAACTCAACCCCGACATCAGTCCCCATAGCAACCCCTGCCACGAGAACGTGCCGTCCTCCGAAAACACGCCCGTCATCATCATCACACCTATCGTCGCAAGCAAAATACTGGTGGTCAGTTTCCACGAGAACTTATCTCTGAGAAATAGCAATCCGATGATGGCACACCATATAGGGTCGGTGAATACAAGGGCTGTGGCAATACCCGACGAGAGGTAGTGGTAACACTCCAAAGTAGCAATACCTGTGCCGATGTAGAACACCGACAGCAGGGCTATTTGTCCGAGTTCTGACCACGAGATACGCATGTTGGTACGCCGACACAACAGCATCAGCAACATTGCCGCCGAACCGAAAAGAAAACGATAAACCAATATGCTGATGTCGCCCATTCCTGCGGCGATGGCGGGAATGGAGAACAAAGGAATCAGACCGAATGAAATACCCGATATGATACCATTGAATATACCTCGTGTTTGTTTTGTCATCTGTAATAAAATCCTCTTAAATGCCCTATTTGCGTGCAAAGATACAAAAAAAAAAGCACCCGTGCAAACGATTGATGTTTCTGTCTGCCGCTGTTCTCTATGGATATTGTAAGAATGGCTTTATCTACCGTATATCTACCGTGTATCTACCGTGTATGTACCGTAATGGATGTGGGGCGATAATGAGTATTAAGGAGGATTGGAGGGGAATTGGAGGGGGATAAATACACAAAACTAAGGGGGACTATTGTGCAAGTGGAAAAAAAATACTAACTTTGCACGCGGAGAATTTTGAGACTATTATTTCTGACTGAATATAGACGTAATTTAATACTATGGCAAGTTTTATCGTTGAGGGGGGACACCGATTGCATGGCAGTATCACCCCACAAGGCGCGAAAAATGAGGCATTGCAGGTGCTGTGTGCCGTGTTGCTGACACAAGAAGAGGTGATTATCAGCAACCTGCCCGATATACTCGATGTGAATAATCTCATCGACCTGCTACAATCGATGGGTGTGGAGGTAAAGCCTATTGCCAAAGGGACATACGCCTTTTGTGCCAAAGAGATACAAACCGACTATCTGCACAGCCCTGAGTTTCTGAAGAAATGCAACAAACTGCGCGGTTCGGTGATGCTCATCGGTCCTCTGCTGGCGCGTTTTGGGGAGGTTACGTATGCGAAACCCGGCGGGGACAAGATAGGCAGGCGGCGATTGGATACCCATTTTCAAGGTATGCTCAACCTCGGTGCTACATTTACCTACGACCCGCAACTATCGGCATACCGTTTCTGTGGGAAGCACTTGCGTGGCACATATATGCTGCTCGACGAGGCGAGTGTAACCGGTACGGCGAATATCATTATGGCATCGGTGATGGCAGAAGGGACTACCACCATCTATAATGCTGCGTGCGAACCCTACGTGCAACAACTTTGCCGAATGCTCAACCGCATGGGGGCACACATCGAGGGTGTAGGGTCTAACCTGCTCACTATCACGGGCGTATCGGTTCTGCACGGTGCGGAACATACGCTGTTGCCCGATATGATTGAGGTGGGGTCGTTTATCGGTATGGCTGCTATCACGGGGAGCGAACTGACTATCTGCAATGTGTCGTATCAAGACCTCGGTATCATCCCGGAATCCTTTCGGCGATTGGGAATTATCGTAGAACAACAGGGGGACAATATATATATCCCCGCGCAAGACCACTATCAGATAGAATCGTTCCTCGACGGAAGTATCCTCACTGTTGCCGATGCACCTTGGCCCGGACTGACGCCTGACTTACTGTCGGTGATATTGGTGGTGGCAACACAAGCACGCGGTTCGGTATTGATACACCAAAAGATGTTCGAGAGCCGATTGTTCTTTGTGGATAAACTGATAGATATGGGTGCGCAGATTATCCTTTGCGACCCCCACCGCGCAGTTGTAATAGGGCATGACCGACAGATGCGTCTTCGCCACAACAATATGACCTCGCCGGATATACGCGCCGGTATTGCAATGCTCATTGCCGCCATGGCAGCGGAAGGAACCAGCAAAATAGACCATATAGACCAGATAGACCGAGGGTATGAGGATATAGAACGACGTCTCAATGCCATCGGCGCACACATCAGACGAGAAGAATAATACCAAAGAAACCATCTTGGACGGTGGCATAGTAAGCAAAAAAGTAAATTATTAGAATAAGTATGTGGAATTTGATAAAACAAATCATTTCTTGTGTTAAAAGCCCTCTCATAGGAGTGGGATTGGGATTGTTGCTGCCTGTGATGGCATGCGCGCAGATAGTGAATCCGATTCATTGGAACGGAACTGTCGTTGGGGACAGCGTCCGGATAGAAGCCTCTATCGACGAGGGTTGGCACATGACCCTGATAGAACTCAACGGTACGTCTGTGGGCGAAGAATATACCGGAACCTATTCACTCACCCTGCCTGCTGCACCTGTCTCGGTGCGTTACAATGCCTGCGACGACCGTATGTGTACGACACCCGAAGTATGGGAATATGCTGCCGAGACTATTGCGCAGAACGTCCCCGATACTATCGACAACTCGCAACATGCCGAAAAAAAATCCCTCTGGTGGGTATTCGCGATGGGACTCTTGGGCGGACTATTGGCTATCTTCACTCCTTGTGTATGGCCGATAATACCGATGACCGTATCGTTCTTCATCAAACGTAGCGGCGCGGCACGAGGAACGACCAATGTACATGCTGTGCGCGATGCTCTGCTCTACGGACTGAGTATTATCATAATCTATGTGGGGTTGGGGCTGTTGATAACGCTCATCTTCGGTGCGTCGGCACTGAATGCGCTGAGTACCAACGCGGTAGTGAATATCATCTTTTTCCTAATACTGGTTCTCTTCGCCGCATCGTTCTTCGGTGCGTTTGAAATCACCTTGCCCAGTTCGTGGAGTACTGCCCTGAATAATAAATCGGGCAACACCACAGGATTTATCAGTATCCTGCTGATGGCGTTTACTTTGGTGATTGTCAGTTTTTCATGCACGGGACCTATCATCGGAACACTGCTTGTAGAGGCGGCAGGCAAGACACTGCTTGCGCCTGCGATGGGTATGCTGGGTTTTGCTATTGCACTCGCACTGCCTTTCTCGCTCTTTGCAATGTTCCCTTCCATACTCAAGAAACTGCCCAAATCGGGTGGCTGGATGAATACTTTTAAGGTAACATTGGCGTTCCTTGAACTTGCGCTCTCCCTCAAATTCCTCTCCGTGGCAGACCTTGCCTACGGTTGGCATATCCTTGACCGAGAGGTGTTTATCGCCCTTTGGATAGTCATCTTTGCGTTGCTTGGAATCTATCTCTTGGGACTTATCTCGTTCCCGCACGACGATGAGAGCCATCGTAAGACGGGTGTAACGCGATTCTTCCTGGCTGTCATCTCACTCTCTTTTGCGATGTATATGGTACCCGGTTTGTGGGGGGCTCCGCTCCGCGCCATCTCGGCTTTTGCTCCTCCTATGAGTACACAAGACTGGTATATCGGGCAAAACGCGATGTCCGACACCGCCGAGAAACAAATCACATTCACCGACTACGACGAGGGTATGGCATACGCACGCGCACATCAAATGCCTGTGTTTGTGGACTTTAACGGATACGGGTGTGTGAACTGCCGCAAGATGGAAGCCGCTGTGCTGTCGAAACCTGAAGTGGAGGCGCGACTTCGCAACTACGTGCTTATCTCACTCATTGTGGACGACAAGACGAAGTTACCCACGCCTATTCACGTGGAGGAAAACGGCAAGACTATTACCTTGCGCACTGTGGGCGACAAATGGAGTTATAAACAGCGTACCGAATACGGAGCCAATGCGCAACCGTTTTATATTCAGTTGGATGCCGACGGAAACCGATTGGTAGAGACCACCTATGCCTACGACGAAGACATTACCAAATTCCTCGACTGGCTCATTTACTAATCAACATGAAGTAAAAAACATGAACGAAATAAAAAAATACGACACCAAACGTCCTCCTGAGAAGGAGATGATTTTTGGCATCCGCGCCGTTATTGAGGCAATAGACGCAGGCAAGGTATTGGACAAAGTGTTGCTGCGTCGCGATATGAGCAGCACGATAGGCAAAGAACTTTTGCAGAAGTTGGAAGGCACTAATACCCCCGTGCAGAAAGTGCCGGTGGAGAAACTCAATCAGTTCACCGACAAGAATCATCAAGGGGTCATCGCGTTCCTGTCGCCGATAGAGTTTTACCATGTGGAAGATATGGTGCAGTCGCTTTTTGATGAGGGTAAGACTCCGCTGCTGATGGTGTTGGACGGCATAACCGATATGCGCAATTTCGGTGCTATCGCGCGTACATGCGCCTGCGCAGGCGTACACGCTCTGATTATACCTACGCGCGGGTGTGTGTCTATCAACGGCGACGCTATCAAGACTTCGGCGGGAGCACTCCATAGACTTCCCGTTTGCAAAGTGGACAACCTGCAGAATTGTCTGTCCTATCTGCGTGACAGCGGTCTGCGTATCGTGGCTGCCACTGAGCATACCGACACATGCTATACCGATGTGGATATGACTATCCCCACGGCGATTATCATGGGTTCGGAAGAAAAAGGTATCTATGAGGAGAACCTGAAACTCACCACCGACCGTGTGCGTATCCCTATGACCGACGCCATCGAGAGTCTGAATGTGTCTGTGGCTGCGGGGATTATGATTTACGAGGCTGTCCGCCAACGCGCCAAAAACTAAAAACAAAAAACTCTCAACTTCCCAACTTCTCTCAACTTTAATCTCTCAACTTTCAACTAATAATGACCGTCCTATACGAAGATAATCATATCATCGCAGTCAGCAAGACTTGCAACGAGATAGTGCAAGGTGATAAGACAGGAGACACCCCCCTCTCGGAGTTGGTGAAAGCCTACATCAAAGAGAAATACGACAAACCGGGTGAGGTATTCTTGGGGGTTACGCACCGTCTCGACCGCCCGACGAGTGGGGT
>JBNMHB010000053.1:0-15685 GCA_050872525.1 Bacteroidales bacterium | reverse complement strand
ACGCTTAGCGAAGAGAGCAAGCAACTCGGCGAGGTGGAAGTGAAAGCCAAGAAGCAACTCATTGAGCGTCAGTTCGACAAGATAGTGCTCAACGTCAGCAACTCGCCCTTTGCGATGGGCAGCAACGGCAAAGACCTGCTGAAGAAAGCCCCGGGCGTGAACGTGGACAAAGACGGTAACGTTACGGTCAACGGTAAATCCGTAGAGGTGTATATCGACGGGCGTCCCTCCTACCTCAGCGGGCAGCAACTCAAGGCGATGCTTGAGGGAACCGACGGCAGCACCATCGAAAAGATAGAGATTATCTCCAACCCGTCTGCCAAATACGACGCTTCGGGGCAGGGTGGTATTATCAATATCAAGACCAAACGCAATATGATGCGCGGGTTGAACGGTACACTCTCAGCCGCTTACGGCGGAATGTATTACAAGGATATAGACACATGGATGAACACCGAGATGTTCTCGCTCAACCTCAACTACCGCACCGAGAAGACCTACACATTCGGTAGCCTCACGCAGGTCTATACCAATCAGAATGTGGGTGTAGAGACAGGCTCCACCTATCTCGATACGCTCACCCATACTACCACCGAGCGGTACGACAAGTCGGAATACGATTGCGATTTCCAATACTATATGCTCAAACTCGGCAACGACTGGTTTATCAATGATAAGAATACCGTTGGCTTTATCTTTCAGGCGCCGTTTATGATTATGAATCAGAACGTCCCCGAGGGGCACGGCTACGGCTGGACCAAGGTGGGCAACGACATCGCGGAGAACTCCATGCTCTCTATCAGCAGTCCGATGTTCTCGCAGCAGTACACAGCCAACCTCAACTACACCCATGTCTTCAACGATTCGTTGGAGCGTGAACTGACCGCCAACATCGACTACAACCGCAACGGCTGGAAACAGCAGAACAAACAGAGCAACACTTATACCTATCCCACGCGCCCCGACTCGGTGCTGCATACGGGACTGAATATCAATACCAACCAGATAGTGGACATCTACTCCGCCAAACTCGATTTCCAGACACGCTTCTGGCAGACGGGTATGATAGAGACGGGTGCCAAATATGCCCTCTCCAACACCGACAACCGCATGACCACCGACAGCCTCTTGAACGACTGTAAAAGCCCCACCGCACACTCCGACTTCTCCTATTCGGAGCATGTTGCAGCCCTGTACATCTCGTTGGCAAAGCAGTTCGGGCAGCACTTCAATGCCAAACTCGGACTCCGCGGCGAGTACACCCACTCCAACGGTAACTGGCGCTCGGCGGACAGCACCTCCACAAAGGACTATTTCAACCTCTTCCCCACTGCCTTTCTCGGCTACAACCCCACCGACAAGTGGGCGATGAACATCTCCTACACCCGCCGTATCACACGACCGAGTTACTACCAACTCAACCCGTTCCGCACCTATATCGATGCGCACAACTACGCTGAGGGTAACCCCGAACTCACACCGGAGTTCAACAACCAAGTGGACTTGAATTTTTCTTACTCGCAGTATGTATCGTTGGCATTCAATTTCTCCCACACGCAGGATATGTTCTCGCAGCGGACGGAGATTCTGCCCAACGGCGACGGGCGTATGAAGTGGAAGAATTTCGGTACCTGTACCACCCACGGCGGCAACCTGTCGCTCACCGAACTGCCTCTCGTGCCTAAGTTCGTAACAGGCGAAGACGGCTCACGCACCATGCAGGGCGCATGGCTTGCCCTCACACTCAATGGCGGTTACTACTATTTCATCAACCGTTCCTACGACGGCACGTATGTCAACCGCAGCCATTGGGGCTACGGCTTGGCAAACCTCAATGCCTACTTGCCCAAGGACTGGACGCTGTCTATAGACGGCTTCTACAATGCGCCCATGGTGAGCGGTTACACACGCCAGTCGGCATTCTACAGCATGAATTTCGGTGTACGCAAGATGTGGCGTGAGAAGGGCTTGATTTTCAACCTCCAGGTGCAGGACGTGATGCGTTCTGTGCGCGGCAGCAGTGAGTCGCTCGGCTTGGCAGAGGGCAACCGAAGTTACACCGCATCGGACTATCGCAACCAGAAAGTAATGTTCTCCCTCACGTGGATGTTCGGTCAGCAGCAATACGTCAAACACCGCAACGTCGGCAACCTCGACGAGTCTTCGCGTCTCGGTAGCGGCGGTGGAGTAGGGCAGTAATGGTCTGCCTGAATTAACGTGAGTTCGATATAACGAAAACCGATATAACAAAACGAACAGGAACTTGCTTATGGAGTGCTGCGCTTGGGAAACAAATACACGAAAGATGTAATCAAATAAGGACAAATATACTAACAATTATCAAAAAAATGATACTATCCATATCGAGTGATTATCGAGTGATTATCGGGTGATTAACGGGTTGTTAGTGGGTGATTCAGCAAGGGATAAGCAAGGGATGAGCAAGGGATAGATAATGTATAGATAATGTATATAACGACCCGTTAACGCCAATTAACGGAGAATCTGTTCGCGTTTCAATGGGACGCATGGAGCGAAAATGCAGCCATTTGCGGCACAGCCGCTAATCGTACATAAATTGTACATCGTAAATTTGTAAATTGTAAATATCTTTATGGAACAACGAATCGAAACCCGTGAGCCGCGTGTGGCTCTCACATATCGCCTTGTAGGCGACTACTCTGCTATCAACTACGACGAGGCATGGAACGCTATGTGGAAGTGCTGTCAAGACAACCAAATAGGCTGCTGTGGCAATGATGTGGAGTACCTCAGCACGTACCTTGACAACCCCACGACTACGCCTGCGGCGGAGCGTCGCTGTGATGTGTGTATCGCCGCCTTGACGGACAGGATTGCCGATACCTTCCGTGGCATGACCTTGGAACACGGCGTGCGCCTCACCACTCTGCCCGCAGGGCGGTGGATGGTCTTCACGCACCGCGGACCGTACGACACGCTGGGTGCCACGTACGGCGAGATATACGGCACTATCATGCCCATGTTGAATTTGGATATGGAGCGTCCTGCCCCGTTGGAGAAGTATATCACCGACCCGCATACCACCGCCCCCGCCGACCTTGTAACCGAGATATGGATAGCCATCAAATAAAATGGCAATCCATTCACGGTAAATTAACGACAATAAACGGAGCCTGTATCCCCTCTGTAGCGGGGTCCTCACGAGCCGATACAGGCGAAGTGGGGTACCCTTGATGGGGCAGGAGGAGTCTGATAAATTATGACGGAGATTGCCCCACAAACCACCACTCGTGCCTACGCCTTTGAGATGTGGATGCAGGCACCAATGCCGATGGTCACGTTTTTTAAGACGTTGGACGTGACGCGCCTTGTGCACTTCAGCCGCAAGACGGGCATGAAGTTCAATATGCTGATGTGCTATTGCATCGGCAAAGCTGCCAACGGCATCAAAGAGTTCTACCTCTTGCCAGTGGACGGCAAATTGATGCAATACGACACCCTCGCCGTGAATACTATTGTGCTCAATCGGCAGGGCGAGGTCAGTTCATGCGACATACCCTGTTCCGATGACCTGACGGCGTTCAACCGCGACTATATGCGTCTCACACGGCAGGTGGCGGACACGTGTACCAACCACGACCTGACCGACAGCATGGTCATTGGCACTTCGGCACTCGCGCAATACGACATAGACGGCGCAGTGGGTATGTACAGCGGCGTATTCAACAACCCCTTCTTGATTTGGGGCAAGTATCGCAGACGGCTGCTCAGGACGATGCTTAGCGTGTCTTTTCAGTTCCACCACACCCAGATGGACGGTGCCCACGCCGCACGCTTCCTCGCCGGCATACAGCAGGCAATAGACAATATAACAACATAATAACTATTTTCTATGACTACAAAAACGAAATTCAACATTGCCCGTGGAGCATTACTTTTCTGGTGTATATTTATCTGTATCGGCGCGATAGGCGGTACCATCCTTGGGGGGTGTACCGGTCTCGTTGCCCTGCATTGGTACAAGCAACTGCCCACTGAGAGAAGTATAACTATCAAGTGAAATTCCGGAGTTATATGATGATTAACAGAATCTCATACTCAGATACAATGAACTTACTTATTGCTTTTTGTGGTTTGGATTGTGCCACGTGTGAGGCACGCGCCGCCACCATACACAACGACAACGCCCTCTGTACCCGTGTGGCACACGACTGGAGCGCACTCAATCATGTGGAGATACGCCCCGAAGACATCCACTGCGTGGGTTGCCGCGTGGACGGTGTTAAAACATCCTATTGCGACCGACTTTGTCCTATCCGTCAATGTGCTTTGCAGCGTGGTGTTCTCCACTGTGGTGCCTGCCCGAATATGTCCCGTTGCGACACTCTCCGCCAACTCACCGACCATGCCCCTCAGGCTCTCCATAACCTTACATAACCAACCTCTTCCGGGTAAATCGCTTTCGCCTAAGATGTTTTCTCAAAATATACCCCAAATTATTCAAAGTAATGTTCTTGGTGGGTTCTTGGTGGGTAATGGGGCAGCGGCAAAAAATCTAATTCAATTTGGAAAAGTCGAAAAATAGTAGTACTTTTGCACAATAATAAAGAAAAAAGATGATGTTTGCACCGACCATAGAACAGTTCTCGCCGAACCTTTTTTGGGACATTGCGCCCGATACGTTCGACATAGACCGCTACCCCGCTGCCGTAGTGGAGCGTGTGATGGAACGCGGTGAGTGGAACGATTGGTGCTTGATACGCAACTACTTAGGGTTGCAACGTATAGCCTCTATCTGCAAGACATTGCGTACATTGAGTCCTGAATCGCTGAACTATATCTGCTGTCTGACAAATACCGAAAAAAAAGATTATCGATGCTATCAAATCGCACAATCGAACCCCACACTTTGGAACTCCTGAGGCATCTGATGCAAATGCAGGAGTTGGGGAATTTGCGCCTCGTTGGGGGGACGGCTTTGGCTTTGCAATACGGACACCGTACATCCATCGACTTGGACTTGTTTGGTTATATGGCTTTGGAGAATGTTATACTTGTCAGTATTCGGGGAAGAAAACAATTGACTAATTACACGGTCAAATTATATGTTCAAAAGAATTAACGAACTAATTACACGATAATTATACGTTCTTTTGGCAAAAAAACTTGTGGGTTCCGAAAAATTGTAGTATCTTTGCACCCGCTTTTGGATAAGCCCTCAAAAGGAGGTCTCCTGAAGCGTAGATGTGACATCGTTTGGATAGATGCACCTGTGGGTGGCAGACATTGGGCGAGGTCATTATTGTTTAACTAAAACTTTTTATCAGTCATGTATTTGACCACAGAAAAAAAAGCAGAACTCTTTGCTAAGTATGGCAATGATGCTAAGAACACCGGTTCTGCAGAGAGCCAGATTGCTCTGTTCACATTCCGTATCAATCACCTCACCGAGCACCTGAAACAAAACCGTAAGGACTTCGGTACAGAGCGCGCGCTGACCAACTTGGTAGGTAAGCGTCGTCGTATGTTGGATTACCTGAAGGAGCGTGATATCGAGCGTTATCGTGCTATTATCAAAGAGTTGGGTATCCGTAAATAATCATTTGCGTATATCTTTGTGCAGAGGATTGCACACAACCATCACAAGCAGAGTCTGTTCGGATTCTGCTTTTTTGTTTATCTTTGTTCGGATTGCTTGTGTGGAGTCTGTGGCGTGTTAAAAAACAAAAAAAACACTCGCCTGTTTGCATACACCGAATAGTAGCAGTACCTTTGTGCGATACTATTGTTTTTAATTCGTCATCAATGAAAAAACCATTTACTTTCATTCTTGCCCTTTTGTGTACTCTTTCCGCAGTAGCGCAGAAGTCCATATCAGGCAAGGTTCAAGACCTGCAAACCAACCCTATCGCTTATGCCACCGTCAGTCTTTTGCGCCCCGATAGTACGCTTGTTACCGGTGCTATCACCGACGAACAGGGCGATTTCGTCCTCTCTGCGCCAAGTGGCAAATACTTGCTTAAGGTCTCTTTCATAGGCTACCAAACGCGCTGCCAAACTGTGCAGGCGGGGGATAAAGACCTGCTGCTTACGCTCACCGAAGAAAGCCGCCAACTCGGCGAAGTGGAGGTTAAGGCCAAGAAGCAACTCATTGAGCGTCAGTTCGATAAGATAGTTCTTAATGTCAGCAACTCACCTTTTGCCATGGGCAGCAACGGCAAAGACCTGTTGAAAAAAGCACCGGGCGTGAACGTGGATAAAGACGGCAATGTAACCGTCAACGGAAAATCTGTGACGGTATATATCGATGGTCGGCCTTCTTACCTGACCGGTGACCAACTCAAGGCGATGCTTGAGGGTACCGATGGCAGCACTATTGATAAGATTGAGATTATCTCCAACCCGTCTTCCAAATACGATGCTGCGGGGCAGGGGGGTATCATCAATATCAAGACCAAACGCAATATGATGAAGGGGCTAAACGGAACGTTATCAGCCTCTTATGGCGGTATGTACTATAAGGAGGTGGAGAAATGGCACAACTCCGAGATGTTCTCGCTCAACCTCAATTACCGCACCGAGAAGACCTATACCTTTGGTGCGCTGACGCAGGTTTATTCCAACAGCAGCCAAGGTACAGAGGTGGGAAGTTCCTACTGCGACAATATCAGAGGCGATACTATACGGCGGTATGATAAGTCGGAGTATGTGAATGATTTTCAGTACTATAGATTGAAAATAGGCAACGATTGGTTTATCGACAAGAAGAATACGGTCGGTTTTATCTTCCAAGCACCGATAATGATAATGCGCCAAAATATCCCCGAGGGGCAGGGCTTGGGCTATGCGATGTTGAATCGTGATACCATTGAGCAGTCATTGTCAACTATTTCGAGTCCTGTTTTTTCGCAGCAATACACTGCCAACATCAACTATACCCATGTCTTCAACGATTCGTTGGAGCGCGAACTGACCGCCAATATCGATTACAATCGCTATGGGCAAAAGCGAAAAAACGAGCAAAGCAACACCTATAAATACCCCCTCTATCCCGATTCGGTTTTTCGCGACCAACTGAATATCAACATGAATCAAACAGTGGATATATACTCGGCGAAACTCGATTTCCAAACACGCTTTTGGAATACGGGGATGATTGAGACCGGTGCCAAATATGTCTGCTCCAACACCACCAACCACATGACGACTGACAGCCTCGTCAATGGCGCACAACGTCCTACTGTCAATTCTGACTTCGACTACGCAGAGCATGTCGCTGCCCTTTATATATCGCTTGCCAAACAGTTTGGAGAGCATTTCAACGCCAAACTCGGACTCCGCGGCGAATATACCCACTCCCGCGGTAACTGGAAATCGGCAGACAGTGTTTCCACTCGCGACTATTTCAACCTCTTCCCCACTGCTTTTCTCGGCTACAGTCCCACCGATAAGTGGGCGATGAATGTCTCTTATACCCGCCGTATATGGCGACCGAGTTACTACCAACTCAACCCCTTCCGCAGATATAGCGACGCGCACAACTACTCTGAGGGTAACCCCGAACTCAAACCGGAGTTTAACAACGATGTGGCTCTCAATTTCTCTTATTCGCAGTATGTCTCGTTGGTGTTCAATTTCTCGCATGCGCAGGATGTGTCCTCACAGCGTGCAGAGATTCTCCCCAATGGCGACGGGCGTTCACGATGGGAGAATTTCGGTACTACCACCACCCATGGGGGGTACCTCTCGCTTACCGAACTGCCCATCGTGCCTAAGTTTGTAACAGGCGACGATGGCTCACGCACTATGCAGGGCGCATGGCTCGCGCTCACACTCAATGGCGGATACTATTATATAATCAATCGGAGTTACGATGATACGTATGTCAATCGCAGCCATTGGGGATATGCCTCCGGCAGCCTGACCGCCTACATGCCCAAAGATTGGACCTTGTCGGTGGACGCTTCTTACCAAGCCCCTTATACCGATGTGTATAGTCGTTCTAACGGCTATTATTATATGGGGTGTGGTCTGCGCAAATACTGGCGCGAGAAAGGACTGATTTTCAACCTGCAAGTGCAGGACCTCTTGCGCTCGTTCAAGTTCAAAAGCACTTCGCTGGGTATGTCGGAGGGTACGGAAAGTTATAGCAAATACGATTACCGTGCGCAGGAGGTAAACTTCTCCATTACGTGGATGTTCGGTCAGCAGCAATACGTCAAACACCGTAATGTCGGCAACCTCGACGAGTCCTCCCGCCTTGGCGGTGGTGGTGCCGGTGGAGCAGGTGGTGGCACCACCCCCGGCAAATAACCCACCCCGCATATATCCCCCCCAGACACCTCCCGCATCCCCACACATCCCTCTGCATACATCTCCACACATCCCTCTGCATACATCTCCACACATCCCTCCGCATACATCCTCTCTACATTCCCCATTGCCTCAAAAGCATGGGGAATGTTTTTTTATCCAAGAACCTTTCTTTATCGTAAAAAGATATTAAAAAGACGGCAACGAGACGGCAACGACACGACAACGAGAGCCGTCTTCAAGCAGTGTGTATATGGTGCTTGATGGGATAGTTTCGCAAGTCATTATTGTTCAATCAACGGAGCCGCCCAAAATCCCTGATTGTCGGATTATGTGCGATTTTATCAAACTCGGCAACTTATTGCGAAAAAAATCTTGCGTACATCGCAAAAAAATCGTATCTTTGCGGGCTAATTGATAATTAGAATCGATATATTTAGAAAGCCATTAGTGTAATGTTCGACATCAAAGATTTACAATCGGTTTATTTTCTGGGGATTGGCGGAATCGGTATGAGTGCGTTGGCGCGTTATTACCATTCGCGCGGCTTCCGCGTGTTGGGCTACGACCATACCCCCTCGCCTCTGACGCGCGAGTTGGAGAAAGAGGGCATGCAAATCACCTACAACGATAGTGTGGAAGAACTGCAAACCACGGGGATAGACCCTGTGCATACGATGGTAGTACGCACGCCTGCTGTACCTGCTGATACGCTGATATACAGATACTTATGCGATAATGGCTATGCCGTTTTGAAGCGCGCTGAGGTGCTTGGAATGGTAACGCGTCAGATGAAATCTCTGTGCGTGGCAGGTACACATGGCAAGACTACCACCTCCACGATATTGGCGCACCTGATGTATCAGTCGGAGATTGGAACCAATGCGTTTTTGGGAGGAATAAGCAACAACTATGGTACCAATGTGCTGTTGCAAAAAGATAGCAACTATGTGGTAGTGGAGGCGGACGAGTACGACCGTTCTTTCCACCATCTGACACCTTATATGTCTGTGATTACAGCCGTTGACCCCGACCATCTGGATATCTACGGGACTCCGGAGGCGTATCGCGAAAGTTTTGAGTATTATACCTCGCTGATACAGGGCGCGTTGATTATCAAAAAAGGGCTTGCCTTGACGCCGCGATTGAAGAAAGGAGTCAAACTCTATACATATAGTGTAACGGAAAAGGCGGATTTCTATGCCGACCATATCCGTGTGGAGAAAGGCAACATCTATTTCGATTTCCATACTCCCACCGAGTCAATTTGTGATTTTCGCTTGGGTGTGCCGGTGTGGGTGAATATCGAAAACAGTGTCGCGGCGATGGCTGTGGCGTGGCTCAATGGGGTGAACAAAGACGAGTTGCGAACAGGATTGTCTTCATTCTCAGGCGTTTACCGGCGTTTTAATATCCACGTAAAAACCGACCGTGTGGTGTATGTGGACGACTATGCACACCATCCGGCAGAGATACAGACTTCAATTGATTCGGTGCGCCGTCTCTATCCAGACAGACATTTTATAGGTGTTTTCCAACCCCATCTCTATACCCGCACGCGCGATTTTGCCGACCAATTTGCCCAAGTGCTGTCCTTGCTCGACGAGGTGGTGCTGTTGCCTGTCTATCCCGCACGCGAACTGCCTATCGAGGGCGTCAGTTCGGATATGTTGCTCGCGAAAATCAATTGCCCGAAGAAAGCATTGGTGGAGAAAGCCGACCTCGTGAACTATATGATGGACAAAATGCACACCGAGACACAATCCGTGGTGGTGATGACTATCGGCGCAGGCGATATAGATAGGTTGGTGCCGCTTCTGAAAAAAGCCTTAGAGACAATCGTATGAAACGCGCCATACATATAACCCTGCTAATCATAGCCGTAGTCCTGTCGATAGGTCTGCTGTTGGTGGGTGTTGGCGTGGGGCGTGCATTGCAACCCGATACGGTATGCACCGTGTTGAAATACGACATCTCTGACTCCGATAAGCGACTTTATCTCTCAGAGGACGAACTAAGTAGCATGCTCCGTGCGCAAGATATATATCCCATTGGCAAACCATTGTCGCATATCTCCACGCAGCGGATTGAAGACGTGGTACGCTCTAATCCGATGGTACGCACTGCCGAGTGTTTCGCCAACCCCAAAGGCGAGTTGTGTGTATCCCTCACACAGCGCAAACCACTGTTGAAAGTCATTACGGCAGACGATAGTTACATCATCGACACCGACCGCCGGCGCATGCCTATACGCAATAGCATTACAGACCCGATGTTGGTGGTGATAGGCAGGGTGGGAGAGCGTATGGCACTAACCGACATCGCTGATTTTGCAGAATGGTTGTATGCCAATGCCTATTGGCAACAGCGTATCAAATATATGGAGGTGCGTACTCCTCGTTATGTGCGTCTGTTGCCCATCGACCCGCAGGCGGAGATAATCGTGTTGGGCGATTTGGAGAACTATGCAGACAAACTGCGCAAACTGAAAATCTATTATGAGAATAGTACCCAAGAGGTGCGCGATAAACAATATAAGGAGTTAGACCTCCGTTTCAAAGGGCAGGTCGTAGGACGAAAATAAATTCTAAAACCGGTGCTTGTATGGCAAAGAAACAAAAACAGATAAAAGCGGAGTCGTTGCCTCTCGTGGCAATTGATTTGGGTAGCAATGGGGTGCGGGCTATGGCAGCCACGCGTGTGAGTGAAGATTTGTTTCGTGTGTTGGGGGTGGAAGAATCGCACCGGTACAACTGTGTAGAGCAGGGAGTCATCGTCTCCACCACCAATGCCGGCTATATGATAAACGAAGTGCTGCGTTTGTTGGCGAACCGAATCGATATCGACAAACTACCTACCTCTTTTGTGTCGGTGGGGGGGAAGTCAATGCAAATAGTGTCTATTATGGCACGTCGAGACCAACTGCGCAAACGTGAGGTATCGCCATCGCTCCTCGACTCAATGAAAAAAGAGTGCAAAGACAAGATAGAAGCCAAATATCCCAAACTGGCGGTGTTGGAACTTATTCCGAGTTACTTTGTCCTCGACCAACACGAGCAGGAAGAAGCACCGACGGAAAATCAACGTGCGGCGTTGGTAGAAGCCCATTATTTTGCTTTCGTGGGAAATAAGGAATTGGACACAAAACTCAATACGGCTTTCGCCCAGGCGGGGCGAAGCATCGAGTGTACGTTTGTACGCCCCGATGTGTTGTTGTCGGTGTTCCAATGTGAAGAAGCAAAAGAGGACGAACCGTATGATATTCTTACAGACGGTTGTGCGGTGCTCGATATGGGCGCACAGACTACCACGCTCACTATCTTCAAGGGCGGGCAGTATCTTGCCAACAAGGTGATTCCGCGCGGAGGATACCACATCACACGCGCTTTGGAACAGCAGGGCTTGTCATTCACTACGGCGGAGAAACTCAAGACCCAATATGGATATGCCTCCCCCGATTTGGTGGAAAGGAATTACACTTTCCACGTGCCTACAGCCGATGGAAACGGAGAAATCAAAGTGCTGTGTACCGAGGTGGCGGAAGTCATTATGCAGAAGTTGGACGAGATTCTGGAGTCTGCTTTGCAAGAATTGGCGAAACAACGAGGGCGCATCGAACGCCTGTATATCACGGGCGGTGCGTCTATGCTCAGGGGAATGGACCTCTATCTGCGTCAGCGAACAGGCTATGATGTGCGCTATGGTATGCACGACCTTCTGCTCACACCCGAAACCGAGGAGCAGTATTGTATGCCTACCTATTCGGCATTGGTGGGGACTATCCTGATGGGGCAGGATTATCGCGACAAACACAAAGACAACTTGGTCAAAGAACCTGGTTTAAGAGATAAAATCGGACAAACACTGATAGATTTGTTTACAGACAAATAGTATAAACCACTAAACCATTTAATAGTATGGAAGAAGATATGATTACTCTCCCATTGGAGATTAAGGAAGACAGTTTGATTAAAGTGATAGGTGTTGGCGGCGGTGGCGGCAACTCGGTTGATTATATGTATAAGCAAGGCGTGCAGGATGTTACGTACCTCGTCTGCAATACCGATAAGATGGCACTCGGCAAGATGTCGGTACCGGCAAAACTACAACTCGGACCGGGACTTGGCGCAGGAGGAAAACCTGAAGTAGCGCGTGAATATGCCGAGGAGAGTCGTGAGCATATCCGCGAAGCACTCAACGACGGAACCAAGATGCTTTTCATCGCTGCCGGTATGGGTGGTGGAACGGGTACGGGGGCTTCGCCTATTGTGGCAGATGTGGCACAAGAGATGGGTATCCTCACGGTGGGAATCGTTACTATCCCGTTTGCGTTCGAGATGGGGCAGAAGATTCGTAAGGCGATGATTGGTGTGGCTACACTTGCCAAACATGTGGACGCACTGTTGATTATCAACAACGAGAAACTCAAAGACATATATCCCGATTTGACTTTCCTCAATGCGTTTGAAAAGTCAAATGATGTGGTGGCAAACGCCGCACGCTCTATCGCGGAGATTATTACCAAGCCCGGTATCGTGAATACCGACTTTGCCGATGTCTATAATACTCTGCGTCAGGGTGGTGTGGCGATTATGAATGTCGGTTGCGCAGGTGGCGAGAACCGTATCGCAACGGCTATCAACAATGCCCTCAACTCGCCTTTGGTGAATACGAATGATGTACGTGGTGCAAAACGCCTCTTGTTGCAGTTCTATTGCTCCACCGAGCATGCTATCCAGATGGGCGAAATCAACCAAATTCATGATTTTGTGAAAGAGATAGGTGATTCGGTAGAAGTACAATGGGGAGTGGCATTAGACGAAGAACTCGGTGAAAATGTGCGCGTTACCATTATTGCGACAGGCTATGAGGTGAATGGTTTGCCTATGCTGGATGAGGAAGGCAACGAGAGCGGAAAAACCATTGATGAGGCAATTCACGACAATTATGAGAAACCTGTCGAACCCAAAGAGGACGAGCAACCGAATATCATACATTTCGGAGACACCATCTTCAACGCTACTTCGGACTCCTCCTCACCGGCGCGCCCCGAAGCCCCGGATGCCGCCGACATCGTGATTACCCTTGAGGAAGACTTCTCTGATGACCCCAATGATGATACCTCTATCACCCCGTCAGCCCCCGCTTCTAATTCTGCTTCCAACTCAACCTCCTCTAAAACCTCTCCCCGTAACCCCTTCGGCTACTGGATGCACCGCCGCTAATCAAAATAAATAAAAAACGGTCTTTCTTCAACGGGCAACCCTGCAGACGGTACTCCGTTTCCCGAAGAAAGCCCGCCCCAAAAAACACATACAGTAGGGGATAGAAATTCACAAAGTGCTTTATAGTGTTTGTTGTCACGCGAATTTCTATCCCCTATTCCGTGCCAAGTCCCTATTTTTAGGTACATCATTTCCCTATACTATGGGATTGTATATTGTGTCAAACAGGTGTAATTTTGCATCGTTTTTTGAAAATGGTTTATTGGATTGTACAAAGTCTTGTCGCGGCGGTTCTGTGATTACGTATGTGCTATTTTGCGATACGGAAATGAGTCCACCTAAAAACGGATAAAATACCACGCTCTCATAATTCCTAATTCATAATTAGTATTACTCTGTCTCTTAATTCCTAATTCTTAATTCATAATTAGTACTACGCCTCGTACGTAAGAACAGAATCGCTCGGACAAGATGGGTATCAACCTCCGCCGATATACGCAAAAAACGATAAGTCGAAACAAACTATCAGTATGCGAAAATATATTTATTCTTTTTTGTTGCTCTCTGTGAGCGTGTTGGCGTTGCGGGCGGAAGACTCTATTCTGGTCTCGCAAGCCGATTTTCAAGCCCTTTTGGAGCGTGTGGAACGCTTGGAACAGACTTACCCGTCCTCGGGGGAGTCCCCTAAAACGACCACCTCCTCAGAAGCAACCTCCCCAAAATCTGCTACTCCGTCGGCAACCTCCACGGCGCAAAAAACGCATCGTCTGACCATCGGTGGCTATGGCGAGGCGACGATGAAACGCTGTTTCTACTCCAACAACTATCTCCGCTACACCTCGCCGGAGAAATACAAGAACGACCAATATGGCGAGTTCGACTTGCCCCACGTGGTGATATATATGGGGTATGATTTCGGCAAGGGTTGGTCGATGGGTACGGAGATTGAGTTTGAGCATGGCGGAACAGAGGCGGCTGTGGAAATAGAGGATGAGGAAGGCGGTGAGTATGAGACCGAGGTGGAGCGTGGTGGCGAGGTTGCGTTGGAGCAGTTCTGGCTCCAGAAGTCCTTCAACCGCTATGCCAATATCCGCGCAGGTATGTTGATTGTGCCATTGGGAGGAACCAACGCCCACCATGAGCCGGACAAGTTCTTCGGCGTCTATCGTCCCGAGGGCGATAACACGATTCTGCCTTGCACTTGGCACGACATCGGTATCCAATTTCATGGTCGGTACAAATGGTGGGGATACACATTGCAGTTCCTCCCCGGCTTGGAGAGTGCGCGGTTCGGCAGCAAGAACTGGATTCATTATGGCTCGGCGTCGGCATACGAGTTCAAGTTAGCGAACTGCTACGCGGGTCTGGCGCGTTTCGATTTTTATCCGCTGAATAAGCAGGGTTCCGATGCCTTGCGCCTGTCGGTAAGCGGATACGCGGGCACATCTTTCCGAAATAATCTCCAACCTACCACCAACAAGAAGTACGAGGGTGTGAAAGGCTTGGTGAGCCTCGGAGCTTTCGATTGGCGTTACAAGGGGCATGGTGTCATCTTTCGTGGCTCGGCGGTGTATGGTCATCTCGGCGACGCGGAGCAGATAACCGCCTACAACAAGTCGATGCCAAAGTCCTCGGTCTCGAAGAAACAGAATGTGGCAAGCGATGCCTATAGTGTTGGCGCGGAGATAGGTTACGACTTCTTCTCGCTCAGCCAAGCCCTGCGCGACAAACGCCAGCAGTTCTACCTCTTTGCGCGCTACGACATCTACGACGCGCAGGCGAAAATCAATGCCAGTCGCAACTATTGGGCAGGGCGGCAGAAAGTGTCATGCGGTTTCAACTATTTCCCTATCCCGCAGATAGTGGTGAAAGGCGAGTTCGGCTACGGTATCCTGAACCAGAACCCCCACTCGGAAACCAACTACAACAACGAGCCTTACATCGCTCTGAGCATCAACTATAGCGGTTTCTTTGAGTTGTAGCATATCTTGCAAGGTAGTAAAACAACCATAGACAAGTATAACCCGTTGGCGGAATTAAGTTAGTGCGTATTTAATTCTTCCGATGGGTTTGTTGTTGATAAAATTCACATATTGCAAAATGGTCAGTGCACTGATTTTGCCAATGATTCCGGCAAATAGACCGGTTGTCATTTTTGCATAGTT
>JBNMHB010000052.1:0-15723 GCA_050872525.1 Bacteroidales bacterium | reverse complement strand
GCTTTACAAATTATCAAAAACCACGAAGAAAGCGGGAAAAAGAAACGAAGTCTTAAGAAAAAACTTTTTATGGCGGCAATGAATCCGGACTATTTACTGCAAATCATAAAAAATGCTAACTTTTGATGCGGTTGCCCTGTTGCGCGAGATTATAATTTGGCGGTGTCGTTTTTTTTTTGTACTTTTGCACGCTATTTGGTGGGTTTTGCCCCTGCTACAGACGATAGGGAGCAGATTACCGACCATTTGTGGCGTGTGAAAACAATAACAACTAATCAATCATAACTAATTAAGATGAATATCAAAGTAAGTAATGTAAACCAGCCCCAGTGGAAGGAAGTAAACGTTCACGCTAACCTTCCTGCGAATCTGAACAAATTGCAAGAATTGGCATATAATATGTGGTGGGTATGGAATTCCGATGCAAAGAACATCTTCCGCTACATCGACCGCGAGGCATGGCACCGTGCACAGTCGAACCCCATCGTACTGCTGAATATCATCAGTTACGAGCGTATGGTCGAACTGAGCAACGACCCTAACTTTATGAAACAATTGGACCAGACGTATGCCGATTTCCGTGCATACATGGACGCTCCAAAAGATAAGCGTAAACCCTCAATCGCCTATTTCTCAATGGAATACGGATTGAGCCATATCCTGAAAATCTATTCGGGTGGACTGGGCATCTTGGCAGGCGACTACCTCAAAGAGGCGTCCGACTGCAACGTGGATATGACCGCTATCGGTTTCCTCTATCGTTTCGGCTATTTCAGACAAACCCTCTCGCCCGAAGGTCAGCAGATAGCCAACTACGAGGCGCAGAACTTCAGCAATTTGCCTATCATGCAGGTGAAGAACGAAGACGGCACGCCGATGATTGTGGACGTACCCTATCCCGGACGCACCGTATATGCCTACCTTTGGAAAGTTGCTGTGGGGCGTATCAACCTCTATCTGCTTGATACCGACCACGAGATGAACTCCGAATGGGACCGCTCTATCACACACCAACTCTACGGCGGAGACTGGGAAAACCGTATCAAACAAGAGATTTTGCTGGGTATCGGCGGTGTCCTCGCCCTCAAAAAACTTGGTATCAAGAAAGATGTATATCATTGCAACGAGGGACACGCCGCCCTTATGGGCTTGCAACGTCTGGTGGACCTGGTGCAAGAGGAAGGACTGACCTTCAACCAGGCGAAAGAGGTGGTACGCGCAAGCGGACTCTACACCTGCCACACACCTGTGCCTGCCGGACACGACTACTTCGAGGAGGGACTCTTCTATAAATATATGAATGAGTACGCAGGCAAACTCGGTATCGAATGGCACGACCTCATCGGTATGGGACGCCAGAACCCCGACGACAACAACGAGAAATTCTCGATGTCGGTCTTTGCGCTCAATACCTGCCAAGAGGCAAACGGCGTATCGTGGTTGCACGGCGAAGTGAGCAAGAAGATGTTTGCCCCCGTATGGCCAGGATACTTCCCCGACGAACTGCACGTGGACTATGTTACCAACGGCGTACACATGCCTACTTGGGCAGCCAGCGAATGGAAATCTATCTACAAGGAAAATTTCCCCTTGGAGTGGTGGACAGACCAATCGAACCCCGATATGTGGAAGGCATACAACGATATCCCCGACGAGGTCATTTGGGCAACACGTATGAGCCTGAAAAACAAACTCATCGACTATATCAAAGAGAAATTCCAAGAGGACTGGATGAAGAGCCAGGGCGACCCTGCACGTATTGTACGTGCCCTCAACGAGATGAACGCCAACAACCTCATCATCGGTTTCGGCCGCCGTTTTGCTACTTACAAACGTGCTCACTTGCTCTTTACCGATTTGGAGCGTCTTGATAAGTTGGTAAACAACCCCAACTATCCGGTTCAGTTCCTCTTCACCGGTAAAGCACACCCCGCTGACGGCGCAGGACAAGACCTCATCCGTCGAATCATCGAGATTAGTCGTATGCCACAGTTCTTGGGCAAGATTATCTTCTTGGAGAACTATGATATGCGTTTGGCTAAACGCCTCATCAGCGGCGTGGATATCTGGTTGAATACACCTACTCGTCCTCTCGAAGCATCGGGTACGTCGGGCGAAAAAGCACAGATGAACGGTGTTCTCAACTTCTCTGTGCTTGATGGTTGGTGGTACGAAGGCTATGTCAAAGGCGCAGGTTGGGCACTCACAGAGAAACGTACCTATGAGAACCAATCACACCAAGACCAACTCGACGCCGCTACTATCTACCAGATGTTGGAGAACGAGATAATCCCGCTCTACTATGCCAAGAACTCAAAAGGATACTCGCCGGAGTGGATTCAGACTATCAAAAATTCGGTAACTAAAATTACCCCGCGTTTCACCACCAAGCGTATGATGGACGACTATTTTGCCAAGTTCTACAACAAACTGGCAAAACGTCATGCTCTCTTGGTAGCCGACGACTACAAGACTGCCAAAGATATCGCCGCATGGAAAGAGAATATGGTTGCGCACTGGGACGAGATAGAGACCGTCAGCGTTGCTATGCCCGACCTGAACACCCCCAACGTAGGTGAGAAAGTACGCGTGGCTGTCGAACTCGATACGCACAACCTCAACGACCGTGGTTTGGGTGTCGAACTTGTGGCAATCCGAACTTCTACACACAACAACGACAAACTCTACGAAGTAGAGCCGCTTAAGTTGGTAAAGGCAGAGGGCTCCCACTTGTTCTTCGAGACTACATACCAACTTGACTATGCCGGAGGTATGAAATTCGGCTTGCGTCTCTACCCGCAAAACGACCTCCTGCCTCACCGCATGGACTTCTGCTACGTCCGTTGGCTCTAATCTGTTTTCCGAAGACTACGGATACAACATACCACACGCTGCCCGATTCCTCGCGCAGCGTGTGGTTGCTATATATCCCCATTTCCCGCTCCCGTCTGCGGAGAGACATGAAAAGTAAAAAAGAGATTTGCGGAAATGAGAAAAAAGCAGTACCTTTGCGAGATTTTTAGAAGATATGAATAACAACGAAGAATTTCAGATGGTAGCCAAGACCTTCAAAGGTCTGGAAGATGTCTTGGCACAAGAATTAGTGGAATTAGGTGCCAACAATGTACAGAAAGAGCGTCGCGCCGTGTCGTTTACGGGCAACAAAGAAATGCTCTATCGCGCCAATTTCTGCCTGCGCACCGCCTCGCGCGTGTTAGTGCCTATCGCTACTTTCCGCGCCAAAGATGCGGACGAGGTATATACGCACGCCAAAGAGATTGATTGGGGCAAATATATGACCCTTCAGACCGGTTTTTCGATAGATGCCACCGTCTATTCGGAGACTTTCCGCCACTCGAAATATGTAACCTACCGCGTGAAAGACGCGATTGCTGATTGGTGGACCGAGCGCGAACAGAAACGTCCCAACGTGAAACTGACCTCCCCTGACTTGAGCCTGAACGTACATATTGCCGATGAGCATGTAACTCTCTCTTTGGATAGTTCGGGCGAGAGTCTGCACAAGCGCGGGTACCGTGTTGCCAACACCGAAGCCCCTATCAATGAGGCACTTGCGGCAGGTATGCTCTTGATGGCAGGTTGGCACGGACAGGCTAATTTCTTCGATCCGATGTGCGGTTCGGGTACTCTCCTCATCGAGGCGGCACTGATTGCGCAAAACATCGCGCCGGGGGTGTTCCGCAAGGGATTCGGTTTTGAGAAATGGCTTGATTTCGACAAAGATCTCTTCGAGATGATATACAACGACGACTCGCGCGAGCGCGAGTTTGCCCATCATATCTACGGTTCGGATGCCGGTTTCTATGCCGTGCAAGTGGCACAAAAAAACATCAAGAGTGCAGGAATGCAGCGTTTTATAGATGTGAAACAGATACGCTTGGAGGAGATTCGTCTTGCAGGCGTGGAGGGCGCACCGAGTACCGAAGGGGCTTTTGTGATGATGAACCCACCCTACGGCGAGCGCTTGGCACAGGATAAAGACATTCTGCGTCTCTACGAGGATATGGGAAAAGCCCTGAAATTTCAATTTACGGGTGCAACAGCGTGGATTATTTCCTCTAACGAGGAGGCGATGAAGTGTCTCGGACTGAAACCGACGGAAAAAATGCACCTGCTGAACGGCGAGTTGGATTGCTTGTTCAATAAATATGAGTTGTTCCAAGGCGAACACCGTGAGTGGAAAAAGACCCATCCGAAAGATCGGCAGGCGTCCAAAGAGGACAAACCGAAAACGAAACGTCGTTTTGAGGACAAAGACAACAAACGTGGATTCCGCCCGGGACGCGACAACGATAAACGCGAATTTGCACCGCGCGGAGAGAAGAAAGACTCAAAACCACGCAACTTTACGCCTCGCGATAGAAAAGACTTCAAGCCTCGTCGTGATGAAGACAAACGTGGTTTCAAACCGCGCGATGGCAAACGTGATTTCAAGCCGAGAGGCGATTTCAAACAACGCAGAAACAATGACTCCCATACTGATAGCCGACTATAATTACCCGCTGCCCGATGAACGGATTGCCAAGTACCCATTGGCGGAACGAGACCATTCTAAACTGCTGATTTATAGGGATGGACAGGTGTCGGAGGACGTTTTTTATCATGTAGGTGATTATATACCCGCCCATTCGCTGCTCATATACAATAATACGCGCGTGATACAGGCGCGGTTGGTTTTTCACAAAGTGAGTGGTGCGCGTATTGAGGTTTTCTGCCTCGAACCTATCGCACCGCACGACTACCAACTGTCGCTCGGCAGCACCGAGGGTTGCACATGGAAATGTATGATTGGCAACGCGAAGAAATTCCGCGACGAGTATGTGGAGATGACGGTTGCCATGCCTAAAACGGGCGAGACAATCACTCTCCGTGCCACCAAAGGCACACAGACCGGCAACACGTTTGCGGTGCATTTCAGTTGGGACGCCGGCGATGTGTCTTTCGCCGAGATACTTGACGCGGTGGGCGAACTGCCTATTCCGCCATACCTCAACCGCAAGACCGAGGAAAGTGACAAAACCACCTACCAAACGGTCTATTCGCGTATAAAAGGGTCGGTGGCAGCCCCCACAGCGGGACTTCATTTCACCAATGCGGTGCTTGATGACCTCCGTCAGCGTGGTATAAAAACTACGGAGGTAACGCTCCATGTGGGGGCAGGTACGTTCCAACCCGTGAAAACTGAGGACGCCAACGAACACACTATGCATACCGAGATAATCGCCGTGCCAAAACAGTCAATCATTGATATTCAGGCAAATACGGGGCATATCGTTGCCGTTGGAACCACCAGTATGCGTACCCTTGAGAGCCTGTATTTCATCGGTTGTATGCTTCGGGAAGACGGTGCGACCGAATTGCATGTGCCACAGTTTGCACCCTATACGGAGCATTACACCTGCTCCACAGAGGAGGCGTTGCAGGCGATTTTGGATTATTTGGACGGCACCGGGCAGGATACACTACACGCCGAAACACAGATAATGATTGAGCCGGGATACACATTTCATGTTGTGAATCAACTGATTACGAATTTCCATCAACCCAAATCGACCCTACTTCTGTTGGTAAGCGCGTTTGTGGGGGGCGACTGGCATACGATATACGACTACGCGCTGAACCACGATTTTCGGTTCCTCAGTTATGGTGACTCGTCTATACTTTTTCGCGCTTCTTCAGCAGAGCCATTAAGATAGCAAACAAATATGATTGATACCCATTGCCATATTGACGACCCGCAATACGCAGAAAATATGGATACGTTCCTCGCCGAACAAAAAGCGGGTGGAGTGGAATGTATGCTTGTGCCGGGAGTGGACGCTTCGTCTATTGAGACTGTCGGCAAGTTGGCAGATACCTATCCGGACTATCTCTTTCCCGCCCTTGGTCTGCATCCGGAGAATATCCAAGACGATTGGGAGAAACACTTGGAACAGATTCGTGTGGAGTTGTTCCAACCCCATCGGCGTTATATCGCCATCGGCGAGATAGGACTTGATTATCACTGGGATACAACATACAAAGAGCAACAACATATCGTGCTGCGTACCCAAATGCAATGGGCGCGTGAATTTCATCTGCCGGTGATGATTCATAGTCGCGACGCCACCGAAGATACGCTGTCTATCCTGCGCGAATTCCCTGATGTGCAGGGTGTTTTCCATTGTTTCAGTGGTAGTCGCGAGGTGGCAAAACAAGTGGTTGATATGGGATATTACCTTGGTATCGGCGGTGTACTGACCTTCAAAAACTGCAAATTGGCTGATCATCTGTCGGTCGTGCCGTTCAATCGTCTGCTTTTGGAGACCGACGCTCCATATATGGCACCTGTGCCACATCGTGGCGAACGCAACGAGAGTCGCTGGATGTCGTATGTGGCGGAACGACTCGCCTATATATATAAGGTGTCCCCCGCCGACATAGACCGCCTCACTACCACCAATGCAAAAACACTATTCCGACTATAATACAAAACAAGCACGGAAACGAGTATATGTCTTACAACCCGAAAACGGACAAAGCACACTGCTCTCATAATTCTTAATTCATAATTACCACTGCCTGTATCGGGTGGTTGTCAGGTGGATGTCGGGTGGTTAAGCAATTTCAATGTCGAAAGCATTCTCTTAATTCTTAATTCAAAATTCATAATTAGCCCTGCTCTCTTAATTCATAATTCAAAATTCATAATTACCATCAAACTCACGTTACTATACCATTTTTTTGTTCATAAAAGTATGAAAAACAAAAAAAAACTCCCAAATGTTTGTAGTATCAAATATTTTTTGTAATTTTGCAACGTTTTTGTGTTGTACGCCTATTCTTATTAGGACTACACAGAGACATATATAGCATCAAACTGACAAAATATATTTTGTCAGTTTGGGAGGGGAAAGCGCGGAGACCTAAACTCGTGTGGCGAGTTTCAATGTCGCAAGCCGCTTTCGACGAAGGAGAGATGCTCGAGTGGTTGAAGAGGCACGCCTGGAAAGCGTGTAAACTCCAAAAGGGTTTCCGGGGTTCGAATCCCCGTCTCTCCGCAAAGATTGGTGGTACTTTTGTTTGATAAATTCAAGCAAACGTTTTGTGGTGTCTATACACTAACACATTATTACATAGAAAAACATAATAAATAAAATAAACTGTAATTCTCATGAAAAAAGTATTTGCAACTCTTACAGTGCTGGCAATGCTGACTTTTGGCAGCACTGCTGTTATGGCACAAGAGGACACTGCTGCCGCTCAGGCAGACACAACCGAACAAGTTGAAGAACAAGAGCCCGCTGAGACCGCTTTGGTAGAAGAGACTGCTCCCGTTGCTGAAGAAGAAGCAGGCGGTATCGTTGCTCTCCACAAAACTCTGAAAACTAAATTTATTGAAGGTGGTGCCGGCTTTATGGCTGCAACCCTCCTCTGCTTGGTATTTGGTTTGGCTCTCTGCATTGAGCGTATCATCTACCTGTCGCTTTCTAAAACCAATACAAAAGTCCTTCTCGGCAAGATTGAAGATGCTCTGAAAAATGGTGGCATCGAGGCTGCTCTCGATGTATGCCGTAACACACGCGGACCTGTGGCAAGTATCTTCTATCAGGGTCTGAGCCGTTACGACGAGGGTATCGACGTAGTTGAGAAGACCGTTTCGAGTTACGGTGGTGTTCAACTCGGTTTGCTCGAGAAGAACCTTTCTTGGATTTCGCTCTTTATCTCTATCGCTCCGTCGTTGGGATTCTTGGGAACCATCATCGGTATGATCCAGGCATTCGATAAAATTCAACAAGTAGGTGATATTTCGGCTACGGTTGTTGCCGGAGGTATCAAGGTTGCGTTGTTGACCACCCTCCTCGGTTTGATTATCGCTATCGTTCTTCAGTTGTTCTACAACTATATCCTCAGCCTTATCGAAGGTCTTGTTAACGAGATGGAAGACAGTTCTATCAGCCTGCTTGACCTTGTAGTAGAATACGACGCTGCTCAGAAGAAGTAATCCGTTTGTAGCGTTCTTAATTTAGTTACAAACTAACACTTTAATTATTTGAGCATTATGAAGAATTATAAATTATTGCCTAAGATTACCCTTGGGGTGCTGATGCTGTTGGGCATTGTCGCTACGATAATGTTCTTTGCCGGTGGCTCCAATGGTACGCTTGAGGTGGCAGGTGATTTCCTGAATATACCTCGCTTTACCGATATGTTCCTCGTTTGGTGCTATATCCTTTTGGGTATTGTCATCTTGGTTACTCTCGGTGTGGTTATTACAGAGTTTGTCAAGAACTGCAAATACGACAAACGCTCAGCCATCAAATCGTCGGCTGTTGTGTTGGGCTTCGTTGCTTTGGTGCTTATTTGCTGGTTCCTCGGTAGCCCCGAGAAAATCAATATCATCGGTTATGAAGGTACCGACAACGTAGGTGCAATGGCACAGATGAGTGATGCAATCATCTATCTCTGCTACACTCTGTTTGCTGCTACCATCATCACTATGATTTGGGGTGTCATCTATACCAAACGTCTGAAATAAGTAACATTGTGCAATCTGCACATAGGTCTTGCTATATATTTGCAAGATGGTGGATTGTAAAATTGTAAAACAAAATTATGGCTAAGAAAATCCCACAGATAAATGCCAGTTCTATGGCGGATATCTCTTTCTTGCTGCTGATATTCTTCTTGGTTACCACCAGTATGGATGTCAACCAAGGTTTGGCACGCCGTCTGCCGGCTCCTATTCCTCCCGACCAAAAAGTGGAGGACACCGATATCAACAAACGTAACCTGATGGTCGTTAAAATTAACTCGGCCAACCAATTGATGGTGCAAGGACAGTTGATGGATGTAAAGCAACTGAGAGAAACCGCTAAAGAGTTCATCAAGAACGAGAACGATGACGCCAATCTGCCTAAACTCGTAGAGGAGGATTTCGGCGAGCCTATTGGCGTACAACGCTACACCAAAGACCACGTCATCTCTGTCCAAAACGACGTTGATACACAGTATCAGGCGTATCTCGATGTTCAGAACGAACTTGTGGCTGCATACAACGAGTTGCGTAACGAATGTGCGCAAAAGTATTTCAATATGGCTTACAACGAACTCAATGAGGACCAACAGAAGCAAGTGCAGAAAGTATATCCTCAGAAGATTTCGGAGGCTGAACCTAAAAACTACGGAGGACAATAACTATGGCAAAGATTCGTAGAAACGAAAAACGTGAGATGCCGGCATTGAATACGTCGTCGCTCCCCGATATTATCTTCATGCTGTTGTTCTTCTTTATGTCCGTTACTTCTATGAAAGAGGTTTCGTACAAGGTTCAGTTCTCGGTACCGAGTGCTACCGAGTTGACTAAGTTGGAGAAGAAATCTCTGGTGCGTTACATCTATGTAGGTACTCCTACTGCAGAGTTCCGCAAACAATATGGTGCTGAGACGCGTATCCAATTGGATGATGCTTTTGCAGAGACCAAAGAGATTGGCGAGTATATTGTTAATGAGCGTTCGTCTATGAAGGAGCAGGAGCAAGGTTTGATGACTGTTTCCATCAAGGCAGACAAAGAAACACGTATGGGTGTAATTGCCGACATCAAGCAAGAACTCCGCCGTGCTTACGCGCTCAAAATCAGTTACGCTGCTACCCAACGCACATCGTATTGATACATAAATACTATCCTATAAAAAGAACGCTACCTAAAATCAGGTAGCGTTCTTTTTTGTGGGTACGTCTTTAGGCGGACTTTTAGGCGGGATTAATAGGTGGCGAATTTTGCGAATTGGGGGAATCTGCTTGCAATAAAATCGTTTTTAGTTCTATCTTGTTTTCTTATGATGTGATGTCAAATTTTCCACAAAAAATATCAAAATAACATTGTACGATATTGGTAAATAGTCGTACTTTTGCACCGTCGTTCAAAATACGAAACAGAATGATGTCTGCTTCTTGCGAAACAGTCCGACACAAAAACAAGCACAAAAACAAGCGTACTGTCCGACTCTCGCAAGACCTACAATATGAGTCATTCGCTGTTGAGTCATTCGCTGTTGAGTATTTTGCCGAGTATGCTTCACTTAGCCAACTCAAATATCTATTTAATACAACTAAAAAACAAACAACATCATGAAAAAATCAAACTTTTTACCCTCGCCCTTGCCGCCCTCTTCGCAGGGAATGTGATGGCTGAGACAGAAAAAAATCCGGCAGATGCAACTAAGGATATTGCTATTGTTGGTGTTAGTTATACTCTCGGAGGAGATTATGTCGCAGGAAAAGGCGGTGCGCAAGCGGGGACTATGACATCGAAGGGTATTAAATTTCGAATCAATAAGACTTATGGCGAGATTAAGAATGCAGTCCCCTTTGTTGTAAATGAAGGTTATAAAATTACCGGCATTTCTTTTGATGGACAAATAAATGACAATACCAAAACAAGTGTATTAGGAAAAATTTTGGTAGATGGTACGGAAATTGTATTCACTTCGGTAACACTTCCAAATAAAACAAGCAGCATCAAGTTTGCGACAGGAACGATAGAGGCAAAGAAAGAGGTTGTTCTTGTCTTTGATGGTGCAGCTTCACAAGCCAATGTGGAATATACAGTTACTTATGAGGTTGCACAAGTTGCAATAGATGATGCTACTCTTAAATCAGTCACTATTGATGGTGAGGCATTGGAAGGTTTTGACCCTGCTACGGAAACGTATAATGTAGAATTGCCTTTTGGCACAACCGCTGTTCCGACTGTTGCTGCTGTAACTACATCGAAAAAAGCCAATGCAGTCGTTACGCCTGCTACTACAATCCCCGGTGCAACCACGATTGCTGTAACTGCCGAAGATGGCACTACTACCAAAACATACACCATCAATTTCACTACGGCGGCTTCTGCCAGCACGGATGCAACTCTGAGCACAATCACCATTGACGGCAAGGCTATTGCAGGTTTCAAATCGGACTCTATGACCTACGCTTACGAAGTGGCTTACAACTACGAGGCAGGTAAATTCCCCGTTGTGGCTGCTGTTGCCAATGATGAGTCGGCTACTATTGCCTATACCCAAATTACCGCTTTCCCCGGCAAGGCGACTATCCTTGTTACCGCACAGGCAGGCAATACTCTCACTTACACGATTGATATTACCAAAGCAACTGCCCCCAAGATTCTGTCGGAAGTAGTGTTCAGCAATGGCGCAAAAGGTGCTTCCCTCAATGGTGTTGTTCGCGTTCCGTATCTCGCAGGTACTGAGGTGCCTACCGTTGTGAGCGCAGTGGCTGCAGATGGTGCAACGGCAGTAGTTGCAGAAGACAAAAATTCAATCACTGTTACCGGTGAAGACAACACTACCCTTGTATATACTATTGAGACAGTAGAACTTGCACTTGCAACGTTGGGTACAGAGGAAGTTACTTTCACCGGTGAAGAAACTTATATTTTCGACCCCTATGGTTGGGACTCAAGCAAAGGTTGGAAATTTGCAAAGACTGTAGAGGATGCAGAGAATCGCCGTGTGTCGGAAGGCCGTACACGAATCTATATGGCTCTTCCTGCAGCCAAAGAAGTGATTTTGACATCGGGTACCGGTGGTGCACGTGCTATCAAGGTGTTCGTCAATGGTGTTGAGAAAACCGAGATTGCTTCTACTGCAAAGAGTGGCGAGACAATTACGATTGCTTTGGATAGCAAGAATGCAAACTTCTTGGCAGTTGAGTCGAACCAAACAAAAGGTGATGGTGGTTTTACTAAAATTAAACTTGTACCGGCAGGTGAGACCGCTATTGACAATGCTGTTGTTGCCGAGAAAGCACAAAAGATGATTATCGATGGTCAGTTGGTAATTGTGAAAGACAATGTTCGTTATAACGCACAAGGTATATGTCTATAAAAGACTTGTGCCTGTAAAAAAAGCGCACGTCAATAAAGACTTACATTTATAAATAAAAGGTACATCTGATTGTTTTGTTATCTCCCGCTTGGTGTTGTCCGGCGGGAGATTTTTTTGTTGTATATTGGACGTTAATTTTCTTGGACTATGTGATTGACCATATAATTGGACATTGTATTTTTTTTCTGCACGATATTCTTTTCTTTGAGTATGTAATTGCCATAGTAATTGCCACAGAATGTTGAGAATGTTTTTTCGAGAAAATAGACTTGCATAGTCCGAAAAAAAGTCGTACCTTTGCACTCGATTTCGAGAACCTCACTCGTTAAACAGGTAACATGGTACAAAAGGAAGGTATAATACACATTCCCGCCTTGGTTGATATGCATGTGCATTTCCGAGAGCCGGGTTTTTCTCAGAAGGAAACAATCCTGAGTGGCAGTTCTGCCGCTATGTGTTCCGGCTACTCCGATGTATTTACCATGCCCAACCTCAATCCTGCTCCCGACAGTATTGACAACTTGAACATTCAAAAAGGGATTATTGCCCGCAATAGCCTTATTGGCGTGCACCCCTATGCGACTATCACCCTCGACCGTAAAGGCGAGGGTGAACTTGTTAATATAAAGGAGTTGGCTCCGTTGGTGCCCGGCTTCTCGGACGACGGTTGCGGTGTGCAGAGCGAGGACCTAATGCGCCGCGCTATGGAACAGTGTGCCGAGGCGGGGAGTATCATCGTGGAGCATTGCGAGGTGAACAGTCTGCTACACAATGGATATATACACGCAGGTGCGTATGCGCGTACGCACGGACATCGCGGTATCTGCTCCGAGAGCGAGTGGCGCGAAGTGGAACGCAATATCCGATTGAGCGAGGAGACAGGGTGTCGTCTGCATATCTGCCATATCTCCACCAAAGAGAGCGTGCAACTTATTCGCGAGGCGAAAGCGCGCGGGGTGAAAGTAACCTGCGAGACCGCTCCGCACTATCTGCTTCTGAATGAACGGTGCATGGGCGAGGACGGGTGCTGGAAGATGAACCCGCCTTTGCGAGGTGTGGACGACCAGATGGCATTGCTTGCGGGTATTCAGGACGGCACGATAGATGTGATTGCCACCGACCACGCGCCCCATACCGATGAGGAGAAAAGTCGCGGCTTGGAGCATAGCGCATTTGGTATCGTGGGTATAGAATGTGCTTTCCCGTTGATGTACACCTACTTGGTCCGCACGGGTTTCATTACGTTGGATAGGTTGGTGGAACTGATGTCCACCCGCGCCCGTGAGATAATGGGGCTTCCGATAGGCACTTCGTGGGCGACGTTTGAGGTGGAGACACCCTACGAAATCGACCCGCGCAAGTTTATTTCAAAAGGTCATTCCACTCCCTTTGCCGGTTGGCAGGTCTATGGACGTTGCACCGAAACCATCTACAACGGGAAAGTGGTTTTCAAAGAAACAACAGATAAGTAATTTCTTAATAATCAACAATATGCAAACTGCCGTTTTTGTCCTAATCTCCAATGAACCTATTGCAACTCGCGTGTACAAAATGCGACTTCGTGGAGCGACCGACAACATTCGTGCAGGTCAGTTTGTGGATATTGCCGTGCCGGAGCAGTACTTGCGCCGCCCCATCTCGGTCTGCGATGTGGAAAGGGATGTGCTCACTATTATATATAAGGTGGTGGGTGAAGGTACGCGCAAGATGTCGTTGCTTCAAGAGGGTGCGATGCTGAATGTGCTGACGGGTTTGGGCAACGGGTACGACCTCGAAAAAGCCGGCGACAGGCCTCTGTTGGTCGGGGGCGGAGTAGGAGTGCCGCCTCTCTATTTGCTTGCCAAGCAACTCCGCGCACAAGGCAAAACGGTGCGTGTGGTGTTGGGTTTCAATACCCGCGACGAGGTGTTTTATGAGAATGAGTTCCGCCAATTAGGGTGCGAGGTGAAAGTAACTACTGCCGACGGTTCGCATGGGACGAAAGGTTTTGTAACGGATGTTCTCCCCGCGGAAGATGAGTCGGAGGGGTCTTTTTACTATTATGCTTGCGGACCTCTGCCTATGCTTCGCGCGTTGGTCGGTGTTGCGGGCACTCGTGGCGAGGTGAGTATGGAGGAACGAATGGGTTGTGGTTTCGGTATCTGCGTCGGTTGCAGTATAGAAACCAAAAACGGTATCAAACGTGTCTGCAAAGAAGGACCGGTGTTCCGCGCTGCGGAATTAAGTTTATAAGTTAATGAGTTTATGTGTTTATAAGTTTACGCGTTTAACCATTTCAACCTATCAACGTTTTTAACCACTCATCAACTTATCAACCAATAAACCAATCAACTAAAAGAATGAACAACAGACTGAACATATCGCTTTCGGGGGTAGAGATGAAGAACCCGATTATACCGGCGTCGGGTACGTGTGGTTTCGGACAGGAATTGAGCGAGTGCTACGACCTGAATGTCCTCGGTGCTATCTCTTGCAAGGGAACCACCCGCGAGGCGCGCTACGGCAATCCTCTGCCGCGTATCGCCGAGTGTGGCAACTATGGTATGATTAACGCTGTCGGCTTGCAGAATCCGGGCGTAGATGAGGTGATTGTCAGTGAGTTACCCGCGCTGCGAAAGATATACAGTGGTCCTATTGTTGCCAATATCAGCGGTTTCTCGATAGACGACTACGCCTACACGTGCGCGCGTATAGATAAGGAGACCGACGCGGCAATCCTTGAGGTGAATATCAGTTGCCCCAATGTGCACAATGGGGGTATGGCGTTTGGTACAAGTGCGGAGGCAGCGGCGGAGGTTACGCGTGCGGTCAAAGCGGTAACCACCAAGCCCGTTTATATGAAACTTTCGCCCAATGTAACTGATATTGTGTCGATTGCGCGTGCGTGCGAAGACGCGGGAGCCGACGGACTCTGTCTCATCAACACTATGTTGGGTATGCGTATTGATATTCGCCGTCGCCGTCCTGTATTGGCAAACCGCTATGGTGGCTATTCGGGCAATGGTATCTTCCCGGTGGCACTCCGTATGGTGAATCAGGTGGCGCAAGCGTGCCATATTCCGATTATCGGTTGTGGCGGTGTGAGCCGTGCGGAAGATGTGATAGAGATGATGATGGCGGGTGCCACAGCGGTGGAGATTGGTGCTGCCAACTTGGTCAATCCCACCGTGTGCAAAGACATCATCGACGCCCTGCCTGAGTTGATGAAAGAGTTGAAAATCAACAATATAGCAGATATTATCGGCGTGTGTGTGAATCGTTAATCGTCAAATTGTAAAACAAAGATATGAATAGAGATGTAATCATAGCCTGTGATTTTGCTTCGGCAGAGGCTACGTATGCTTTCTTGGACAAGTTCACCGAGGAAAAACCTTTTGTGAAAATAGGTATGGAGTTGTACTATGCGGAGGGTCCTGCCATCGTGCGCGAAATCAAAGCACGCGGGCATAAGATTTTCCTTGACCTCAAACTCCACGATATCCCCAACACCGTGAAAAAAGCCATGGTAGTCCTCTCGCGCTTGGATGTGGATATGGTCAATCTCCACGCCGCAGGTACCAAGGAGATGATGAGTGCTGCTATAGAAGGGCTGACACGCCCCGACGGTACACGCCCTATCTTGTTGGCTGTTACGCAACTGACTTCCACAAGCGAGGAGCGTATGCACGATGATTTGCTCATCTCGGGAAAGATTGGCGATGTGGTGGTCCACTATGCGCAGTGTGCCAAAGACGCCGGTTTGGACGGCGTTGTCTGCTCACCGCTTGAGGCAGGTCTGGTCAAAGGTGCGTGCGGTGCTGATTTCCTGACCGTTACGCCGGGTATCCGT
>JBNMHB010000051.1:0-16140 GCA_050872525.1 Bacteroidales bacterium | reverse complement strand
GTTACTCGTCGATTGATTTCGTCTTTGAATTTTTCGATTTTGTTCATTGTTCTCCACAGACTATTAGGGGAGACTATCCACCCGACAATGGGTGTAAGCATGTCGGCGAGCATTGGCATGCTGTGCCATTTCCCTGGCCATAGTTCTCCAAGTAGTTCTCTTGCTTTGATTTCGACCACAATACGCACATAATCGTCTTTGACAAAGAAATCATGGCTGTGTGTGGCTGTTTGTTGCGAATAGCGGAGCAAGTCGGTAAAGATACGCTCTTGCTGCTCCAATAGATTGTTCAGTTGCTGTTTGTTCTCTTGCCATTGGGCTTGAAGTGAATCGGATACATTTTTCATACGATTTGAATTTATAGGGTTCATAACAATATATGGAGGGATACTGTACATTCCCCCATTTACAATATATAGACAGGACTGAATATATTGAGGTAGTCAAGCCCGAAAAAGAAATAATTAACGTGGGTTCGAAATAACGAAAACCTATAAAACAAAACGAACAAAATCTTGCTTATGGAGCAAGATGTGCCGCGATTTGGAAACAAATACACGAAAAATTAAGCCAAATATAGACAAATATATAGGAGAACAACAACTCGATATATATATTATCAACAAAAATATGCGTTATGTTTTATATCGAACTGACGTTATATTAGCACTATTTAATTTCATAAAAAGGTAACAAGTTACAAAAATCTGCAATAGCACACAAAAACAGCCTCTACTTATAACAGAGGGGAGATATTAGGAATGGATTAGATTTTGTGCGTATGGGGAAAGAATCATCAACCTTAAACAATACGTATTATGACTTATGGATATATCCGCGTTTCTACTGACAAACAGACGGTAGAGAACCAACGCTTTGAAATCAACAACTTCTGCAGCCGCGAACAGATAGAGATAGACGGCTGGATAGAGGAAACCATCAGCGGCACGAAAGCCTACAACAAACGTGCACTCGGCACACTGCTGAAACGAGTGGAGAAAGGCGACTTGATAGTATGTGCCGAACTGTCCCGCCTTGGGCGAAACCTGTTTATGATAATGGAGATACTGAATATCTGCATGACCAAAGAATGCCGTGTATGGACCATCAAAGACAACTACCGCCTCGGCGATGACATACAGAGCAAAGTGCTGGCATTTGCTTTCGGGCTATCGGCAGAGATAGAATGCAATCTGATAAGCCAACGTACCAAAGAGGCTTTGGCAAGAAAAAAAGAGGAGGGAGTACGGTGGTGGCATGAGAAGGGACAGCGTCTCCGGTTGAACCCCAAATGTGTAGCAAAACACGAGTGGATAGTGGAGCAACTTGCTAACGGTATGGAGAAAAAGGAGATAGCCAGACGCTTGCACATCAGTCCTTGCACCTTATATCGCTATCTAACTTATACGGGGCTATTTACCCCGACCAACTGCCAAAGAGAGTGTTGGGTAAAATATGGTATTTTCCACTGATGGTGCGAACAAGACGGTGTTCCGCACCCGCAACGGACGTACTCATGCTTATTGTATTCAGAACCCATTCAGTGGACAGTGGAGTGATGCTCAGGCCACTATGCGCTTATAAATTATGTAGAAACTCATTCCATTCCGATTAATGTGAATATGCTGACAGGAATATGGAAAACCTATATTCTCTATTGTTCTCAAGAACATTATGAAGATCCTTCAGAAAAATACTTGCTAACAACATAAATCGCCAAACGCATATTCGATTAGTTGTTGGAGTGTGTATTATACCACTCTTTTAGTACTTTCCAATCTTTTTCAAATTCTTCTGTGAATATGTCATCGGTCTGTTTGGCATTGGATTGCAATGTCGGTAATTCTTGTGGCACGTTTAATTGTCGATGAAAGATTTTAGGAAAACATATTTGTAGGATACTTTCTACATATTCAGGACTGACAATGTTGCTGCAATCAATATCTCGAAATCTATCTATAAGGTTGTTTCCATTGATTAAAGACAAACTTTGTGGATGGCATTGTTGCATATAATCAATGACTTGTAATAAAAGAGGAATGAGTGCAAGATAGGAGTTTATTATGTGTTCTGCCAGTTTATCAAAGGAGTTAATTCCACAACCAAATGGGTGATAATACCTAAAAGATAGAACTATAAAAACTTGTTTTCTAAAATTTGCACTCTTTGTAAAAGTACGTTTTAGAGTCTTGTATGTTTCAGGCACAGCGCCACCGTATGTCTGTCCCAATCGTTTCAACATATATAGTGAAACGAGATATTCCAATTCAACAGTCTCTTCTATAGTTAAATTATCTTTTTTGAACCATAGTTTGTCTATTGCTTTTCTGTAAACTCGGTAGTCGAAACAGATGTCCTTCCAATAGTAGTTTGACAACGTGTAGAATACACGTAATCCATATTCGTTTTTAGGAAGAGCATCAATAAAAGTTACCCAATTACAATTAGAAAATAAGAAAGCATAAGCGGAAACTTCATCAGACTTGTAGGGGTGCACAGATATGGATTGAATGATTTGTTGGGTTAATTCTTCAGTTGGCATTTGTAGCCATGCTTTGGTTATCTGTTCACATCGTGCTTTTTCTTCTTGGATTCTTTGTGTTTTTTCTTGTCGCTCTTGTGCTTCTCGTAATCGTCTTGCTTTTTCTTCTTCTAACGCCTGTAATCGAAGTCTGTTGTTTTTTTCGTCTAACTCAGGATATGCTATCCAATGACGATTGTCTGCTTTTGTGAGGAGATGTTCTTTCACACTTTGTTCATCATAGTCGGTATTGAGCATATCGGACAAATCAATCTCAATGCAATGTTGCCGTAATGCTTTGATGTCTTTTTCTTTTTCCTCGTCCACTTCGTGTGTGACGAGAATCTCAATCCATAATGTGTATTTTTGTCCGTTTTTAATTATTCGACCAACACAATCAGGTTTCCGTCTAATTCCGTGGTCTGTAATGCTGTCTTCTAATGTAACCTCGTCAAAAGTGATGGAACGTGCTTCTCTTTGTATAGATTCTGTATTATAAGCAGGGAGCATCACTTGTTTTGTAGTTTGTAGAATGTTTTGTGCCATTAGATGTAATGCCGTCATCCGAGCACCAGTACAATCCGCATTGTTATAATGTGCAAAATGATGTTCTCTCTTGTTTCCTTTTTTAGCGACTAACACTTTTTGACAATGAGGACAGAGACATTCACATTGTAATCCACTGGGCACATCATCTACAAACACCAATTCGTTAGTGTCTTTCCGTAATGCATATCTCAGTTCTAAAGGCATAATGCTGCTTTCTCCATTGTGGCCATGTTGTGAGTGTAACAGGTATTCATATTGTTTATTCTTTTTTGTCTCCGACTATCAGCAGGAGAATCCATACCCATATCGGGCTAATGCAAAAAGAGAGTAACACCCATCCTAACGGGTCGCGATGCCGTTTCTTTGCCATCTTGCACGTGATACCAAACCACACCCAATAGCAGAGATATACTGCGGGGACAATCATCAGGATCATCCAGAACGCAGGTTCTACCACAATGCGCAAAAGAGGAATAGAGATTGTCATTTGTAGGTATATGATTTGAGTTGGAATTCTACTTTGTATTTCTTGTAACTTTCACCAGGGACAGTTTTGCTTTTATAGTATGCGTAATCTTCTTCATAGTTATACCCGCGAAGTTCAAAGCGTTTGGTCATACCCGCATCAATATCTATGCGTTTGGTGAAATCTTGATAATCAAGCATATTGCCCGACATATCATAATAAATCATACGTCCCGTGATTGAGGTGATTTCCTTATCCGTATTGTTTTTTACGGATATTTGTGCATCAGGTTGCACCCAATCATGAGAATAAGAGGTCATTACAACCGCATTGGCATCCGTTCCCACTTGTGGTTCTTCTTTCTGTGGTTCGCTGTAGGGCACAGAAAGTTCCTTTGCTTTTGCAACTGCTTGCGTATATTTTTGCTCAGATTGTGCTGACTTTTTTGTGGAAGTATGTGTCTGTGTCGTGGTAGCAGTCTTAGTTTTACTTTTGCTTTTCGTTGCAGAACGCGCAGTGGTATTTTCTTTCTTAGCAATAGTTGTCGGTTTCTTAGGAATAGGCTTTTCCTGAATCGGTGCTGTTTGCGCTACGGTGGTTTCTTCAGATGGTTTATTATCTTTTTCTACGCGGATATACCCGTTGATACCAATTAGGTAACCGATAACCAGACCGATTACAATTCCAATCCATAGTTTGATACCGGATGTTTTTTCTCTTCTTTCGTCTTCCATAATATTGATATAATTTGAAAAGTAAGGTCCGTAACATTTTTGCACACATTGGTGTGAGAAATGCAGAATTTTGCTTTAGTTAATTTATAGTATCATAATCTGTTTACATCATAATATCCGGACAAGAACTATTGAGAGGTTATTTCAGTTGGCCAATAGCACGTACCGTTCATCATCCAAAGCAAATAACATAACATCTTCAGTGATTTGTTCACAGAAGATAGATGTTATCGCTTGCAAGAAAGGTGCTTGCTTTTCTGATTTGTCCCACAATGCAATCCAAAAACAGCGATAAGGTACTTTCTAAAGAGAATATGTCCGTACTATTCTGCATATATTTACAACTTTTGGTGGCAAAGATACTATTATTCAATGACATTTACAAGCACATACTTATTTTTACTCACAATCGACCATCTTTTTCCTATTTTAATTTTTTCATGTATATATGCTTTTTCCTATTTTTTAGCACAATATCTGTTATTAAGAACTTGGTTCCCTGTTCAAAATTAATTTGGCATTCTCCGATATATCCATCATAGGCATCGTTTTTAATTGTTCTCATATCATGCGCCCTTGTCTGTTCTTTTGAAAGAGTATGGATGACATATTTATGGGTTGTCCAATTGTCATTTTGGGGACGAAAATTAGGAAGTGTAGAGGCTGTGAGACTTTCTTTTGTGACATAAATGTCTTCTATAGAGAAATCAACAGTATCTTCTTTATGGCAACAACGATAGAGAGGAGAACTGTCTTCATATAACGGCATCTTGCAGATAATTTTATTTAACACCTCCATTATATGGGTATGTAACTTTGAAGTACATTCATCATTCTCAAAATCTGCTCTAAACATAGAAGAAAAACACCCGAAGAATGCTTGCAATATAATCTGTTCTTCTTTGGATAAGTTGTATCTGTCTCTATAAATGGCGCAGCATCCTTCTAAATCCTGTTCTGCTTTTAGTAGATTTTTACGGATATTATCATCAACTTCTTTAGGGGAGTTAAATTTATTTTGTGCGGATACTATTTTAGGATAAACTATATTGCTTTTGTGTGCAATGTTATTCCCGTCTTTCTCTATGAGATTAAGGCATATCATTATGTTGTTGTACTCTTGATGGCTGGTTTCCTAAAGTCCATATTCAATTATGACTGATAATGGCATTTATTGTTCCAACGATATCATTCATTGCTTTCTCGTTTTCTCCACAATGGATTTCACAGGTAGGATTGATAATGTCTTTAGTAGTAATTATTATTGCATAGTCGTGTATGGTTGTTGATTTTGTTTGGATATTTGTAGTTGTATTTTTCTGGGCTGTTGAACCACCAATAATAGCACCAGCATCACCTGCAATAACACCTCCAACAATGGCTCGACCAACCATATTTCCACTATCTGTAGTAGTCGTGGAATGTGCTGTCTGATTATAGAGCACTTGACTATTATCAGAGCACGAACAACTAAGAATATCTTTGAAAGCAATAAGCCTCCCACTTGCAATGATTGTTTGACTTTCTACATTTACATAGAATGCATTTTTCCATCCTTTGTATCCTGTTTCTTCATTACCATCAATAAATGTAACTTTATCATATTTTTCTATTTGTGATAAAATTTCTTTTTCCTCTGTGATGTTTTGCATTTCTATTTGTTGTTTCAATGCCAATTTTTGCTCTTGTTCCTTTTGGAATTGATTAACTTGTTTTACCACACACCCTTTTATTCTAAAACTATTGATAAATTGTAAAAATAGTATTAAAGAACCAAGACCAACACCAATCCAAATTCCAACCATAGTTATAATCCATACACCATTCAAGTAATCTGCATGAAAAATTGGGCTATAGACAGGTTCCAAACATTCAGATATTGATCTTGGTATCAAAAAAATATTATCCCATAATTTACTATCTACTATGACTATAATATCAAGGGTTAGACCAAATAATGTTAGCAACAGTCCTTGTGTATGTCTCTTGAATGCATTTTTTTGAATAATCTTAATATCTTCTTTTTCAATATTTTCTACGAAGTTTGCAACAAGAGACCAAACGCCTCCAAAAATGATTGCAATGAGACTTAAAAGACTAATAAATCCTACCATAATTTAAGTTTTTAGTTGTTTTTTACATCACGATATTGACGATCCTTCCCGGTACGACGATGACTTTCTTGGGAGTGGCACCGTTGAGTTGTTTTGCCGTTTGCGGGTCGGCGAGGACTATCTTCTCGACCTCTTCGCGCGGGGTGTCTTTGGCAACCTCGATGGTGAAACGTACTTTGCCGTTGAACTGCACGGGGTACTTCTGCGTGCTTTCTACCAGATATGCCTCGTTGCACTCTGGCCACTCGGCATCGCAGACCGTGGTCGTGTGTCCGCAACGGTGCCAAGCCTCTTCGGCGAGGTGCGGTGCGTATGGGGCAAGCAGGATAGCGAAGACCTCTAATACCGCACGTTTGTTGCACTTGAGGGTTTGCAACTCGTTCTGCGCAATCATGAAAGCAGGGATAGAGGTGTTGAACGAGAAGTTCTCGATGTCCCACGTAATCTTCTTAATCAGTTTGTGCAGGCTGCGCAATTCGTCTGCCGTGGGGGCGTCGTCGGAGATCGTCTCATACATATTCCACAAGCGGCGGAGGAAACGGTGTACGCCGTCGATACCATTGGTGTCCCACGGTTTGGACATCTCCAGCGGACCGAGGAACATCTCGTAGAGACGGAGTGTGTCGGCACCGAAATTAGCCACCACATCGTCAGGATTGACCACATTGAACATCGACTTAGACATCTTCTCAATCGCCCAACTGCAGATATACTGCTTCTCGGTGGGCTGTCCGATGTACGGGTTGTCGTTGTCGGTTGTGCCGTCGCTATAGACGAACTCGGCGTTTTTGAAGTCGGGCATCCAATCGCGGAACGCCTGTACGTCCAAGATGTCGTTGTGTACGAGGTTGACATTCACGTGGATAGGCTGCACCTTGTCTTTGTACTCGGGGTTGTTGATGAGGTTGTAACTGATATACAAGTTGCCCGTTGCGCCCTCGCCGATGTAACGATAGACAAAGTTGGACCGCCCCTGAATCATACCTTGGTTGATGAGTTTGCGGAACGGTTCGTCCTCGCAGACATAGCCAAGGTCGTAGAGGAACTTGTTCCAGAAACGACTATATATAAGGTGTCCCGTGGCATGCTCGCTACCGCCGAGGTAGAGGTCCACCTGACGCCAATAGTCGTTGGCTTCGTGGCTGACGAGGGCTTGGTCGTTGTGGTTGTCCATATAGCGGAGATAGTACGCCGATGAGCCTGCAAAGCCCGGCATGGTGCATAGTTCGATGGGGAAGACGGTCTTGTCGTCGATGAGCGACTTGTCCACCACTTTGCCGTTTGCCTCGTCCCATGCCCAGCACTGTGCGTTGCCCAATGGCGGTTCGCCGGTGGCGGTGGGTTTGAAATCGCTGACCTCCGGCAAGCACAAGGGCAAAGACTCCTCCGGGAGCGTGTAGGGCATACCGTGCTTGTAGTAGATAGGGAACGGTTCGCCCCAGTAGCGTTGGCGACTGAAGACGGCGTCGCGCAGACGATAGTTGACCTTGACACGACCAATGCCGGTGTTGGTGATATACTCTTTCATCTTCCGGATGGCGTCTTTCACCTGCAGACCGTTCAGGAAACCGGAGTTGGTCATCACACCCTCTTTGGCGTCGAAACTCTGCTCGCTGACATCGGCACCCTCGATAAGAGGCACGATAGGCAGGTTGAAATGCTTGGCGAAAGCATAGTCGCGACTATCGTGCGCCGGCACTGCCATAATGGCTCCCGTGCCGTAACCTGCAAGTACATAATCACTTATGTAGATGGGAATCTCAGCGTTGGTGAGCGGGTTAATAGCATACGAGCCTGTGAAGACACCGGTTACACGGCGGTCGGCGATGCGCTCACGCTCAGTGCGGTGTTTCACCATATCGAGATAGGCGTCCACGTCGGCTTGTTGCTCGGGCGTAACCACACGGCTGACGTATTCGCTCTCGGGCGCGAGGACCATAAACGTAACGCCGAAGACGGTGTCCGCGCGGGTGGTGAAGATAGTGAACGGTTCGTCCTGCCCCTTGATGGCGAATTGCATCTCCGCTCCCTCGCTGCGCCCAATCCAGTTGCGTTGGGTCTCCTTGAGGCTGTCGGTCCAGTCGATATGGTCAAGCCCCTCCAACAGCCGCGGTGCGTAGGCACTGACACGCAGGTTCCACTGGCGCATCACACGCTGCTCGACAGGATAACCGCCGCGCACGCTCAAGCCCTCGCTGACCTCATCGTTTGCCAACACGCAGCCCAACTCGGGGCACCAGTTGACCTTGGTGTCGGCGAGGTAGGCAATGCGGTATTGCATCAGCCGCTCCTGCTGCTCCTGCTCGGTGAGCGTTGCCCATGTGGGGTCTTCCGCCTCCCATTTGGCAATCAACTTGCTGATAGGCTGTGCTTTCTGCAAGGTGGTGTCGTAGTAAGAGTGGAACATCTGAATGAACGCCCATTGCGTCCAGCGGTAGAACGAGGGGTCGCAGGTCTTGATTTCGCGGTCCCAGTCGTAGCAGAAACCTATCTTGCGCAGTTGCTCCACATAGTGGGCGATATTTGCCATCGTGGTTTTCTCGGGGTGTTGCCCCGTCTGAATAGCATACTGCTCGGCGGGCAGTCCGTACGAGTCGAAGCCCATCGGGTGCAGTACGTTGAAGCCCTGCAGACGCTTGTAGCGACTGTAGATGTCGCTGGCGATATAGCCCAGCGGGTGCCCCACGTGTAGTCCCGCCCCGCTCGGATAGGGGAACATATCCAGCACGTAGTAGTGCGGCTTGGCACTATGGTTGCTTACTCGGTACGTGCCGGCTTTTTCCCATTCAGCCTGCCATTTCTTCTCAATCTCCGTAAAATTGTATTCCATAAATAATTCAATGAATAATATTCAATCTATAATTATCTTAATTCTGAACAATATTTTATAAATTGTTCCTTTTGAAGATTCCAATCCATAATGTTCGCATTGTCCCGTTGAAGCATAGAAAACAACCTATCCAATCCTTCTCTATCATTAATCCTTATTGCTTTATTTAATGAGGTTAACCAACCTATATCACTGAAAGATACATCAGGCAGTAGTATTGGAACAATTCTTCTGTCTAACGCCCATGCAATTCCCATTTCGTTAAGACAAACTTCACTTTGTTTATAGTTTTGTGAAATCATAAAGAATACTATATCTGAAGTATAGATATTGTCTTTGATAAAAGTAGGTATTTTTTCACCAGGTGCTACCCCTGTCATCTGTTTTGATGTATAAACTATATCAGATAAAGTATATCCACATGAAATCCTTAAAATTCTTTCAACAAATGCATCAATTATATGTTGATCCTTGGAAGAATGGCTGATGAAAATTTTGTTATAATATAGTTTGCCATTAAGTTTGTATTTAGTAACAATAGCCCATGTTTTTGCAAATTCTAAACATTCTGTAAAAGAATTACAGCCCTTATATATGGTATCTTGATAGGTATAAGGAGTACAAAAAGTATCACAAAAATGAGCATTTTCAACAGAATCTAAAAGTTGAAATCTATAAGATGTTTCTATTTTGTGGTAAAAGAATATCTCATTAAATCTATCAGAAAATATAAAATCACTAATACATAATCCTGCTTGAGTAAATGTATTTAAAAGTTTTTCCTTTTGTTCTATATTTAGTTTCATATCATGTAGGCATAATAATTTATTAGTAAATTAAGCGATAAATACAATTAATTTGATAGTTTTTCTATTTCTGCGCGGATATCATCTACTACACCTTTATTAGCTATTTCTCCTTTCAAACTAAATACAACAAACACATTCCCACCATATTGTTCTTTGAAAGCAGTGAAACTCGCTTTCATTCGCTCAGTTAATGAATAACTGCCAAAATTAGCACTTGCAGTAATAGGTTTCACTTGTATTCCAAAAGCCTTATCCCCGACCTTGGCTATATAATCAATATCACCTGCATGGTCTAATTCAGGATCGCTTTCTTCAAAAACGATATTAGGAAAGATCTTTGCTAATCCGTCATTAACGACTGATTTTTCGCGCATATATCCATCATACGTGCGGTTGATAGTTAAATTGTAAATATAGTTTATGCAATCTTGTTCTGTAAGTTCACAAAAAGCAGCTTCCCATTCGGGGATGACAAACTCCGTTATTTTTGCATACAATCGTTCACCTAACTCTTTGAGGCTATCTATGGTAATCTTTGTAGAGTTTTTCCCATCGGTATGAGCATTTTGAAAATACCAATCTTTCCATTCTTCAAATGAAGCTGGTTGACATTCGCGTATAAGAGCCATTACTGCTCCTACTTTGTTAGGTCGGGACAACTGATAGGTTTGGCACGCATAATTCAATACACGTTCCTTTTTGCCGAAGTCCATAGAATATTTGTCCATAATTCTCAATGATTAGTAGTTAATTTTTCAAATTTGCTTTTGTACTTAAAATCAATAGAATCATCCATTTCCGCTAATCCGTACTTTAGAAGATGTGCATTAATGAACGTCTTATTTTCTAAATAAAGGTAACATAGCAGTGTATTACTGCTATCGTACTTTATTGTATCATATCGCAAAAAGACCTTATGTCCTTTAGTCTTCTCGGAAAGAAACTTTGTTGCACTACCATTAGCTGATGGCTTTTCTTTTACCCCAATCAGCCGCACCGTTAAATCATTATTGAGAACCACTTTGTTTGGGGACAAGATGGTTTTTACATAGAAATAATCTTCGCGTTCCTTGCTGTCTTTGTCGATTTTTGAGCCAAATTGCAGCTGCTTTACATCTATCTTATTGACCATTTTGTGTGGATCAACAAAACGATAAGGAAGTTGTGCTATCTTCGTCTCAATATTGAATGTTGATGTGTCTTTTCCATACACATATTTAGCTGCGCCAAAGAGTGAGGGTGATATAACTTTTTCATCATAGTATTGCTTGAAATCTGAGTTTATTTCATACCCGATAGAATTACGTTGCAAATTTTGGGCTGCTAATGCTGTTGTTCCACTTCCCATAAATGGGTCAAAAACGGTTTCTCCTACAAATGAAAACATTTTAATTAAACGATGTGGTAACTCTTCAGGAAATACAGCAATATGTCCATCTTGCTTGGCACCTCCAAATGTCCAATGCGATGCAAAATAACTATTCCATTCCTCTTTGGATATTTCAGACATATTTTTTTGTTCTACTGTTGGAATTGGTGCTTTCCCTTGTTTTTTGAATATCAAAATAAACTCATAATCTATTTTCAAAATACCATTTCTGGGATATGGAAAACTACCCATTACAGCTCCACCGCCTGTGGTATGCATAGTTGTTTGTTTTTGCCAAATGATGGCTCCCATATAGTCCATTCCGATAGACTCGCAGAAACGGATTATTTCTGTCCGAATAGGTATAACCTTGTAACGACCATAGTATACAGAACGGGCAAATTGATCTCCGATATTGATGCATAAACGACAACCATCGTGCAAAACACGGTTGCATTCTGACCATACCAAATTCAAATTATTGATATAATCCTCATAACTATCATGAAAACCAATCTGAGCCTCATTGCCATAATCTTTTAACTGCCAATAAGGAGGAGATGTGATGATGAGATGTACAGATTTATCCTTTATAAGGGATAGATGTCTGCTATCTCCATTTATCAATGTATGTGTAGGTATTATTTTCATATTGCATTAAGAACTATTTTTGTTAAAATTCTACGAACATATCTTGCATATTGATGGTTATGCGGCGGAATAGGCAGAGGAGGGCTGTACCCATGCGTCCGTCGGTGTTGCCCGTTGCCGTGGGGTCGAGGTGGATTTCGCGGATAGTAACAGACATATCGTTTATCGCAAAAGACACGGACGGCAAGTACAACACTTCGTGCGTATCGATTGTGCCGTAGCCCATTGTGGTAATGGTGTCGGGCGTTGCGGTCGCCTTCACTTCGTCAGAGAATTTCTGATAGTAGTTACTGCTCAGCGTCGCCCCCGCACAGCCGGTATCGAAACAGAATAGCAGCGGTCTCCCGTCTTTCGATGCATGCAGATAGGGTACTTGCTCAAGGTAGATGTTGCTCCCCGTGACGGGACGCGGAGTAGGCTTTGCGGGAAAAAGCATTTCCCGCTTGTCCATATCTATCTGCACTTCACCTACAGCACGGATAAAATCCACACCTAATATGAAATCAAGTTTTTGGGTATGGTGCGCCAACGTGGTGTCAGTCCCCACCAGGGCCATCATATTCCGATACGTGATACCGCCCACGGAGAGGCTGTCGATAAAGGCATAACTGCATATCTTCTCCTGTCCGTCAGCCGAACCGATAGTCAGCGTGTCCGTCAGAATAGGCAACCCCAACTCCTGCACTTTGCGCAAGGCAATCATCGTCTGTGAAGCCCCCGTATCAAAGATAAACGGATAGGTTTTGCCGTGTATCGCAACGGGAACAGACAGCAGCGAGTCGCGGCGTTGTATCTTGCCGGTACGCATCCACTCTTCGCGCTTGACATCATTGACAACCACGCGGTTGAATGGGACAACCACATCTTGTGCGCTACGCACCAACTGCGGCGCAGGGTACGCACGCATAGGTGCATAGATGTTATAGATACGTATTGCAGGGACAAGCAATTCATCTGCACCCAAGCCCGCTAATTGGTCAATGACGCTTTTTGCACCGTCAGCCGCTTCGGCATACTGCCCCATACGCCCGAGAATACTCAGCCGCAAATAGTTCATACTCAGCGAAGTGGCTGTGCCGAGTTCCGCTTGGTGGTTGTTGAGCAGTTCTGTGATATTGGCTGCTGCTTCCGTATCGTGACCGAAATGATAGTTGAGCATAGATTCCGCCATCAGGCGCAGGAAATCATACTGCATAGAGTCGCGCAACGAGGGGAACTCATCCCGTAGCGTGAACCAGTCCGCTTGGTTGATGAGTGTCGCCGCCCGTTGGTCGGCTTGCTGCGCTGCCGCCGTCAATGGCAGCAGGCACAGCATTATGACGAATATCTTATGTCTCATTATTACCTGTTTTATAGGTTGCCTATCCCTTGCTCATCCCTTACGTATCCCTTGCTATTTGATAGGTATAAATATAGTAAAAACGGATGAAAGGTTGTAGGTCGCTCTTTATCTAAAAAGAGCATCCAGTGCACGTGTGATTGCTTGTAACACATCTTGTGCCTCATCCGAACCGCACCCTTCAGCCTCGCTGGAGGCTATCAACTCATGTGTTTTTGCATCTCTAAATTGTATAAGTACAATGTTAGAATAGGCAAAAAGCGAAAGTTGTCTTTTACCTGTATGCCCATAACTTGCAATCAAAGTCTTTGATTGCAATTCTGGCGTAATCTCTGGCAGAATAGTAAATCCTCGTTTCATTAAATAGCCGGCAATAACCTCTGAAGGATTAGTTGTTGTAGTCTGTCCTCCATATACTCCGTACTGATTTCCATATACTCCTGAACTTCCATATACACTACTGGTTGGGATAATGTATACATATGAATAGTTCTGTAGTTTACCGGAATTAGCGGTAGTGGGAGTCTGCAAAGTATAACAACCTGTCATAGATAACAAGAAAAATAGCAATATGATAATGTGCCCAACTTGTGTGTGCTTGACCTTATGCATAATCTATGATGTAATTATCAAATTAAACTTACCTTATTTTTAGTATCAAATATGGACTTGAGTCCATCTGCTTATTTATGGCAGTAATCAAGTAATCCTTGACAACAGATTTCTTGTATAGTTCATCCTTCATGAATAGTATGTGTCACTACTTCGTTGCTATATCTTACAGCAATCGCTTCACTTGGTCGTAGACGTTTTGGGCGGTGAAGCCGAGTTTTTCGTCGAGGACTTTGTAGGGGGCGGAGAAGCCGAAACTGGGTAAGCCCCAGATGCTGCCGTTCTCGCCAACGAGACCTTCGAGGGTACATGGCAGACCGGCAGTCAAACCGAAACGCTTGATACCTTTCGGGAGAACTTCGTTCTGATATTCTTTGGATTGCTGACGGAAGAGACCTTCGCTCGGAACGCTGACGATTTGCAGGCGGATGCCCTCTGCGCGGAGAAGTTCGGCACCTGCCATGAGGGTGCTGACTTCGCTACCCGATGCCAACATCACCACTTGCGGGTTCTCGTCCTTGCTGACGATATATGCACCGCGGCGGAAACCTTCGAGGTTCGTATTTGGCACGGCTGCCACATCTTGACGCGAGAGGATGAGTGCTGTAGGAGTGTCGGTGTTCTCCATTGCCAAACGCCATGCCATAGTGGTCTCCTCAGCATCGGCGGGGCGCAGAACCAACATCGACGGTTTGCCGGAGTGGTTGTGCAGTTTCTCCATCAGGCGAATTTGTGCCTCTTGCTCCACAGGTTCGTGGGTAGGTCCGTCCTCGCCTACGCGGAATGCATCGTGGCTCCAGATAAATTTCATAGGAATCTCCATCAAGGCAGCCATACGCACAGCGGGTTTCATATAATCGCTGAACACGAAGAACGTGCCACACGCGGGAATGATACCACCGTGCAATGCCATACCCATGCACACACATGCCATAGTAAGTTCGCTCACGCCTGCTTGCAGGAACTGACCGGTGAAGTCTCCACGACGGATAGCGTGGGTCTTCTTGAGGAAACCGTCGGTCTTGTCGGAGTTCGACAGGTCGGCAGACGAGACAATCATATTGCCCACATTCTCAGCCAGATAACCGAGTACGGTAGCCGATGCGTTGCGGGTGGCAGCACCTTGCTTCTGGACAATCTCGCTCCAATCGATACAGGGTGTTTCGCCGGTCATAAATGTCTCGTACTCGTTGGCAGTCAGCGGGTTAGCCTGCTTCCATTCGTAGTATTTCTCGTAGCGTTGGTTTGCCATCTCACGCAGGTAGGCAGCACGATTGTCGTACATCTCTTGTACTTCGGGGAATACCACAAACGGGTTCTCGGGGTCGCCTCCGAGGTTTTTGACAGTAGCCTCAAACGATGCGCCCGACTTGCTCAGAGGTTGTCCGTGGGTAGAGCATTTACCTTCGAAATTAGTGCCTTCGGCAGTAACGCAGCCCTTGCCCATAATAGTATGTCCGATAATCAGACTCGGACGTTTTTGCTCTGATTTGGCACGCATCAAAGCCTCGCGAATAGCATCGGGGTCGTTGCCAGGAATCTCCTGCACGAACCATCCCCACGCCTCGTATTTGGCAGCCACATCCTCGCTGCTCACATCGCGACAGTCGGTGGAGAGTTGTACTTCGTTGGAGTCGTAGAACATAATCAGGTTGTTCAATCCGAGGAAACCTGCCATACGTCCTGCACCTTGCGAAATCTCCTCTTGTACGCCGCCGTCGGAGATGAAAGCGTATATCGTCGGGTTGTGAATCGCGCCATAGCGTGCGTTGAACCACTTGGCGGCGATGGCTGCGCCTACCGCGAATGTATGTCCCTGACCGAGAGGACCGGAGGTGTTCTCGATACCGTGTTCGATGTCGCGTTCGGGGTGTCCGGGTACGATACTTCCCCACTGGCGCAGGGTTTGCAGGTCGGCTAATGAGTACTTGCCCGCGAGGCAGAGTTGGCTGTAGAGCATAGGTGCCATGTGTCCGGGGTCGAGGAAGAAACGGTCCCGTGCTTCCCATGCCGGATTCTCGGGATCGTATTCGAGAAACTCAGAATAGAGCACGTTGATAAAATCCGCGCCACCCATAGCACCGCCCGGGTGTCCGCTTTTTGCCTTTTCTACCATAGCAGCAGCCAGGATACGAATGTTATCCGC
>JBNMHB010000050.1:0-16176 GCA_050872525.1 Bacteroidales bacterium | reverse complement strand
CCGACAATCCGAAGAATGGTTATGCTTATGCGGTGCTTTCCAATGCATACGCAGTACGCACGGAGATAGGCAATGCCTTATCCGCAGCAGACAATGCGCTGAAATACCTGCCGAAGAAAGCCTCTTACGAGCGGGCACGGGTGTGTTATGTCAAAGCATGGGCGTACACGTACATCGATGATACTATACCGGCTCTTACATACTACACAGAGGCTATCCGTTACGAACCGAAGACTGCCGACTGGTATTTTTTTCGTGGCAGATTTTACAACTCTATGAAGAACTACGACCTCGCATTAGCGGATATGCAGAAAGCCGTAAACTTGGAACCGAACTCCGCAGAATGGTATTCGTCTTTGGGACAGACCTATTTGTTCATGAAACGCTATGCCGATGCGCTTACGGCGTTTGAGAAAGCAGACAAGTTGAACTCCAACTACGAAAGTCTGGCGGCACGGGCTGATATGGAAATGCGTCTCGGCAAATACGAAGATGCCGCCAAACATATTATTGCCAGTTTGGTTGACAACTCGTTTAACCCAAACGCTATCAATCTTCTGCAGAACCTCAATCCTGCCTTACGCCGTCTGTTGCTTACCGAACTGAACATCAAGCAACGCGCCGAACCCAGCAACCCCGATTGGATAATCTGTGAGGTGTATGTCCATTATGATGCGAAAGACTACGAGAAGATGCTGCAAAAGATACATAGATTGAGCGATTTGATTCCGGTACAATATCTCAAGTATATGGAAACAAAGGCATATTCCTCTATGGGCGATTGGGAAAAAGCTCTGGATTGCATCAATGCAATAATTGCTGCCGATAGTACGGATGTCAGTTCGTTGCAACAGCGGGCAGAAGTGTATCTCCGTATGGATAGTACGGAGCAGATGTTCCGCGACCTGAATACAATCATTGAGAAAGACCCGACCAACGCCGCCTATTACAACGACCGCGGACACGCCTACCTATTCTCGGGGCAGTATCAAAAGGCGATAGAGGACTACGACATGGCGATTGCTCTTGAGCCACAGCCATATCTTAACTGTATGCGCGGACGCTGCTATTGGGAAACGGGTGATACGTTGGCAGCACGCCCTGATTTTGAAAAGGCAACAAAAGGGAATGATGCCTTTGCTTGTTTCGCTTTGCATTTTATGGGGCAAGACTCATTGGCGACACACCTGATGGACAGCATTGTAGTGGCAGACAGCCTTGCACGCAAGGAACTATACAATGCCGCTTGCCTGTGCGCTTTGCAGGGCAGGACAGAGGATGCTTTCCGCCTATTGACGCAAGCCCTTGAACACAACAATGCACAGTATGCGTATGCCCGCCGTGATATTGATTTCCGTAGTATCCATGGTGCGCGTTTCGATAGCCTGTTGGCGGTATATGAAGCCCGCGTGCGGGAACGTATCTTGCGTTTGGATTCCACCACACAAGAGGCCGTACAAACAGAGCGCGTAGTGGAGGTCCCCTTCTCGGCAGCCAACGGGGTAACGACCGTCAAATGCTCTATCAACGGACTGCCGCTGACCTTTGTGTTTGATACGGGGGCAAGCGATGTGTCTATCTCGCAGACAGAGGCAAGTTTTATGTACAAAAACGGTTACTTGAGCAAGAAGGACATCGTGGGCAATTCCGCCTATATCACTGCCGATGGCAGTATCTCCATCGGCACCAACATCATTTTGCAGAAGATTGACTTCGGTGGTTTGGAACTCAAAGCCGTCCGTGCTTCGGTGGTCGGCAACCAACGCGCTCCTTTGCTCCTCGGGCAGTCCGTACTGCAACGCCTCGGCAAAATCGAAATCGACAACCAACGCCAAGTACTCAAGATAACCACAAAAGTCAAATAATTCAAGGACGAAATCAATCGCCGAGTAACACAATTGCGTAAATAATTTCACCACAAGGCTCTTTTTTAGGCATTTTCATACTGCAAAACATAAGATGATACACTTCTCATTATCAGGCGATTATACCTGTTTTATCGATTTGAATCGATATTATGCTTGCATTTTATGGATTTGAATCGTTGCAAAACGACCGTTCATGCCTTATCTTTGCACCGGCTTTCGAGAGAACAAATGTCTTACACTGCAAAACGATAGAAACGGCATTATCTTACGTATATCCTACGTGTATCTTACGTATATCCTACGTATGTATCAGGTTGAAGACCGCTATGAATTACGAATTGTTACTACTTAACGTCAGTTCGATATTGGGTGCAGAAAAAATGTCCAATTATACGTTTCCAAAGAAAAAAGTAATGGTTAATTATATATTCAAGGAAAATTGACGAACCAATTATACGCTAATTAACGTCCCCCTCATAGTATATTTGATTTTTGATTTTTCAAAATAAATTTGTGTATGTTTCAAAATAAATTTGTGTATGTCGGCGGAATGTAGTATCTTTGCACGCTGTAATAGTATGCGGGGAAAATAAAGCATAGCATACTATACAACCATAAGAATATAGAATATAGCATAGTACAATAAAAATGTAGTACACATAAACATCGTACACATAAAATATGATGCACATCAGTAGTATGCTATGGCTTGAATAGGGAATATGATGTTATAACTTAGGATTATATAAAACTACATAATTATGTCTAAGAAACAAGAAGAAAATTTTAAGAAAAAAGACCAACACTTGGAGGAAGTGAACGAAGGACTCTCTTCAGTTGGTCTGTGGATTGAGAAACACTCGGCTGTGCTCAGTTGGACTATCACTGCTATAGTGGTAGTTATCTGTGGTATCATCGCTATCAATCAGTATGTGTTGAAACCCAAAGCAATTGAGGCAAGCAACGAAAATGCAAAAGCCGTAGTATATTTTATGGCAGGTGATTTTGAGAAAGCGCTCAACGGAGATGATGCAGAGTGTATAGGTTTCCAAGAAATTGCAGACTCCTACAAGATGTATCAACCGGGTAAGTTGGCTGCTCTGTACGCAGGTATTTGCTACTACCAACTCGGTGAGTACGAAGAGGCTGCCAAATACCTCAAGAAATTCTCTGCTAAAGATTTGACCATAGACCCTGCCGCTTCGCAGTTGCTCGGCGATACATACGTTGAGATGGAGGAATATGGCAAAGCAATCTCTGCTTTTGAGGCCGCTGCTAAATCGGGTAACGATTTGATTGCTCCGATGAGCCTGAAGAAAGCGGGTTTTGTATATCTTGAACAAGGTAACAAAAAAGCCGCAAAAAAGGCTTTTGAGACCATTAAGAACGACTATCCTACTTCGGTAGAGGCACAAGATATTGAGAAATACATTGCTATTGCAGCAGAATAATGACTACAGATTTGTCGAAATATGATGCTACTACATTGCCCGGCGCTGACGTTCTCCGACGTCAGCGCTATGCAATTATTGTGGCAGATTGGAACTCGGATATAACCTATCTGATGGCACAAGGCGCGATAGACACGCTTAAGACCCACGGCGTAGATGAGGATAATCTTGTCGTTTTGCACGTTCCCGGAACAGTGGAACTGACATACGCGGCAGCGCGTACTATCAATGAGTATGCCGACATAGATGCCATCATCGTTATCGGTTGTGTTATTCAAGGCGATACACCGCACTTTGACTATGTGTGTCAGTCGGTTACGCATGGCGTGGCTACATTGAATGCGCAAGGTCATGTGCCTGTGATTTTCTCTGTGCTGACCACGCTCAACAAGCAGCAAGCGTTAGACCGTGCGGGGGGCAAGTTGGGCAATAAAGGTATAGAGGGGGCAGTAACCGCCATTCGTATGGCAAATCTGTAATGCTTTGCTCTCTGCTCTCATAATTCATAATTATAATAATCTCAGCTCTCATAATTCTTAATTCATAATTCATAATTATAATATAATGTGTATCCATTTCTCATCTGCAAAAGCAAGACATGAAAGTCTATAAGTTTGGTGGTGCATCGGTGCGCAATGCTGACGGAATCCGTAACTTGGCGCATATTGTTTCCCTGGCAGAGGGCGACCTGATGGTCGTCGTTTCCGCTATGGGCAAGACTACCAATGCTTTGGAACGTGTGTTGAACGCACTGATGGCGGGCGATACAGCCACCGCGCAACAGGAATGGAAGGCACTGATAGACTATCATGCTGCCATCATTCAAGAGTTGGGATTATCTGTAAACATTCTGCCGATACACAATTTGCCCGCTTTGCAAGATGCGGAGAACTACGACTTGAGTTACGACCAATTGGTCAGTTGGGGTGAACTTATCTCTACCGCCATCGTAAATGCCTATTTGCATACGCAAGGCATTGATAGTGAGTGGATAGATATGACACGCTTGCTGCGCACGGATAACACATTCCGTGATGCAAATGTGGATATATCGGTGTCGGAACAACAGATTCGCAGTGCTGTGGCGCAGTCGGGAAAGCATATATTTGTCGCACAAGGATTTATCGGCGGAACGGCAGACGGTTTGCGCACAACGCTTGGGCGTGAGGGGTCGGATTATACCGCCGCGCTGTTGGGCAATATGCTTGATGCTGAGTCGGTTACGATTTGGAAAGATGTGCCGGGTATTCTGAATGCAGACCCCAGATTGGTGGAAGATACCGTTTTGATACCCGAACTGACCTACAACGATGCTGTGGAGTTGTCCTATTCGGGGGCGCAGATTATCCACCCAAAGACTATTCGTCCGTTGGAGAACAAGTCTATCCCCCTGTATGTCAAGCCCTTTGCAGACCCGTTGGCAGCGGGGTCGGTGATCAGTGCTACCGCCCGCGGACCGATAGATGTGCCTGTATATATATGGCGCCAACACCAGATTCTTATCACGATGCGCGCCAAGGACTTTGCTTTTGTATTGGAAGAAAGTCTGAGCAAAATCTTTGATACTATCCACCGACACCACCTCAAAGTGTCGTTGATACAGTCGTCAGCGGTTACCATTTCGGTCTGTGTGGATAGTTCCCGCTATGTGGCACAAGCCATCGAAGAACTGAAAGCAGACTATCGGGTAACCTACAACGATAACCTTTCATTGCTAACCATACGCGGTACTACACCGCAAATTATACATCGAGAAACACACAACAAAACCATTTTATTGAGCCAGACGACTCGTCGGACGGCCCGATTTGTGATGAAAGCAAATCTTTAATACCATGAATGAATACATACGTCAGTACCTTACGAAGCAGTATTGGACCGACCTGTGCCATAGTTTTTGGCACGCGTTGCACACTCGTAAGTTTTGGAAAGAACTGGTAATGATGACCGCGGGCATGTTCCTCGGCGCTGCCGCAGTTTATTACTTCCTAATGCCCAGCCACTTGATTGTTGGTACAATCTCGGGTTTGAGCATCGTTATTAACACCTTGATAGGAGGAAATGCAGACACATTCTCCTATTTGGTGATGGGAATCAATGCCGTTCTGTTGCTTATGGCTTTCTTGCTGATAGGCAATGAGTTCGGCGCGAAAACGGTATATACCGCGATGATTCTGGGTCCGATGACGCAGTTTTGGGACTGGGTATATCCGTACACCAATCTGACCCACAAAGTAATCGTTGCTCCTGATATTCAGGCACAACTGATGGCGGGTGAGAAAGTGTTGGACGCACATGGCAATCCCTATCTGTTGAGCCGCGCCGGCGAGGTGTTGGAGCAGGTGAAAGACTCGGTGATGTCTGCCGGGCTGGGTATGGGCGATGTGCTGTGCGACCTAATCTGCTTTGTGTTCCTGCTCTCTGTGTGTCAGGCTATTGAGTTCCGTATCAATGCCTCTACGGGTGGTCTGGATATCTTGGCAAAGATTATCAACAAGTACTTGCACTTCGATATCGGTTTGTCGGTATCCATCGGCGGTGCGTTGATTTGTTGCTCCGCATTCTTGATTAACGACTTCCGTATGGTAGTTATCGGATTGATTGGTACATGGGTTAACGGATTGGTTATCAACTACTTCTCTGCCACCTTTAATCGTCGTAAGCGTGTCTGCATTATTTCCGACGAGTATGAAAAAATACGACGCTATATCATTGACGAACTCGTGCGCGGGTGTTCCTTATATAAGGTAACCGGCGGATTCAGCGATGAGGAGAATATAGAGATTCAGACTTTGCTCACCGAAGAAGAGTTCTCTTCGCTGATGAAGTTTATGAACAGCAATAACATTCATGCCTTTACCACAGCGGGCGACTGCTCGGAGGTATATGGTTTGTGGGTGAAACACAAGAAGAAACACGGGCATATTGAGGCTTATACCGAGGAGTAGCAGATAAAACGCGAAACGATAATTCGCGTTGTCGGACTAATCAGTACTATACCATAATTAGGTTGCCGTGCTGCAATTAGTTGCCACACTATCTGTCGGACAATGGATATACAAAAAAACTATATAAAATGAAACCAACACTTTTTGTATTGGCTGCCGGTATGGGCAGTCGCTATGGAGGATTAAAACAGATTGACGGATTGGGTCCGAACGGAGAAACCATTATGGATTATAGTGTATTCGACGCGCTTCGCGCCGGATTCGGCAAGATTGTATTTGTAATTCGCAAAGATTTTGAAGATGATTTCCGTCGGGTTGTATTGTCGAAATATGCAGACAAAGTACCTTGCGAAGTATGTTTTCAGTCTATCGACAAAGTGCCGACAGGCTATTCGTATAATCAGGAACGCACCAAGCCATGGGGTACCAACCATGCGGTATTGATGGCGAAAGATATTATCAAAGAGCCGTTTGCCGTTATCAATGCAGACGATTTCTATGGTAAGGATTCGTTCCGGATATTGGCAGACTACCTGACAACCATTGAGGGGACGGAGGGTAGATATTGTATGATTGGCTATCGCGTAGCCAACACCCTGAGCGAGAACGGCAGTGTCAGTCGTGGCGTTTGTTCTACCGACGAAAACGGCTATCTCACGGATGTGGTGGAGCGTACGAAGATAGAGGAAGTGGGCGATAAGATTGTCTTTACCGAAAACGGTGAGGATACCATACTCGCGCCGAACACGCCTGTTTCGATGAATATGTGGGGCTTTACGCCTGAGTATTTCCACTATTCGGAACAAGCATTTTGCGATTTCTTGACACGAAATGGCAACGAACTGAAAAAGGAATTTTATATTCCTACTGTGGTGAACGACCTGATAAAAGCAGGCAAAGCCACATGCAAAGTGTTGGATACTCCTTCCAAATGGTTCGGCGTTACGTATGCCGAGGACCGTCCGCAAGTGGTGATGAAGATAAACCGTCTCATCAAAGCGGGAGAGTATCCGGAGAAATTATTTTAATAGACCGAGTGTAACACGCTCATTATAAACTGATTATGGCACGTATTTTAGTAACGGGCGGTGCGGGATATATAGGTTCGCACACCGTGGTAGAATTGATGCAACAGGGTTATGAGGTAACGATTGTTGATAACCTGAGCAACTCCAATGTGGATATCCTGGATGGTATCACAGCCATTGTCGGACGCCGTCCTGAGTTCGCAAATATCGATTGCAATGATTTTGTCAATTTGGATAATGTATTCCGCCAATATCCTGATATTGAGGGAGTTATTCATTTTGCGGCGAGCAAGGCAGTGGGGGAGTCGGTACAAAAACCGCTGCTCTACTATCGTAATAACATAGGTTCGCTTATCACCCTGTTGGAGGTGATGAGACGCCACTCTGTGCAGAACATTGTTTTCTCTTCGTCTTGCACAGTCTATGGTCAGCCGGATAAGGCACACTTGCCAGTAGATGAGACGGCTCCTATCCAGAAAGCCCTCTCCCCTTATGGTAATACCAAGCAAATCAACGAAGATATCCTCCGCGACGAGGCACACGCCGATAGCAATTTGCACGTTACTATCTTGCGCTATTTCAACCCGATAGGTGCCCACCCGTCGGCATTGATTGGTGAGTTGCCCAATGGCGTGCCAAATAATCTGTTGCCTTTTGTAACCCAGACGGCTGCCGGTTTGCGTCAGGAACTGAAAATCTTTGGCAACGATTACGACACGCCCGATGGCTCGTGTATCCGCGACTATATCTATGTGGTCGATTTGGCAAAAGCACACGTCAAGTCGGTTGAGCGTATGCTCGCCGGTGCTGCCAACGAACAGGTGGAGACATTCAACCTTGGTACCGGACGCGGACTGAGTGTGTTGGAGATTGTCAATGCTTTTATGGAGGCTACCGGCGTGAATGTGCCCTACACGATTGTGGGGCGCCGCGAGGGAGATATAGAAAAGGTGTGGGCTAACCCCGCCAAGGCAAATATCGTCCTCGGTTGGAAGGCAGATACGCCTCTGAAAGAAGTACTCCTGTCTGCTTGGAATTGGGAGAAGCGTCTGCGTAATATACAATAAATCAATAAGATAACTAAGCGACAGTACACCTCTTATGGGGGTATCGTCGCTTGTTTTTTCCGAAAAAACGATTCGTATGTCTTTATATCCGCTAAAGTTTACACCCCGTTTGTTCCATAAAATATGGGGAGGTCAGCATATCAAGAATTGGTATGTTCCCCTGTCTGATACATTTGAGAATGTGGGTGAAAGTTGGCTTGTCTCTGCGCAAGCAAAATTCCCCACAGAGGTGGCAAATGGGCATCTCGCCGGCAATGATTTGCAAGATTTGCTCGAAGTATATATGAGCGAATTGGTGGGCGACAAAGTATATGAAGTTTTTGGCAATACGTTCCCTGTGTTGGTGAAGTTTATCGACGCCGATGACGATTTGAGCATTCAGGTACACCCGGCAGACGACTATGCTTTTGAGAACGAGGACTCGTTGGGCAAGACCGAGATGTGGTATGTGATGGAGTCTGAGCCGTATGCTTCTGTCATTCGCGGTTGGCGACAGCCTATGACCGAACAGCAGATATGCGAGGCTATTGAAGACGGTAATCTGACCGACTATCTGGACGAATATCCGGTGCGGGACGGCGATGTGGTTATGCTTCCTGCGGGCATTGTTCATGCAATGAAACGTGGCACCATAGTGGCTGAAATTCAGGAGAATAGCGATATCACATACCGTCTCTACGACTATAACCGCGTCGGCAACGATGGCAAAAAACGCCCGCTCAAACTGCAACAGGCGTTGGAGGTGTTGGACTACGATACTCCCCAAGAGGAGGCGGTTCAGCACACGGATTGCCCCCTGAATGGCGTGGAGAATATCGCTCATACGCCCTATTTCACAACCAATGTGCTGCGTTTCGACCAACCGATACAGCGGGATTATGCGCCCCTCGATTCGTTTGTGTTGTATATGTGCGTAGGCGGGAGTATGCAACTCTCGGCGCCGGAGGCAGATAGTGCGGAACAAACCATTCGCCTGCAGAAAGGCGAGGCGGTACTTTTGCCTGCTTGCCTAAACGATATTGTTCTCACTCCCACGGACGCGGAATGTCGTCTGTTGGAAGTTTATATGGATACCGATTTACTATAATGAATACCGACCGAATTAAATATATCGGCTGTGATGATGCCGATTTGGACTTGTTTGAAAGTCAATATGTTGTCCCCGCAGGTATGTGCTACAATAGTTACCTGCTTTGTGCGGACAAGATGGCAGTGATGGATACCGTGGACCCTCGCAAAACCGACGAATGGCTCACGAAACTTGCAGGAGCATTAGATGGAAAAACGCCTGATTATCTGATAGTTCAGCACATGGAGCCTGACCACGGCGGGTCTATCTGTGCGTTCTTGAAGGCATATCCCGATGCTACCGTTGTCGGGTCTAAAATTGCGTTGCAGATGTTGCCGCAGTTCGGTATTTCCGCTCCCTGCACGTTGGAAGTCAAAGGCGGCGACATGCTCTCTTTGGGCGATATGACGCTCTCTTTTATTGCTGCGCCGATGGTGCACTGGCCCGAAGTGCTGATGACGTACCTACCGGAACAGAAAGTGCTTTTCTCTGCCGATGGGTTTGGTAAGTTTGGTGTATATGATGCCGACGCGGACGATTGGGCATGCGAGGCACGACGCTACTATTTCAATATCTGTGGCAAGTACGGCAAACCGGTGTCTAATGTGTTGAAAGCCGCGTCATTGCTTGATATTCAAACGATTGCGCCGTTGCATGGTCCTGTCTTAGAGGGCGAGAAGATGCAGGAGGCGATACGTTTATATACCATCTGGAGCAGTTACCAACCCGAGACCGATGGGGTGTTGGTGGCGTATGCGTCTATCCATGGCAACACCCGCAAGGCGGCGTTGCAATTAGCCGAACTACTGAAAGCCAAAGGGGCAAAGAAAGTGGCAATCACCGATTTGAGCCGCGATGACATGGCAGAGGCGGTGGAGGACGCTTTCCGTATGAGCCGTATGGTGCTTTGTTGCTCTACGTATGATGCCGATATATTCCCGCCGATGCACAATTTCTTGCACAAACTGCAACTCAAAACCTACCAATCGCGGCGTGTGGCATTGGTGGAAAATGGCAGTTGGGCACCTCAGGCGGCACGTGTGATGCGAGGTATGTTGGAGCAGATGAAGGATATCACCATCGTCGAACCCGTATTGTCTATCCGTAGCACGCTCAAATCGACCGACCTGCCTACAATGGAAGCCTTGGCAGAGGCATTGCTACAGAACTGATTTTGAATTAAGTTTGCAGATTTTTCTGGAATTAAGGTATCTGTGGTTTGTCCGTGTAAAAACAACCTCCTAACCCTCTCATTTGGAGGGGTGGGGGGAGGTGGTTGCGGATGAGTCAATCAGTATGGTTACGGGTCCGTCGTTGATGAAATCCACCTTCATATCCGCGCCAAAACGCCCGGTCTTTACACGCAACCCATATTCGCTACGGAGGCGATTGTTGAAGTATTCGTAGAGCGGCTCTGCTTGTTCTGGTCGCGCAGCCTGAATAAAGGATGGGCGATTGCCATGACGCGTATCGCCATACAATGTAAATTGTGAAATCGACAAGATAGAACCGTCTATTTCTTTGATACTCAGGTTCATCTTACCCTCTGCGTCTTCAAACACACGCAGTTGTGCCACTTTCTTGGCGATATAATCTGCGTCCGTCTCTGTGTCGGTGTGCGTGATACCCACCAACAACACAAATCCCAGCTCTATATGCCCTACTTCTGTCCCATCAATACGGACAGAGGCATGGGTTGTCCGTTGTACTACTACTTTCATTTCTCTCTATTTTATTGCAATGTTTCTCTGTTTTTTTACAAAGTCTCTTTATTTTTTTACAAAGGTACAACTTTTTATTTATTCCTCCAATTGAAATATACTTTTTTACTTACAAATCTACAAACTTACTTTGTATAATAGGCAAATAATAGGCTCCTTTTCCCTCTGCATAACATACAAATTTTGGTCTATGGGTCATTTTTGTAGTATGACATATCAATAAAACTTACAGTCTCGCTTTGATGGCTGTAGATTCGACTTTGTAGCCGTTATCTTAATGTTCACAAAAAGGGTGTCATATAAACAGGGATACACATCGTTGCACCATCTTTTTTGTAATCTTTTGTGTAAAGCAAAACTCGCTCACTGATACGCTCTGAGAATTTTTCGCAAAACACATCTAATGACTTATGTGTCTTGTATCCCGATGATTTAACCTCTATCGGTAATAATTTGCTGCCCTGATTTTTATTGGATTACACAAATAAAATCCGCTCTCCGCAAAATGTTTTTTGTGGAATATACCGCTCTCCGCAAAATTTATAGGTATTATTTGATAAATGCTTCTTACTATGTACACAAAAAAGCGATACAGAAACAATCACTGTCTCTATATCGCTTTATATGATACTTTCTGCTATGCAGCAGTTTGTCTGTCTCTTAGAGTCTTGCTTTGATGGCGGCGGATTCTGCTTCGTAGCCGGGTTTGTCGAGGAGGGCAAACATGTTCTTTTTGTATGCCTCTACGCCGGGTTGGTTGAACGGATTTACATCGAGGATATAGCCCGAGATACCGCATGCACGCTCAAAGAAATAGATGAGTTCGCCCAAATAGTACTCATTGAGCAGAGGCATAGTAATCTTCATATTCGGTACTCCGCCGTCCACATGCGCAAGCATCGTACCGAGTTCCGCCATCTTATTCACTTCGTCCACACGCTTGCCGGCGAGGAAATTGAGTCCGTCGAGGTTTGCCTCATCGAATGGGAACTCCACTTGGTGGTTGGGTTCTTCTACCGAGATGACGGTTTCAAAGAGATGACGCTCGCCGTCTTGTATATATTGTCCCATTGAGTGCAGGTCGGTTGTGAAATCCACGCTTGCGGGGAAAATTCCTTTGTGGTCCTTGCCTTCCGACTCGCCGTAGAGTTGTTTCCACCATTCGCTGACATAGTGCAATTTTGGGTGGAAGTTGACCAACAACTCTATTTTCTTGCCCTGCGCAGAGTAGATACTATTGCGTGCAGCGGCATATTGTGCAGCGGGGTTTTCCTCGAAAGGTGTGTCGATACCACACACTTTTGCCATACGTGCAGCACCATTGATGAGTGCGCGAATATCGAAACCTGCGCAAGCGATAGGCAGCAGTCCCACTGGCGAAAGCACAGAGAAACGTCCGCCGATATTGTCTTCGATGACGAATGTCTTGTAGCCTTCTTGTGTTGCCAATGTGCGCAGGGCACCTTTCTTGGCATCGGTGATGCAGACAATCAGTTCTTTGGCAGCCTCCATGCCTTGTTGTTTCTCAAGTTGCGTCTTGAGTAGGCGGAAAGCCAATGCGGGTTCGGTGGTAGTACCCGATTTGGAGATACAGATGATACCAAATCGTTTGCCTTTGAGCAGATTTTGCAGTTCGTACAGGTAGTCTTCGCCGATGTTCTGTCCGGCATAGGCGATAGCGGGTTTGTCGCCTTCGAGCCATGCGAAAGAGGATGACAAAGCGTTAATCACGGCTTTCGCACCCAAATAAGAACCTCCGATACCGATACACACAATCACTTCGCATTCGCGTCGAAGGAGTTCGGCAGTAGTCCGAATATCTTCTAATTGGGGCTTGATGTCCTCCGGTAGGTTCATCCAACCCAAGAAATCGTTACCTTTACCGGTACCTTTGGTGAGCATTTCCTGAGCATTAGCCACTTGCTCTTTGTAGGCATTGACCGCCTCGGCATCCACCGCCTTGGCGTAGGAAAATTGAATATCTTTCATCGTTTTGTTTGTTGATTGTTATTGTAGTTTCTTGGTAAGTTCGCGTATTACGATGGTAGGTGATTTACGGTTATATAGTATGTCGTACATGGCTTCCACGATGGGGAGGTTCACTTGCATTCGCTCGTTGGCAATATGTATCGCGCGCGTACCATAATACCCTTCTGCCACCATCTCCATCTCCATTTGTGCGGCTTTGATAGAATAGCCCAACCCGACCATCTGTCCGAACTGGCGATTGCGCGAGAACTTAGAATACGATGTAACCAACACATCGCCTAAATAGCCGCTTGCTGTGATGTCGCGATGGGTGTTGGAGATGGCTGTGGTGAAACGCAGTATTTCCTGCATAGCATTGGTCAGTAGCACTGCTTGGAAGTTGTCGCCATAGTGCAAACTTTGACACATACCTGCCGCGATGGCGTATATATTCTTCATAACCGACGAATACTCCAATCCCAGAACATCGCTGCTGGAAATGGTATGTACCACGCTTGTGCGGAAGAGGTTTGACCACTCGTTGGCGTTCTCCAAGTGTTCGCAGCCGATAGTGAGGTAACTCAGTCGCTCCAACGCCACTTCTTCGGCATGGCATGGTCCGGCGATAACTCCCAACTGCTCTACAGGAATCTTGAAGCGCTTGTGCAGATAGTCGGTAACGGTCTGATTTTCATCAGGAATCATACCTTTCACCGCAGAGATGACAATCTTGTGTGTCATATTGCGTCGAATCTTGTTAAGCGACTGCTTCACGTAGGGAGAAGGGATTGCCAGTACCAGCAAATCCGATTGTGATATCACTTTGTTGATATCAGCGGAGAAATGGATACGCGATACATCAAACTGTGCCAAACTGAGGTAAGTGGGGTTTTTACCGGTGGCAATAAACTCATCAATCACCTCTTGTCGGCGAATGTACCAATTGATTTCGGTCTGGTTGGTAAGCAATATCTTTGCCAATGCCGTAGCCCAACTGCCCGAACCTAATACTGCAACTCTATACTGCATACATAGTATTTTTTTGACAAAGAATAGAGGACAAAGAGCGAAAAATAATTAATTATGTTTCGGCTACGCCCTATTTCTTCTAATTGTCATTTTTATTTATCAATGATGAAGCGCATGAATACGTTTTTGCAAACAGATTATCTTTGTAATCTTCGCGCAAAAAACGTATGGCAGCAGCATATACGATGTCTGCAATACGCCATTCATCCATGTATCCATTTTGCGGAAATTAGTCTTTCCGTCTTGTCCTCTATTTCGCTCACGCTTCCGGCTTCATCGTGGGGAAGAGCAGCACATCTTGTATGCTCGGTTGCCCCGTCAGGAAGATAGCCAAGCGGTCGATACCTATACCAATGCCCGACGTGGGAGGCATACCATATTCCAATGCGCGCACGAAATCGTGGTCAATCACCATTGCCTCATCGTCGCCGTTGTCTGCCAATCGCATTTGCTCCACGAAACGGTTGTATTGGTCAATCGGGTCGTTCAACTCGCTATAGGCGTTGGCTACCTCTTTGCCGTTCACCATCAACTCGAAACGCTCCGTTAGACCGGGTTTCGAGCGGTGCATCTTCGTCAGCGGCGACATCTCAACGGGGTAGTCGGTGATGAAAGTAGGTTGGATAAACGTACCTTCGCACGTCTCGCCGAATATCTCGTCAATCAGTTTGCCCTTGCCTATATGTTCGGTATCTTGTACACCGTATTTTTTGGCAGCCTCGCGTATTTCCTCTTCGCTCATCGTCGAAAGGTCTAATCCCGTCTTTTCTTTGATGGCGTCCAAGATAGGAAGACGGCGGTACGGTGCTTTGAAGTCCACTTCGTGGTCCCCAATCTGCACTTTGGTTGTCCCGTTTACGGCAATGGCGATACGCTCAATCAGTTGTTCGGTGAACGACATCATCCAATTGTAGTCTTTGTAGGAAGCATACAACTCCATACACGTAAACTCGGGGTTATGACTGCGGTCCATGCCTTCGTTGCGGAAGTTCCGACCAATCTCATACACGCCCTCAAAACCGCCGACAATCAGTCGTTTCAGATACAACTCGGTGGCGATACGCAGATACATATCCACGTCCAAAGCGTTGTGGTGCGTAATGAATGGACGGGCAGACGCGCCGCCTGCAATCTGCTGAAGGATAGGCGTTTCTACCTCGGTATAACCTGCCTCGTCAAATACTTGGCGCATAGTGCGAATGATGGTGGCACGTTTCAAGAACACATCTTTCACGCCCTCGTTCACCACCAAATCCACATAGCGGCGGCGATAGCGTTGTTCGGGGTCGTTGAATCCGTCGTAAGCCACACCGTCTTTATATTTCACGATAGGCAGCGGACGCAGACTCTTTGCCAGCACCGTCAGTTTCTTGGCGTGTACCGAAATCTCGCCCATCTGTGTGCGGAAGACAAAACCCTCGATACCGATAAAGTCGCCGATGTCAAGCAGTTTTTTGAACACCACATTATACATCTGTTGCTCTACCGTTGTGGCTGTTTCGCCCTCCGGCACGGGAGCCTGGATATCATCGCGGCTGACATACACCTGAATACGCCCTTTCGAGTCTTGCAGTTCGATGAACGATGCCTTGCCCATAATACGTTTCGACATCAGTCGTCCCGCGATACGCACTTCCTTGCCTGTGTACCAATCGGAGGTACTATCTTCGTCTTTGAAACCGTTTTTTATATCCGTAGAATGACCCGTAACTACATATTCGGCGGCGGGATAGGGGTCAATACCCATATCGCGCATAGTTTGCAGACTCTGTCTGCGCACTTGTTCTTGTTCACTTAATTCCATATCGTATTTTTGTCTTAATGCAAATTCGCCGCAAAGGTACAAAAAAATCTTGAATTGTACAACATAAATATAAAAATACCAGGGCAACCGCATCAAAATAGGACAAAATAGGACGATAGTATGGCTGACGAGTTTTGGCGAATACTTCCGGTTTTGTGATTCGTTTTCGTATTCGCCGGAAATGAACGATTATACCATATAAATAGGTGATTTTCAATGTGTT
>JBNMHB010000049.1:0-16332 GCA_050872525.1 Bacteroidales bacterium | reverse complement strand
TACCATCTTTGCCCATTACCTGATAGGCATAGAACGTACGAGTGGAAGTCCCTGTACTGATGTCCGACATATAGAACAAGCCGTTTCCATAGGTAGCCACCGCATCAGCATGCCCGGAAGCCACATTCTGCACCCAACCTTTGACATAGTATTTCTCCGGCGTACTTGCGCCACTTGCCAACTGCGAGCAGATTGTACGCGCTTGCGCCACAGTGATGGCACTATCGGGAATATCAATTCCTTCTGGAATGGGGGCGGTAGGAATAGCCTCAGGATTATTGTCATTATTGCCTGGACCGTTGATATACGGGGGTTCCTGGCAACCGGTAGCACACAAGGCTACCGCCGAGAGGGCAAGAAACAAAGAACGGAAAGATTTCATCAAAATGTACGTTTTATGGCGTATTAGTTAGTTGAGCAGCCATCGGGCACACAACATAATGCCGATTAGACGCGCAAAGGTAAATAAATTCTTTCGGATAGGCAAATATATTGTGCAAAAAAATATATTTTTACTAAAAAGTTTGTCAGTTTCGAGAAAAAGTTGTAATTTTGCGCGCTTTTTCGTGGAAAAGGCTTTGCGACAGCACTTTGCGGGAAAGCGGAAGAATGAGGGTACTTCGATAAATTCCCTCACAACTAACAGGAGGAAAAAACTATAGCAACAACACCCAACAGACCACAACGTGGCCGAGTAGAGAAAGAGATGCCCAATCGTATCAACGATAAGATTCGCGGCGTCAATGAAGTTCGCCTTGTGGGCGACAATGTAGAACCGGGAATTTATCCTTTCCAAACAGCCATGCATCTTGCCGATGAGCAGAACTTGGACTTGGTAGAGATTTCGCCGAACGCCGCTCCTCCTGTATGCCGAATACTCGATTATCAGAAGTTCCTTTACCAAAAGAAACGCAAAGAGAAAGAGATGAAGGCAAACTCCAAGAAGATGGAGGTGAAAGAGATACGTTTCGGACCGCAGACCGATGACCACGACTACAACTTCAAGTTGAAGCATGCGCAAGAGTTTCTCAAAGACGGGAACAAGGTAAAGGCGTATGTATTCTTCCGCGGGCGCAGTATCGTATTCAAGGAGCAGGGAGAACTATTGTTGGCACGCTTTGCCAACGACCTTGCCGAATACGGCAAACCGGAGGCAGTGCCGAGCCTGGAGGGCAAACGCATGATACTGAATCTCTCGCCGAAGAAGCAATAGTTTTAGGATGCGGAAATTTGCAAGTTTGTAAATGTGTAAATGATTTGCATTGCTGCATTTACAAATTTCCTGATTTACAAGTTGAAAAATTGAACAAAACGGGTCAAAAGGCTTCCCCTTAGGCTGCCTGCGACCGGATTAAATAACTCATTAAAACAAAAACAAAATGCCAAAGGTAAAGACTAATTCCGGTGCAAAAAAGAGATTTACTCTTACCGGAACCGGTAAAATCAAGCGTAAACACGCTTACAAGAGTCACATTCTGACCAAGAAGACCAAGAAACAGAAACGCAACCTGACTCACGTTGCAATGGTGGACCAGACCAACATGCGCTCGATTCGCGAGATGCTTCTGCTCCGCTAAGTATTAACCACCAAAACAAAACGTAGAAAACTATGCCAAGATCAGTAAATCACGTCGCTTCTCGTAACCGTCGTAAGAAGATCATGAGCCTCACACGAGGCAATTTTGGTGGCCGTGCCAACGTATGGACAGTTGCCAAAAACACTTGGGAGAAAGGTCTCCAGTATGCTTATCGCGACCGCAAGGCTAAAAAACGCAACTTCCGCGCATTGTGGATTCAGCGTATCAATGCCGCTGCTCGTCTCGAAGGTATGAGTTACAGCCAATTGATGGGCGCACTCAAGAAATCGGGTGTGGTTATCAACCGCAAGGTGTTGGCTGACCTCGCTATGAACCAGCCGCGTGCGTTCCAAGCAATCGTAGAGAAAGCAAAGAACAACTAAGCAACGAAAGCAGACTTTTGTTTGCACAGAATGTTTCAGAAAAAGGCGTACCGCAGGGTGCGCCTTTCTTGTTTCTACGCAGGGCGTATAGAGAATGAATGGCTGTTCCATCGAATGATAATCGGCTGTAAATGAGACAGATATATCGCTACAGATGACTGTGCCGGTAGAGCAACACGGAGAACGGCAAAACGCTTTTTTGAAAGATAATGTGGGTAAAATTTGCAGATATAGACAAAAAAGATTATCTTTGCAAGCGAAAGCGCGCGTTTTGATAAAAAGTATGCTTTTGATAAAAATGTGTTGCTTCCGGAAAGAATGTTTTTGAAACAGGACAGATGTATATTGCAATAGCAGGAAATATAGGTGCCGGAAAAACGACGCTGACGAAGATGTTGGCGAAGCACTATGGGTGGGAACCGCGCTTTGAGAGTGTGCGGTTTAATCCCTATTTGGAGGACTACTACACCGATATTTCGCGCTGGTCGTTCTGCTTGGAGACCTATTTCCTGAAAGAGCGGTTCAAGGATATGCTGGCGGTGCAACAGTCGGAACAGACGATAGTGCAGGACCGGAGCATCTTTGAGGGTGTGTATGTGTTTGTGGCGAACAACTATCGTCGCGGAGACCTCTCGGAGCGCGATTACAATACATATATGGAGTTGTTCGAGTTGATGAAACTGAAGATGAAACGCCCCGATATGATGATTTATTTGCGAAAGTCGGTGCCGAGCCTGATAGCACAGATTCAGAAACGCGGGCGCGACTACGAGAAGGGCATGCAGATTGATTATCTGAAGGATTTGAATGAGCGGTACGAGGAGTTTATCTACCATTTGTATGATGGCAAAGTATTGGTGATAGAGTCGGATAATCTTGATTTTGAGCATAATCCGGAGGATTTCCGATATATTGTGGATAAGATTGACGCGCAGTTGTTCGGCTTGTTTTAGGTGGAGTCGTGAAGTGGGCGAGTGTGTGAATGGTGCGGAGTTACGATGCGGAAGTGTGTGAATACGAGTGGAGAGAATGGTTAAGGAAACAGATACTGAAAATCAATAAATTATACAGATATGCATATAGCGATAGCAGGAAATATCGGTTGCGGCAAGACAACCTTGACAAAGATGTTGGCGAAACATTATGGTTGGAAACCCGCTTTTGAGACGGTGGAGTTTAATCCCTACTTGGAGGATTTCTACGCCGATATGCAGCGTTGGTCGTTCAACTTGCAGATATTCTTCCTCAACAAGCGTTTCAAGGATGTGGTGGAGATTTCCAAATCAAATGAGTATATCATTCAGGACCGTACTATCTATGAGGACGCGCGTATCTTTGCCCCCAACTTGCACGACCAAGGATTTATGTCCGACCGCGATTTCGACAACTATCAGGATTTGTTCGACCTGATGATGTCGCTTGTGAAAATGCCGGACCTGATGATTTATATCCGCGCCTCTATTCCTACATTGGTGGCACAGATACAAAAACGCGGGCGCGCGTATGAGGCAAGCATGCGTATCGACTATCTGCAAGGTCTGAACGACAAATACGAGAAGTGGATTAGTGAGTACAAGGGCAAATTGCTGATTGTGGACGGCGACAATGTGAAGTTCGGAGAGAATCCCGACGACTTCCGCAAAATCACCGACCAGATAGATGCCGAGTTGTTTGGTCTGTTCCCCTTTGAGGCCACCGACGAGGTTGGAAAAGAGATTTAATACACCATGCGTCATACGCAACGCATAATGCGTAATCAGGGTGATACAGAAGTTTTTGGACTATATTGCCATCGAAAAAAAATACTCGCAGCACACCGTGAAGGCTTATCACGATGACCTGCGAGATTTTTGTACGTACTTGGGGCTGCAAGATATGTCGGAGTTCGACCCCGAGATGGTGGACGAGACCGACGTGAAACGGTGGCTGCTCTATCTGGTGGAGGAAAAGAATAATCGCCCCCGCAGTCTGCGCCGGAAAATGTCGAGCGTGCATAGTCTGTACCATTTTTTGCTTTCGCAGGGGCGTGTGAAACGCGATATCACACGGCGTGTGGTGCCTCCTCGGGTGGACAAACCCCTGCCTGTGTTTTTCAAACCGGCGGAGATGAAAGAGGCGACTGCGATAGACGCCGAAGCCGATGATTTCGAGTCGGTGCGCAATGCCCTGATTATCGAAATGCTCTACCAGACGGGTATGCGCGAGGCGGAATTGGTGGGGCTGAAAGATAGCGATGTGGACCTCGGACAGCAGCAGGTACGTATCTTCGGCAAGCGCAAAAAAGAGCGTATCGTACCTATCGGCAATGCGCTTATTGAGCAGATACACAGTTATTTGGCGGTGCGTGGCGAGTTGCTGAACGGTTTTCCGTCGCCTGCTTTCTTTGTGCGGAAACAGAAACGGACGGGAGATGTTGTGCCATTGGGAACGAACACCGTATATACGGTTGTGCGTGCGCGTATGGGGGGGGTGAGTACGCTCAAAAAACACTCGCCGCACGTGTTGCGCCATACCTTTGCCACCACTATGCTCAACAACGGAGCAGATATCCGCACTATTCAGACGCTGTTGGGGCACTCCAGTCTCTCGACCACGCAAATCTATACACACACTACTTTCCAGCAGGCGCGCGAGGAATACAACGCAGCCCACCCGCGTGCAAAAAAACGCACGCGGAAACCTTCCGACGACAATGCCGAATAGGCATATTTCCCTGTTTCAACATATCCCCTCGGTGTTTTCTCAAAACAAGTAACGATTATTTGAATATACAAGGTCAATTACGGCATGAAGCGTAAGGCGGGTGTGCTTGCGCACTGAGTGCCGTAGAAACACGAAACCCGGTGGACTGAATAGAACTCCAAAAGACGGCAACGACACGGCAACGAGACGGCGAAAAGAGCCGACCGGATGTTGTTTGCTTGGACGGGGAGGGAGAGGAAAAGGGAGGCGGATTTGGCAAATTCTCGGGCGGACTCAGTGGGGGGGGGATGTGCAAGTTTTTTGCTCTTTCTTCTATAAAATAACGCGATGAGGTGTGCTCCTGTTTCTTGTTGGCAGAAAACACACCTCATCGAGTGTTTTTTTTATTGTTGTTTTGTTAGACTATTGCTGATTTTGCGTGATGACTTGTTTTACAAAGTCTGCTTGGATTTTTATTTCGTGTATTTCCACCGGTTGGTAATCAGAAGAAACCGACTGATGGGTAAGGTAGTTGGATTTATCCAATAAAATCGTAGAAAGTGGTTCGGGAACATTATAGACAATGTCATCTACTTTCATTTTCTGGAATTCAAATCCGTATAATTGCGAGTCGCTAATCGTGTAGCCTCCGTTATCCGAGAATGCAATGAGACCTAAATAGGTTTTTTGGAGTGGAATCAAGACTACAGAGTCTTTTTCTGAATAAAGGGTCAACACTTTGTTTGTTGTGTTGATTGCATACGCCGTACCCATATAATTCTTTTGGCACGACACTAAAGCAAAACAAATACTCATGGAAATGAGTGCAAAACTAAGAAACTTTTTCATAATACTATATCATTTTCGGTTATTGTTAATTCTTTATTATTTATGGAAAAATGCACATCTTGAATACCAGAACGGATAAATGTCCATTTATGGTCAGGATAACTATCGGTTTTATAATTCTTTATATGTGCTCTTTTGATTTCATAATTTTGGACAAATTCGATAGGTAATATATCGTATCCAGAAGTTAAGAATTCTGCATAGATATGCATATCAACTTGTGTATCCAAACGTTTTAACCACCATATGCCTCCGAACAAATGACGTGTTGTAATATCGTACTTAATTTTAATATCTTGCCTATTATACATATTACTATAATGGGAATCTACATATATTTCTACTGTAGTTCTGTAGTTTTCTACGGTCTTCTCATATTTTTTGTATTGATCTTCTTTCATTGAGGACCCAGGCATATAGATGTGTTCCAAATCGTATATGTCGTTCGGATTATAACTTTCATCTTCATAATCATATAATTCGCCTTTTTCTAATCGTTCAATAAATTGTCTTTCACCATATGTATCAATAAGACGCATCATATTTTCGTACATATTGATAGGACAAATGGCATAAACTCCACAATTGAGTAAATGATAAACTGCATGGTCAACAATAAAGTTGTTGTTTTCGTCCAATAAGCAGCGATAATCAAATGTGGATAAGGGGTTTGCAAATACACCATATTGGTTTTCTCGTATACGCAATAGTCCTTCGGAACGATAGTTTTCCACTATTTCGAAAAATGTTTCTTCATTGACTTCTTCCTGCAGCATTGTTAGTTCTGTATAAGCTGCTATTGATTGTAAATAGATATTAGCAGAAGAGCGAAATTGCAATAATTCCTCTTCAGGTAATTTTGCCATGTGCCATAATTCATCATCGGCTTCTTCTATGGAAGAAAAACTCATAATTGATGAACTGAGTTGGTGAACCTTTTGAGGGAAAGATTGGGATGTGGAGGCCTGGTTTGTTGTGATTCCTTCAATGTTGGCATCATTAGAGGTGCAACTACAAATTCCTAAAAAGAGGAATAAAACTAAAGGATGTAACAAGGTTGGCTTTTTCATGTTTTTTGTTATTTTTTGTTGTTTGTTAATTATTGTTTTTGGAATTTCTGCTGCAAAGGTATAGCAAAAAATCTATATTTCAAAGAGAATATGAGATAAAGGTTCGTTTTTTTTGTGTTTTTATGACAAAATGATATGTTTTTCGGTAAAATACATTCTGATTTGTGTAATTATCGGTGGGGGTTGCGGTCGTGCCGAAAATAATATGGATGGGGGCTTTGTGGTGTGAAGATATGTTCTTAATTTGTTCACATAGACATGCCTATTGACAAAACAGGGGGATTTGGGCATATTTTGTCAGTAGGAAGAAAAAGACGAATAGAATTTGCGTAATCAATAGATTATCAGTGTGTTTGGTAGTTTGTTTCAAGGAGTAAATATAGGATGTAATTTATTGCTATTGACAAAATCGGTGATTTTTCGGGATTTTGTCAGTAGGAGGGAGATTTCTTAAAAAAAAGAGGTAGCAGATGGCTAATTTGAATTGTGAATTATGAATGAAGAATTGAGAATGATATCCACCTGACTTTTCTATGTACCTTTTTCTATATACTTTGCGTATATGGAGAATGGCTGTTTTTATAGGCTGATGTGGTGTGCTTGGACGGGGAGGGAGAGGAAAACGGAGGCGGAGTCAGCAAATTTTCGGGCGGACTCGGTGGTGAGATATTCGCAGGTATTACCGCAAGAGAGGGTTTTGCGAATGGCAATGTGGCGCGTGAGATAATCACGCAGTGAACGGGCTACGATGTCGCCTTGCGCTATAGCATGCGCCTGCGGGTGGTGCGAGGCTAACCAACTGTCAATCTTTGGTTTGAGCAACGGATAGTGCGTGCAGCCGAGGATAAGTGTATCGATGAGCGGATCCTGCGCAAAGAGGGCACTGAGGTACTGATTCACAAAATAATCCGCCCCCTCGTGGAGATGTTCGCCCGACTCGATAAGGGGTACCCACAAAGGGCAAGACTGCTGCGAAATCTGTAAATTTGTAAATGTGTGAATGGGCAGATTGTCCCAAATCTTTTGCAGTTCGAGGGGGTAACTGAGGCTGTCGATGGTGCCCTGTGTACCGAGTATTCCGATGTGTCCGTTGTGCGTGAGGGAGAAAACCTGCTCTACGGTAGGGCGTATAACTCCCAGAACATTAGGCACTTCCGTCCCAAGACGCAAGGTTGGCAGGTCGTGCTGCTGGATAGTACGCAGGGCTTTGGCACTGGCTGTGTTACAGGCGAGAATCACCAGCGCACAATCGTGCTGCAGGAGATAGCGGACGGCTTGCAGCGTGTATTGGTAGATGACCTCGAAAGAGTGCGAACCATAGGGCGCACGGGCATTGTCGCCCAAGTAGAGATAGTCGTACTCCGGCAACTCGCGACGAATCTTGTCCAAGATAGTGAGACCGCCGTAGCCACTGTCGAAAATGCCAATTTTCATAGGTTTGCAGTGCAAAGGTACGCAAAATAATCCGTTTGGAAAAGAAAAAGGGGCAAACTGATGTATTTTTGGCAAAATATTTGCATATATGAGATAAATTTTGTAATTTTGCGGACTAAAGTAGGGGTGTGGAACGCTGATTATTGTGCAATGAAATGTCGATTATTTTCGCTGGGCATATAATCGACCATTGATTAACCATATAATAAATTCCCCTAATCAATAGAAATCTAAAACAACGACAGATATGAAATTTAATGTATCGAGTACAAAATTGTTTGCGCAGTTGCAAGCAGTGAGCCGCGTAATCGCTTCAAAAAACAGTTTGGCTATATTGGAAGACGTGCTGTTCGACCTGAATGGCAATACACTGACACTGACCGCTTCGGATGGTGAGACTACTATCCGTACATCGATAGATGTGGAGAATGCAGAGGGTGCCGGTAAGGTTGCCAGTGGTGCGCGTCTGCTGTTGGATACGTTGAAAGAGTTTCCGGAGCAACCGCTTTCGTTCTTGATTGACGAGAACAATTTCGGAGTGAACATGGTCAGCACCAACGGAACGTATTCGTTTGTGGGTGTGAATGGCAACGAGTATCCGGAAATGCCTGCTAATGAGGAGAATACACACTCGATAATGGTGTCGTCGAAGATGTTGCTGGACGCTGTTAATAAGACTATTTTCTGCACGGCTGACGATGAGTTGCGCCCTGTGATGAACGGTATATTCTTCGATATTGATACCAATAAAATTACGTTGGTTGCTACCGACGCACACCGTTTAGTGCGCTATTCGAACACCTCTGTTTCTGCAGAAGAACCGGTTAGTTTCATCCTTCCCAAGAAGCCGGCAACATTACTGAAGAATATATTGGCTAAGGACGATAGTGATGTGGTTATTACTTTCGGACAGAAAAATGCGAAGTTCGAGTTTGGTCAGACAACGGTGGTTTGTCGTCAGATAGAGGGACGCTTCCCGAACTACAACGCGGTAATTCCACAAAACAATCAGAACGTGGTAGTGGTTGACCGTCAGACGCTTATCAACGCCTGCAAGCGTGTGGCTGTGTTTGCCAATACGGGTACTTCGCTGTTGAAATTGGCGTTGAGCGAGAACCAGATTAAAATTTCGGCACAGGATATCGATTTCTCTACCAGCGCAGAGGAAACCATCTCGTGCGAGTATAACGGAATGCCGATGTCGATAGGCTTCAAGGCTCCGTTCCTGATTGAGATTTTGGGGACAATCACCTCGACGGATGTGAAATTGCAATTGGCAGACCCCGCACGCGCTGGACTGATTTTGCCGACCGAGAACGAGGAAAACCAAGAATTGCTGCTTCTCTTGATGCCGATGTTGCTCAATAACGACTGATTGGATTAGTAAAATCGTAAAATTAGTACATGAAGTTGAAACTGAATCGCCCGCTTGTCTTCTTCGATTTGGAGGCAACCGGGTTGAATATATCGACGGACAGAATCGTCGAGATAAGTTATTACAAGGTCTTCCCCAACGGTAATGCCGAGGGGAAGACTTTGCGCATTAAACCTACCGTGATACGTCATTTGTCGGACCCGTTTGGCAAACCGATAGTGGAGGAAACGCCGATGCATATCCCAGCGGAAGCAACGGCGATACATGGTATCACGGACGAGGACGTAGCCGATTGTCCGACATTTCGGCAAGTGGCTCATCAGATTGCTGATGTGCTGAAAGACAGCGACTTAGCGGGATATAACAGTAACCATTTTGATGTGCCGATGTTGGCGGAGGAGTTTCTTCGCGCAGGGGTAAATATCGACTTGAAGCGTCGTAATATGATTGACGCCTATACAATTTTTACCAAAAACGAACAGCGCAACCTCTCGGCAGCTTATCGGTTCTATTGTGGCAAGCAATTGGAAAATGCGCACTCTGCCAATGCGGATACGATGGCTACATACGAGGTGCTGATGGCGCAGTTGGAACGCTACGATTTGCCCAACACGATAGAGGGTCTGGCAGACTATTCGGCTGGAAATGTGCGGTTTGCGGATTTCGCGGGGCGCATAGCCTACGACAAAGACGGATTCGAGATATTCAATTTCGGACAGCACAAAGGACAACGACTCGCCGATGTGTTTCGTCGCGACCCCGGATACTACGGGTGGATTATCGGAGGCGATTTCCCTGCCTACACCAAACAGGTCTGCACGCGGGTGTATCTGCACAAGGTGAAATGATGGTGCGTATGGCGAAATCGCCTATATGCTTGTATATCATACGATTAGTGCAATAGTAAGCGAATATATTTAGACTTTTTACGACTCCAATTACCAACCAATATGTATAGAAATTTAACGGATATAGAAGAACGCCAACTGAGAGAACAGGGGTGCGAAGCCAAGAATTGGGCGAATGTGTATGTGAAAGACGGTTTTGACCCGCAGTATGTGCGCGATGTGCATTTTTCGGGTGTTGTGAAGATGGGTGTTTTTGAGCATGAGTTTGAGTTGCCCGGCGGGTTGAGTGTGCATTCGGGGATTGCCCATGCTATGATTCACAACTGTGAGATAGGCGACAACGTACACCTATATAATATACATAATTATATTGCGAATTATCGTATCGGTGCAGATACTTGCATCGAAAACGTGAATGCTATTTTGGTGGAAGGGCGTACGACATTCGGTAATGGTGTGCGTGTGCCGGTGATGAACGAGGGTGGGGGGCGTGAGATTCCTATCTTCGACCATCTGAGCGCGAGTCTTGCATACGTGATGACACTCTACCGCCATCGCCCCAAGATGATTGAGATACTCGACAGAATGATAGACGATTACGCCGACTCGCAGGCAAGTGAGATGGGGGAGATAGGCGAGCATGTATGTATCCTTAATTGTGGTAGTATCAAGAATACACGCATAGGCGATTATGCACAGTTGGCGGGTGCGTCACGCTTGAAAAATGGTACAGTCAATTCCAATCGGTTTGCTCCGACAAAAATCGGTTCAGGAGTGAAATGCACCAATTTTATCATTTCGACAGGCGTAGATATTGGCGACTCGACACTGGTGGACAACTGCTTTGTTGGTCAGGGGTGTATCTTCGATAAACACTACTCGGCAGGCGAATCGTTGTTCTTCAGCAACTGTCAGGGTATGCACGGCGAGGCGTGTGCGATATTTGCGGGTCCGTACACCGTGACGCACCATAAATCGACCCTGTTGATTGCGGGTATGTTCTCGTTTTTGAATGCCGGTTCGGGCAGCAACCAATCGAACCACATGTACAAACTCGGACCTATCCATCAGGGGGTGGCAGAGCGTGGCGCGAAGACCACTTCGGATAGTTATCTGCTTTGGCCGTCTAAGATTGGTGCTTTCTCGTTGGTGATGGGACGCCATACCAATCATACTGATACAAGCGACCTGCCTTTCTCGTATCTGATTGAGAATCAGTCGGAAACATATCTTGTTCCGGGGGCAAACCTGCGCTCGGTGGGTACGATTCGTGATGCGCAAAAATGGCCCCAACGCGATAATCGCAAAGACCCCGATAAACTTGATTTTATCAATTTCAACCTGCTTTCGCCCTACACGGTGCAGAAGATGTGGCGCGGGCGTGAGATACTGAAAGAGTTGCAAACGCTGAGCGGAATGAATACCGATGTGTACGGGTATAATAATTGCAAAATTCGCAATTCGTCGTTGGTACATGGTGATGCGCTCTACACGATGGGGATTAGAAAGTTTCTTGGCAACTCGCTGATTACCAGGATAGAATTTGCGGAGATACATTCGATGGACGACTTGCGCAAGGCACTACAGCCCGATACGGAAATCGGTTTGGGCGATTGGGTGGATTTGGCGGGACTGATTGCTCCGCGCACCGAGGTAACCCGCCTGATGGACGACATCGAGAAAGGCGGAATGACCTATCAGCAGATACATGACCGTTTTCGCGAGATGCACGAGAACTACTATTCTTACGAATGGACTTGGGCATTAGACAAACTGCAGCAGGTTTGGGGGGGCGGCGTGGATGAAGTGTCGCTCGAAACCATCCTGAAAACCGTCAATGATTGGCAGGAAGCAGTGGTCAGTTTGGATAAGATGGTATATAACGATGCCCGCAAAGAGTTCGACCTCAATAGTCAGACGGGCTTCGGTGTGGATGGCGACCGTTCGCAGCAAATGGCTGATTTTGAGTCGGTTCGTGGAAGTTTCGAGAGCAATGCATTCGTGAAAACCGTGTTGGAGCATATCGAACGCAAAACGGCACTCGGGAACAAAATTCGCGAACAATTAGAGGCTATACGATAGACGCCCCCCGAATAGGAATCAACATAGACGCAAATTAAATAAATTTATCCCAATTGGCATTCCAGACCAAAAAAGTATATGATGCCTTGTAAAGTAACCATATTGGGTAGCGGAAGTGCTCGCCCGACGATGCAAAACTCGCCCTCGGGACAGATTGTCGAAATGTGCGACAAGTCGTTTCTCGTAGATTGTGGCGAGGGTGTGCAGATAACGATGCAACGCCTTGGAGTGCATACTTCGAGGTTGTACAACATTTTTATCTCCCACTTGCATGGCGACCACTGTTTCGGTTTGATAGGTCTGCTTTCGTCGTTGGGTATGCAGCACCGCACGCAGCCGATGCATATCTATTCGCACCCTGATTTGGAGCGACTGATGCGTCCGTGGTTGGATTATTATTGTGCCGATATGTCCTACGAGGTGATTTTTCACCCTATCAATCCGCGCAAGCATGAGGTTGTTTTTGAAGATAGGACGGTGATGGTAGAGTCGGTTCCGCTCAAGCACACCGTGCCATGTTGTGGTTTTCTTTTCTCGGAACGCCATCGTCGGATGGAGAATGGCGAGAAACTATACGACATTCGCAAACGCTATGCTTACTGCTCTGACACGATGTACACCGAGAAGATTGTGCCTATCGTCGAGGGGGTGGATATGCTGTATCACGAGGCTACTTTCTTGAACGATTTGGCGGAGCGTTGTCGCGCTGTAATGCACTCCACTGCGCGTCAGGCAGCGCAGATAGCCGAAAAAGCCCATGTCGGGAAACTGCTTATCGGGCATTTTTCTGCGCGGGTGGATGACCATAATCTTTTTCTGCAAGAGGCGCAAGAGGTGTTTGCGAACACAGCCCTCGCGGAGGAGCGAAAGACCTTCGAGTGTTAGGTTCGTTTCCCTGTTCTTTCCCTGATGTTTCCCTGTAGATAGCATAATCAAAAATGGCAAAACAGACTATCGAATATATATGCAGCAACTGTGGTGCGAAGGCTCCGCAGATGTTGGGGCGTTGCCCCGTGTGTGGCGAATGGGGTACCTACGAGGAGAACACCGTGGTGAGTACTCCCGCCGGCAAACGTCCGCTTTCGTCTATCGGCGGAGGCGCAAAACCACAACGTATTCAGGAAGTTACGGCCACTGAGGAGATGCGTATCGACATGCACAACGGCGAACTGAACCGTGTGCTTGGAGGTGGATTGGTGCCGGGCAGTCTGGTGTTGTTGGGCGGTGAACCGGGTATCGGAAAATCCACTTTGGCACTGCAGGTGTTGATGCAATTAGGCGGGCGCAAGACGCTCTATGCCAGTGGTGAGGAGAGTGTGCGGCAACTCAAACTCCGTGCCGAGCGTCTGGCGGGCAATCCCGAAAACCTGTTTATCGTAAGCGAGACCTCGCTGGAGCGTATCCTCGACGATGTTACCGATATCCAACCCGACGTGGTGGTGGTGGATTCGATACAGACTATCGGCTGCGACTCGGTGGAGGCAACCGTGGGGAGTCTGAGTCAGGTGCGCGAGTGTGCAGCGCGGATTTTGCAGTTTGCCAAAGAGAAAAATGTTCCGTTTTTTATTATCGGACATATCAACAAAGAGGGTTCATTGGCGGGACCTAAGGTGCTGGAACACATTGTGGATACGGTGCTTCAGTTCGAGGGCGACCAACACTATATGTATCGTATTTTGCGGGCGCAGAAAAACCGTTTCGGTTCCACGTCCGAATTGGGTATCTACGAGATGCAGCAGGATGGTCTGCGCGAAGTAACCAACCCGAGCGAATTGCTTCTCTCCACTGCTCGCGATGGACTTTCGGGTATCTCTATCGCTGCGGCTATCGAGGGGGTACGTCCGTTTCTCATTGAGGTGCAGGCACTTGTGTCGTCTGCCGCGTATGGAACGCCCCAACGTTCTTCCACAGGGTTTGATACGCGTCGACTGAATATGTTGCTTGCCGTTTTGGAGAAACGTGTGGGATTCAAACTGCTGCAAAAAGATGTCTTCTTGAATATCGCGGGCGGTCTGCGCGTGAACGATCCTGCCATCGATTTGGCGGTGTTGGCAGCGGTATTGTCGTCGAATATGGACATTGCTTTGGACCCGGACACTTGCCTCACGGGCGAGGTGGGATTGGCGGGAGAGATACGTCCGGTCAATCGTATTGAGCAGAGAATCAGCGAGGCACAGAAACTCGGCTTCAAACGAATCATTATTCCTGCCGACCAAAAAGTGCTGACACAAAAATACAAAATTGAGGTCGTGCCTGTCAAAAAAGTAACAGACGCGTTCCGATTGTTGATAAAACAATAAAATTGGCATACAATTTGTGCAGAAAATAGTAGAGTTACAGACTCTATAGTATCTATAAAAATAACTCTTAACAGAAAGGATTCACTATGAAACTGAACACGCAAGCCGTTAATTTTGAGATTGCAACCCGTTTGGAGCAACACATTGCCAAGAAAACGAAACGCTATGAGAAATTGCTAACTCCTTCCGCTGAAATGGACATTCGTATGACGCTTGTTAAACCCGAGACCAATCTGAACAAAGAAGCGACTATCCGTATCACGGGTATGGGTGCAGAACTCTTTGCGCAAAAGACCTGCGACACGTTTGAGCAAGCCATCGACGACTGCTTGGATGCTTTGGACCGCCAACTCGAAAAGCAAAAAGACAAATAATTTATCATATCAAACCACATAGAAAAAGCGAGGTTGCCCAACAGCAATCTCGCTCTTTTTTTGTTTACAAAGTAGGAAAAACGTTATCTTCTAAATCTCCGAAAAATGCGTGTCAGAATGGTCAGCAGCACCGTCCCGCGTCCGATTTTTGGCATTACCAAACTCATCATGTTGGCAAACCGCTCCACGCCCGCAGCGCGTTTTTGCCATGTTTGGCGTATCTCGTGTGTATCTTTCAGCAGGTTTTGTACCTGTTGGTCGGCTTTCTTTTGCAGGCGTGCGCGTTCAGCGGCTATCTGCTCCACACTGCGTAGTTGGTTCCAATCAGTCATAGTTGCCCTCCTCTTTTGCGGGTTCTGTATCGTTGGCAAACAAGATTTTGCTCAGTGTGCAGACAAGCGGATTAACAAACCATTGCTTGCGAAAAACCACTGCCAATACCATCAGGAGCAGGAAAATGCTGCCGATGATGAGAAAAGACGCCCATAGTGGCAACCATTGCGCCAACACAAACACCAATGCCAATGCGCCAAACGACAGCACGGCGAATACCAACAGGACGACCACCAACGCCAACAGTATCAATCCGAGAATCTTGCTCATCTTCTCCAACAGGGAGAGCCGGAGCAAGTCGTACCGCGTATTCAGATACGACCTGCAATCCGCAAGCAATTTTTGATATTGCGTCTCGTCCATATTGCTTAGGCTTTGCTCTCGTTAATTGCCTCTTCCACAGCGGCTTCCAATTCTTCGCTGGTGAAATAGTCCTTTACTTTTGCCATCACGCGTGCGGCAAAGGCTTCCAACTCTTCTTTGTTGAGAATCAGCCCTTTTGCGCGCGCCATTTCGGCGATTTGTTTACGTGTTTCCTCACCGCTCTGCGGTGTCAACAACAATGCTGCAACCGCGCCTACTAATGCGCCACCTGCAAATGCAGCCAATACTTTTCCTAAATTTGCCATAATTCATAGTGTTTATTAAGTTTAATACTAACGCCTGATTTCATTCAATCAAGTCTATAAAACAAATTTCAAAAATCGTGCCATAATATCCTTTCTGTTACTTTCTGTTACTTTTATAACCATTGCCACCCCTGTTTGTTCATCCCAAGCGTTTACCCCAAACGAAATGTTTTTTGCAGAAAAATATGCCTCCTTCTTGCGTATATCAAAAATAAGCAGTACTTTTGCGCAACATTTGTTGCGTAACAATTGTTGTATAACAAGTGTTTTCTTTTGTAACTAACAAATAAACAACGTGTTAACTCGTAATTCTTAATTAGAACTATGTCTCGTAAAGTACAATACAGCCGTGAGATGATTATCGATTCGGCTATCGAAATGGTGCGGGAGAAAGGT
>JBNMHB010000048.1:0-17351 GCA_050872525.1 Bacteroidales bacterium | reverse complement strand
TCCGTGAACTTGCAAGCGGGGTCGAAGGTGATACCCGCCTCGGTGGTATTGGAGATGACAAAACGAATCTCCGGTTGGTCTGCCAATGCCATAAAAGCGGCATTTTGTGAATAGGGGTTCAGCGCGCGAGAAATGACATCGATACGCTCCAACGAATTTACTGCTTCGCCGTTCAGACGCCCTTGCAGATTGACGTGATACAAACAATCCTGCCCGTTCAACCAATCTACCATACCGCGGTCAATAGGTTGTACTACAACCACAGAGCCGTTGAAATTGGTCTTTGCGTCCATATTCCAGATAATCCAATCTACAAAAGCGCGGAGAAAATTACCCTCGCCGAATTGAATGATTTTTTCGGGTGCTACGCTCTTTGGTGCAGTCAGTTTGTTTAGTGCTTTCTTCATAATCAAGACAATTATTTTGTTATTTGTATTTGCTAAATAGACGTTGCAAAATTAGTGCTTTTCTTCCGTCTGAACAAGTACAAAATACCACAATATGTGTAAAAATTAAAAAGACCGCCACAAGACGGGAAAAAGACATCATCGGGAGCAGCCATGAGACAATCCCTGCCAACTACGCCACATACACGGTAGATATACGGTAGATAATACATCTTTTGCCATGCGTTTCGGCTTATAGTGGCGAAAAGCACCGCTTTGTGCGCAGCACGCGCCACCATCTGCCGCATAGAAGACATAGAAGATATCGCATTGTCAATATAATAATTTTTCATAATCATTTGCACAATCCAAACATTTGTTGTACTTTTGCGGTTGCTAACGTCTCGCGTGGTAAGGAAACGTGGGCGGGCAGCGTATATGCCTGACCTACAAACCGTTGCAATGCATCCGTTGGCAGACATATAAATAAAAAGGCGTTTATTAGCGCTTGTTTTGGAGAATAGGAATCCGGAAAATTTCACACACCCGAAACAAGAGGTGCAATAAACGTCCATTGGCGTGTATTTCTCGTTTTGTGTACTTCCGAGTACACAAAACGGATATACATATTCGGCGTGGACGTTAGTTGCTTATTCTTGTACAAGGGTCTTGCAGGAACCTCGGAATAGAGAATAAGTAAGGATATGGTTCCACGCTCTTTTTGTATAATCCAATTTACGTACATCGTCTGTTTGGAGCCGACAGACAAGCAAAAAACATCAACTACTATGGCACAGATTATTTTTGTCGGCCATGCCGAAGGCCCTATCCGAAATGCGGTCTTATGGCAAGTGTATCATCAGTTGGCTCCGCAAGCCGCAAACCCTCATTCTTTTTGGTTACAAGGCAGGCAACGCACACAGCACAACACCCCGCAACAGATGACCTTTACAGCACAAAATCGCCCTACAACATTCAAAGCCTTGTTATCTATTCAAGGCAAGCAGGTTGGCATATTGTGTTGTGTGCCACAACTTACTACGCTCCTTAATGGCATAAATATGTTGGCAGGAGAAGGCGCAGAGATAATTGTCTGCAGTATTAACAGTGTAAATGAACTATCGGAGCAATTTTTGCGCGGTGGACTTCAACGTATGGGAAATGAATACGTAGATACTTTTTATTTACAAAATAGAGTTCCTCGTAATTTACATATTGATGCAAATACACTTCATTATGGCATACTAAATGGCACTGCACAAGAAATTGTCAACCGTATAATAAATGCTATTTAACAAATATGAAATATAAAATCATATTGTGTATATTATGGCTATACAATATACACATATTTGCCCAAGAAACAGCATTGCAGGTCGTACCACTACAAGGAACTAAGCACAACATAATATTGTCAAGCATTGGTAAAATAGTATATCAATGTGATTCACTATATATATACGACAAAAGATGTTATGTACTATACACTGAATCATTGCACCAAATAGGGCATATTAATTATAGCGAAGTTGAGAAAACACCAACAAATAGCCAAATAACTCAAGAGTTTTCAAATGTGCTGGTCTATCCGAATCCTACACAAGAAGTGCTAATAGTACGGAATGCACAGGGGAAAGCAGCTCAAATCTACGATCTGCGAGGTTCGGTTGTGCTTACGGCATCAATGAACGAGGGGGGCGCAAACATCGATGTCTCGTCATTACTATCCGGTACATACATTTTGTTGATACAAAACGGAGTATTTCAATTTATAAAACAATGAAAAAAATATTTATCTTTTTGGCAATAGTGCAAACTTGTACTATTGCTATTGCGCAGACCAATCAAGTGGTTTGGCTAAATGGTAAGGTGCTATATGGTCATCCAATTACAAATATTGATAGTATGACATACGACATGAATAGTATGTTGGATGGTGATACTCTCCACCTTATTATGCCACGCAACACTATGCATATAGTGCATGATACTATTCGCATTATGACAAGAGATACCATTTACATAGATCGCTGTGGTGATGAAGATGGCCTTGCCACTGTGCTGACAACGCCTGTCACTCATTCTACTTACAACTCTCTTGTTATGGGTGGTAAAGTGTTCTTTAGTAGTCATGAAGCCATTACAGAACGTGGTATTTGCTATTCTATGCATACTACTCCAACTATGGAAGATTATATCGTTAAAGTAGGGAAAGGTACTGGAAACTTTACGGCAACTATTGTTAATTTGACAGAAAGTACACGTTATTATTTACGTGCTTATGCCATCAATCAAGCGGGCATTTCGTATGGTGATGAAATAATGTTCACTACGCCTAACAAGCCTACATCGGGTACATCTACAGAGGGGGCTGGAAGTGGAAAGTTTTCTGTATCTGCCGATAAGCAAGTATTGTTCTCAAGAGGTAATCTTCAATACCAGGCCTCCACAAACACATGGCGTTTTGCTGAAAACCAATTTGATATTATTGGTGAGGCGAATGCCAATATATCCAAGACTTATGATGGCTGGATAGATCTCTTCGGCTGGGGAACTAGTGGTTTTGATAATACTCAGGCTGACACCCTATCTATCAACTATCAACCTTGGGTACATAGCAAGATTGCCTTAAGCAGCATAAAGATTGATTCTGTACTTAATTGTGAAATGCAACCAATCACAGGCATATGTGAATGGAATTACAAATATATAGATAATCGCACTAATAATTACGGATATGGTCCTTCTTTTGATATGACTGACAATGAACTCATAGGTACAAGTTCTAATTATGATTGGGGTGTATATAATGCCATCAGCAATGGTGGAAATACCCCCGGTCGTTGGCGTACTCCAACAGAAGATGAATGGCAATACATATTCGAAGGACGGAAGAATGCACAATATTTATGGGCTGCTGGGATTGTTAATGGTGTAAGTGGAATTATAATTTTGCCTGACGATTTTGTTAAACCGGCAAATATAAGTTTTACTTATGAAAAAAAATCAAGTAATACATATGATAAGGAACAATGGAATCTTATGGAAACAGCAGGTGCTGTATTCTTACCATACGCAGGTCAGCGCGATGGCTTGGAAATAAAGCGGATTAAAGAAGGATTCTATTGGGGATCAACAACAGGCTACAGCTCCCATGCAGATTGTTTGCGCTTATATCGTACTATGTATTCTATTGAGGCACATTTATCAGGAGATAGTCGTTACTTTGGGTCCTCTGTTCGTCTTATTCAAGATATACAATAATCTATCTACATTTGCCATAGTAGTTTGTACAAAGTTTCCAAAGCAGTCATACAAAAATATACTAAATTATTCATCTCTTACTTCAATTATGTTTTTGTACAAGTATTATTCCATAAAATATCTAACGGATTATTTCCCTACATTGCAAAATAGGCAATTCTATTTTTCGTCTGTAGAGCAATTGAATGATCCGTTTGACTTATATGGAGGCAGATGTATCATTGGACAATATCAGTTAGTTCGGCATTGGCTGAATGTCATCTATGATGTTATTTCTAAGCAGAATAGTGTTGCCAAAGAGGATATAAGCAGGTATACAACAGGAGTACTTTTAACTTTCTTGCAGACTTTTGTTCAGTATGCCTCTTGTTCTTTCTCAAGAGTTCCGTTGGAGCGTTTGATGTGGGCACACTATGCCGACAGTCACAGAGGTTTCTGTTTGGAATTTGAGTTCCCCGATGACACAACAGAACTGCAAAAGGTGTTTTATGTTGATAGATTACCTTACGCAACATCTGCGAGATCGAAAATCGAAACGGATATAGATGCGGACTTAAAACTGAATATTGCACACTATCTTGAAAGGGGCTATTTCCTAAGCCAAAATTCCTCATTTTTTATCGAGGACTTGCCCTATATGGGGGAAATATTGCATAGCAAAACAAATAGTAAGTCTGAGTATATTGGTGCTGTTATGGATTTATGGACACCCACAACTCAAGCAAAGTGCAAGGAAAAAGAGCAAATTATGAATTGGTTGTATTCTACGCATCCAATTACAGAAACTTTTGTCGATGAGAAACTGATAAGGTCTTTATTATGCCTCAAGTCTCAAGAATGGTGCTATGAACAAGAAGAACGTTTGATAACCAAACTTTCACTTAATCAAACAGAAATTTCAGAAGATTGGGGGCAGAATGTAGCATTGCGCAAGATTATTCTTGGTTGTCGATTTGATACCTCTGATAATAATATGGTAACAAATATTAAACAACTACAGCAACAACATAATGCTAAATTGTATATGGTAGATGCTGCTAATATCGAACATTTTGAACTCTCAATGAAAACGAAGAATATTTAACTTCGAAGATTTTGATTTCCGACCTCGGTTGCCTGCTCAGGGAACCGAGGTCGTTTATATTGTATGGGTATAAGTGTGGAAAAAGAAATGCTTTAGAAAACAGGTTCTCTCTATGTCTTTATCCTATCGGGTGTATGTGATTGGTATGTGATTGGGCGGTTTTTGCTTGTAGTATAGCGAGTTGTGCTATGGCTGTCATTGCAGTGTGATAACCGTTATCTCCGACGGACAGTTGAGGCGGACGGGGGAGGGTACAACCGATACCCGAATTGACGTACAAGGAATGTCCGTTCTGCTCATACCAGCCAGCCGACTCCTTAAGTCCACACCGATGATGTTGATATGCTGTCCGTTGCGTTCGATGGTCAGGTGCTCGTTGCGCAAAAGATGCCAACCTAATTGTGTGCGCTCATAGTCTGCCAAATGCTCCACTTCTGCAAGACGTCGTTGTGCGCTTAGGTGGGTATAAATCAGCATATCATGGTTGCCCAATACGCTTACCATCCCATCGGTAGCGTGCAGTTGGCGCAAGGTATCGGTATAAGGATTTGCCTCTGAGACGCCGATTGTTACCAAATCGCCCGTGAAGCAGATTAGGTCAGGCTGCTGTGCGTTCCTATTATGAGGATATCATAATTCCTACACTCGTCTCTACTCCGGGAATAGGGGGGATTGTTTCGTGTTGTTATGGCGGATTCAGGTTGACTATGGGACATAAAATACCATAAAAATAACACGTAAAACCATTTTTTTTCATATTCATTTGCAGGTATCAAAAAAAAGTCGTATCTTTGCACCCGCTTTTGAGAGAAAGTGTCTTAATCATCTCTTTCAAAAGTTATATGGTGGTTTTAGCTCAGTTGGCAGAGCATCGGATTGTGGTTCCGAGTGTCGTGGGTTCGAACCCCACATTCCACCCAAAAATCGCTGTAAATCGATAGATTGCAGCGATTTTTTATTTTAAGTGTATCAAATCTGTCTCACGACACTCATTCCATCACACTCGCAAGGTCCTTAAAAACTCCTTCTGTTCAGGCGTGATACGGAAACTCTCAATGGCTTTCTGAATGGTTTTGTTGTGCGTGTCTTTCTCCAAGCGATGTTGTTTGATATAAGGCAGGGTGGCATCCCATTGTTTGGCGAGTGCCGTCGCAAAGAACCATGCTTGCATTGTATGGATGTAATACTCGTCGCGCTTAATGGATACTACCCATTCTAAGTATTCCTGCTTAAACTCTTTGTCTAAGAAATAGCGCATTAGAGTACATATTCCGAAACGGATAGTATAAGTATGTCTGCTTGTCATCCATTTGCGAATAAGTGGCAACAACTCCGTCGTGTGTCTCTTGAAGCAACGCGGCGATAGTTGGTCGCACGTTGCCCAATTGTCTATATATTGAAGAAACTTCTCTAATTCTTTGATACACCTGTCGAAATCTTTTTCTTCCGACAAAATAAACGCGTGTAGTTGATTCTCGTCAAAATAGTAATGTGGCAAATGCTGCAAAAACTCCCGCGCAGCAGGAACTTTGCCGATTTGTCTCGCCATTTTGCGCAAATCCGGTGTCCGCACGCCAATCACCCTCTCGCGTTGCACAGTCGGCAGCAACCTACTTTGGAAATCAGCATATTCCTTGTCTTGCAAGGCATATAGTTGAGCAATAATATCTGTCTTATCGGTTTTCATTTGTGAGTGCAAGTTGGTCTCCCTGACCTTGTCGAATACAGAGTGGGTGATTAGTGGGTGATTGATAGGTGATTAATAGGTGATTCAGCAGTGGATACACAACCCATACAAGAAACTGATAGACGGTTGCAATCGTATGGCGAAGAAAAAACGGATATTCGGGGGAGGATTAACTATTTCTATAGACTTTTGGGGTTACGCCGACGTGCGATTTGAAGAAACGGTTGAAGAATGCCACGTTTTCAAAACCCAAGGATATGGCAATTTCTTTGATGGGCAATGTGGTGATTTTCAGTTGCGCTTTGGCATCAGTCAGTATAGCCTCTATGATGATATCGCCCGCAGTGCGTCCGCTCACGTTTTTAACGGTTGAGCATAAGTGCGGGAGCGTAATTCGCATAGCCTCAGCATATTGGCGCACGTGGTGCCAACTCTGATAGTGCTTCAGAACCATCTGGCAATAGTCTTGATAAATCTCCGTTTTTCGGTCTGTGGGGTGCACTATATATTCATCTTGCGAACGTGCATACGAGGCGTAACTCGATTGTAACAGATTGAAAATATGCACCATACGTTCCGAGTTGAGCATAGAGGGGCGCGTGTTGCTTGCTTGCATAAGTAGTAGTGCCATACTCTTCAGCACTTCGCCCTGTTCTTCGCTTACGTGTATGATGGGCGAGCGTAACTGTAAGGCAGTCAGCGACATACGGTTGTTGAATGTGTTCTTGTCGAGAAACGAAGAGGAGAACAATATATAATATACCAACGCATCGTCCGAAAACTCATGTATCAAGAGAAAACTGCCAGGCTCTAATAGTAGGGCATCATCTTTGCGGAACGAATATTGGGTGATGTTGATGGTGGCGCGGGCTGTTCCACGAACGATAAATGCGTACACACCACATTTAATCTTGCATGGGAAACGACCGTATTCATTCATAATTTTACCACTTGCATCGCCGATTAGGTAATCCACAGGGCAATCCAACAACGGGATATTCTTTTCGTGTACACTGCTCATAATTATTTTGTTTTTGTGTTTCACAAACCAATCACGCTGCAAATATACAAATAAATTTCCAAATAATAAGCAAAAACATAAAAATAGCCTGCTTTTTTGCTAAAAACGGGCTATTTCTTTCTTTTGTACAAAAAATGGAGTATAGTCTATTTCCGTCCGAAATCGGCAGGAATCTCCCCCCAGTGTTCTGTATCCCACTTATGAATGGTCGTCGTATATGTATTAGTGGCGAGCCATTGTTCGGCTTTTTGGAGCATGACAAATAACTCCGCGTTTTGTTTTGTGGGTTCTAATTTGGTCTGTGCTTTTCCTTTTCGCAACCAAGCCAATGCCGTCCGGCTGTCGGAATACAACACCCATGGCAGGTTGTTTTGTTTCAGATATGCTAATCCCAACACTATCGCCAAAAATTCACCGATGTTGTTTGTCCCGCCCGAGTATGGACCGCGTCGAAAAACTTCCGTTCCTGTATCGGCAATCACTCCTCTAAACTCCAGCACACCGGGGTTGCCGGAGCATGCTGCGTCCACTGCCAATGCGGGATAGACAGGTTTATATTGTGCCGTGTCTATTTTGTTGGAAGTTTCTTTTTTAGCCGTCGTGTAGATATATGTTTCGAAACCATCCGAAAGTGCTTTCTCGGCTTCGGCGCGTGTTGCAAAACCTTTGTATTTCGCTGCTACGCCTTTTACCTGCGCCTCACACTCCGTCCACGAGGTATAAATCCCCGGCGTGCGTCCTTGCCACACTACATAAAAATTGACTTTTCGCTTTGCCATGTGTCTGAAAATGTGTACCTTTGCAATTCGTAATCTGTTTTTCGGACTGCAAAGGTACGAAAAATAACTGAATTATAAAAACGACTTATTTATGAAACATACCCTTTTTGTGCTTTTAGCGTGGTTGATGTGCGCCAATCTGTCCGCGCAGATGTATCTCTGGAAAGATGGAAAATACACCGTTTCCGAATTAGATAGTATCACATTTACTGCGCCTGATGCACCTGCTGAAGCGTATAGTGTGCCGGTGAGCAGCAAGGTGGATGCCATCCAACCTATGACGGGATTGGTGATGTGGCCCTCGCACGACAAAATCAATACCTACAAATCGTCTATCAGTCTCGAGTTCAGTTACTGCCTCCCCTGTAAAGTGGTGAAAGGCAAACAGAATGGCAAAATCCAATACGATTGGTCATATATGGAGAAAAAACTCGATGATATTTCTTCCCGTGGACACCAAGCCATCATTCGTTTCCGCTACGAATATCCAAATAGTACCGATGTCAATGGCACGAAGGGAGCGACGGCTGTTCCGCAGTATATCAAGGACTTACCTGATTATCAAGAGACCTACAGCAAGAATCCGGGGGGCGACGGACCCACCTATTATGCCGATTGGAGCAATGCCGAATTGCAATGGTTTACCAAACAATTCTATACTGATTTTGCCGCGCGCTACAACGACGACCCTCGCATTGCCTTTCTCGAGGTGGGGTTCGGACACTGGTCGGAGTATCATATCTACGGCACTGCCCTCAAATTAGGCACCAATTTTCCTTCCAAGGCGTATCAGAAAGAGTTTCTCCAACATGTGGGAAGCGTAGTGCGTATTCCTTGGGCGGTGTCGATTGACGCAGCGGACAACTCCTACACTCCTATTGTAAATGACGCTGCACTGATGGCATTGTCGTTTGGTTTGTTTGACGACTCCTTTATGCACAAAGGACACGAAATAGGTTCATCGGACGGATACAACGAGAGGAATTGGAACGCGATAGGCAAGGAAACGCGTTGGAAAACAGGTGTTTGTGGAGGTGAGATAAGTTATTATACCTCCAACGACCAAAAGAATTTTCTCAATCCCGCAGGTATGTATGGTACCACTTGGGAGGCTGCGGCAAAGAAATATCATATATCATTTATGATAGCCAACGATGCGCCGAGTGGCAGTTACGGTACTCCCGAGCGTTTCAAGTCGGCGGGTATGGCAAGTGGCTACTGTTTCCGTGTAACTGACTGTAAAACAGATGGTTCACACACATGGGTAACTATTACCAATGAGGGTGTGGCACCGCTATATCGGGATGCTTATTTTGCTATTGGTTCGACACAGTCGCCAACTTCCCTTGCCGGACTTCTTCCCGGCGCAAGCAAGACGGTGGTCATATCTGCCGGACTGACCGACGGCAATGATTTGCATATCGTTTCTCCGTATATCCTGACCACCCAAAAGATACAATTCAATGCCAACCTCAAATAGGAACAGGTAGTTCAACAGAGTTTAAGGGGTAAAGTTAAAGGCTCGTTTAAGTTGGGAAAATAGGCGCAAAGTTGCACATCTCATATATTTTGTGTAACTTTGCGCGCTTTTATGTATTCATGTTTGGACTAATTTCTATATTGTTATCGGTTACCTTGCTGACGGAAAATCCTATCACGGGCAAGGCGAATATGAGTGTGCTTGTGGAGAATATGACTACCGGAGAGAGAATAGACGAATATCGTTCCGAGCATGTCGTGCCGCCTGCTTCCGTGATGAAACTGCTCACTACCGGCGCGGCTTTGGAGACGTTAGGCGCGGATTTCCGCTTTACGACCACATTGGAATATACTGGAAAAATAGAGAAGGGTGTGCTGTATGGCGACTTGTATATCCGTGGCGAGGGGGACCCATCGTTGGGCGACAAACGGCGATCGTTTCTGCCACGTTGGGTGCGTGCCATACAGGCAGCGGGCATACGACGAATAGAGGGAAGTATTATTGCCGATATGAGTGCATTCGATGCTGAGGCAACCAATCCCGCATGGCTTTGCGAAGATGCAGGCAATTACTACGCACCCGGTATCTTCGGCATCAACTATATGGCGAACACAATGAATATCGTGCTCAAGAGTGGCGCAGTAGGGACGATAGCGGAAGTCACACGTACAGAGCCGTTGTATCCTAACCTGCAGTTTATCAACCATATACGCTGTACAAATATCACATACGACGGGGCCTTTGTGAGCGGACTGCCGTTCAGCAACGAGCGATATCTGACGGGAAGTATTCCGAGCAAATTAGGTATTTTCGGCGTGAAAGGAGACATACCCAACCCGGGGTTGCTTTTGGCACAACATTTGCAGCAATTTTTGTTGCAGGCTGGAATAGAGGTGAAGATGCCGGCGCACTATGTGGCGGATTATAACCCCCTTTTGCCGCCGCGCAATTTCATCTATGCGCACAAGTCCGACTCGTTGGGCGCACTGATTGCGGAGACCAATATCAATAGTAACAACCTATATGCGGAGGCGATATTCCGTTATCTCGGATTGCAGTATGCCACGCCCGCTACCATTCACAACTCGTGCGATTTTTTGCGGGAGTTCTGGAGAAGACGAGGGGTGGACGTAAGCACCTCTCTCGTCAAAGACGGTTGCGGTCTGGCTCCGCAGGACGCCGTGAGTGCTGCCACGTTTGTGCAACTGCTGCGTTATATGGCGCATAGCAAGTATGCCGATGTGTGGTTCCGATCCTTGCCGGTGAGCGGACAGACCGGTACTCTCAAGAGCCTGTGCCGTGGTACGGAATTGGAGGGCAGAATACACGCCAAGAGCGGAACTATCTCCGGCACAAAGAATTTCGCGGGCTATATAGATATGCCTAATGGAGAGAAATGGGTGTTTGCTATCCTTATTAATAGCGCACCCGGCAAAGCACGCAATATACAAACCGTGATCGAAAAATATCTGCTCAATGTATATCAGGCAAACAAATAGTACTTCCACGCTCCTCCGCGAGCAATACACCGACACGCTGCCCCATTTATATACGATACGGACAGATTATCAGTCGGCAGGACGTGGGCAGGCGGGAAACAGTTGGGAAAGTGAGGATAGCAAAAACTTGCTCTTTTCCACTTTGTTGCGTTGTGAAGTGTCGCCTGCGGAGCAATTCCGTTTAACGATGTTGGTGTCGGTGGCAATGGTGGAGATGTTGGTGAATTATTTGCCTGCCGAAGGGCTGACTATCAAATGGCCCAACGACATCTACTATGGCGACAAGAAACTGGCGGGTATACTGGTGGAGAATACCCTTGTGGGCAGTAAAATAGCCTATTCGATAGTGGGTATCGGGCTGAATGTGAACCAGTTAGAGTTCTTGAGCCCTGCTCCCAATCCTATCTCTATGCAACAGATTTCTGGCAAAGAATACGATGTGGAAACCCTCTTGGAGGAGTATTTGGCGGTTCTGAAGAGGTGGCAAAATGTGCCTTTACAGACTTTGCAGGACACCTATATGTCGTACCTCTATCGCCGAAAAGGAATGTATCCGTATGTGGAGCGCGAAGTTAGCCTTGTCCCTACTGCTATCGCGCAAAATGCAGAAGGTGCTTTCCGCGCTGAGATTCAGGGAATTACGCCGCAGGGAGAATTGGTCTTGCGTACCGAAAAGGGCGAAACACGCACATATCATTTCAAACAGATACGATTTGTGATAGAATGAAAACACATACACATATATTATTATGCGGCTTGGCTATTGGGTGGCTGGCTGCCTGTAATACGTTTAATCCCGTAGTTCCTAATCCCGACACAAATAATCCAAAAGATAGTGTTGCTACCAATCCGTCGGATAACCCTGACATACCCGATTCTTCCGCAACGACTAATCCCTCCCTGCGCAACTTGTCGTACCTCTTCGACATCAATGCCCTGCCCGAAATCACCATCACATTGACCGAACACGACTGGAACACCTACCTGAGCAATTTGGACAAGTGGGAGAAAAACGGACTATATGTGCCTGCTTCGTTTTCCTTCCGTAAAGGCAATGACGAGTTTCGCCGCGACAGTGTAGGTCTGCGCCCGCGTGGAAATACATCGCGCGTCCGTCCCGAGGGTAGCAATGGCGAAAAACACCGCAACGGAGCACAATGGCACCATGCCCATTTCGGTGTCAAATTTACGGAATACACCACGGGAGAGCGTTTCTTTGGCTGCGACAGAATGATACTTAAGTGGTTCCACGAGGACCCTGCCTATTGCCGCGAAATCTATTCTTACGACCTTTTCCACCGCTTTGGCGTCTGGAGTGCCCCTTATGCCTCCTATTGCCGTTTGTCTATACATATACAGGGGGATACCCGCCCTGTCTATATGGGTGTCTATGCGATGATTGAGAATCCGCGCAAAGGATGGCTCAACGACCGAATGAAAAAAGGGCATATACCCGACAAAACGGGCAATATGTGGAAAGCCTCTTGGGGTGCTGATTTGAGCAATGCAGACAAGTCGAGAATGGGTATCTCGGACGATTATGGCAATATTAACCCCGTGTATGACCTCAAGACCAACAAAGCGCAACTCGCTGAGGCACAGCAGGAACTGGCGGATTTCATCAACGGTATGACGCCGCTGCCGTCGGGGAGTGCAGCGCTCAAAGCATGGCTCGAGCAGCACATGGACGTCGATTTGTTCCTGCGGGCGTATGCCGTGAATGTCATCGTCGGTATGTGGGACGACTATTGGATTAACCAGAACAACTATTTCTTCTATTTCGACGCCAACCACCGCTTCTATTTCATTCCTTTCGACTACGATAATACCCTCGGCACAAGCAATGGTATCAATCCCGCTACGCAGGATATGTTGAATTGGGGAAGCCTGGGCGGCGACAGAATGTTGATGCGTAAGGTGATGTCTATCAACGAGTTCCGTGATACATACAAAGCCTATATCCGCCAATTGGCAACCTCCGACGACCTTTTTGCCCCCGCAGGAAGCAAAGCGCGTATCCGCCAGTGGCAGACGATGATCGCTCCCTTCGTGGATAACGACACCGGCGAAGAAACGCATATCTCCGACGCACCTGCCTCGTGGAGCAACTATCCTAAATATCGCCTGCTCACAGGCGCAGTAGGAGACGGGCAGAGCGCGGAGACAAACTTTTTTGAAACAAAGATTAACTCTATACATTGAAAATAATATGAAATCCATTATCATCACCGGTGGCGCAGGGTTTATCGGCAGCCACGTTGTACGTCTCTTCGTTAACAAGTACCCCGACTACCGCATCATCAATGTGGACAAACTCACTTATGCTGGCAACTTGGCTAATCTTCGCGATATTGAGGACAAACCCAATTATCGCTTTGTCAAAGCCGACATCTGCGATTTCGACACCATCTACGCCCTTATGCAGCAGGAACACGTAACGGGTATCATCCATCTCGCAGCCGAGAGCCACGTCGACCGTTCTATTCGCGACCCGTTCACCTTTGCACGAACAAACGTCCTCGGTACGCTATCTATGCTACAGGCGGCTAAACTATATTGGGACTCTCTACCCGAGAAATACGACGGTAAACGCTTCTACCATATCTCTACCGACGAGGTTTATGGCGCACTCGCCATCACACACCCGGAGGGACTACCTTCTCCGTTCACTACCAAAGCATCCGCTATCGACCATGCTACCTATGGCGAAGAGTTCTTCACCGAGAACACCCATTACAACCCCCATTCACCCTATTCGGCATCAAAGGCTTCCTCCGACCATTTTGTGCGCGCTTTCCACGATACATACGGTATGCCCACTATCGTCACCAACTGCTCGAATAACTACGGTCCCTACCAATTCCCTGAGAAACTCATTCCCCTCTTTATCAATAATATACGCCATCGCAAACCCCTTCCCGTATATGGTAAAGGAGAGAACGTACGCGACTGGCTCTATGTAGAGGACCACGCACGCGCTATCGACCTCATTTTCCACCGCGGTAACATCGCCGAAACATACAACATCGGCGGTTTCAACGAGTGGAAGAACATCGATATAGTCAAAGTGCTGATCAACACCGTCGATCGACTGCTCGGACGAAAAGAGGGAGAGGATATGGATCTCATCACCTACGTCACTGACCGCGCAGGACATGATATGCGGTATGCCATCGACTCCCGCAAACTCCAACGGGAACTCAGCTGGGAACCTTCGCTGCAGTTCGAGGAGGGCATCGAAAAAACCGTACGTTGGTACCTCGACCACCAAGACTGGTTGGACAACATCACCTCCGGCGACTACCAAAATTATTACCAATCCATGTACGCCAACCGATAAAACGGAGTGTATAGAAACAGAAGGAATGGGGTCTTTTTTAGATCCTAATACACGAAAAATTTAATCAAAAATAAACAAGAAAGGCTGCCTGATGTATGTTGGGTAGCTTTTTTTATTTTCGTGTTATCGGGTCAGTAGTTTTTGTATCTGTTTGGCATCGGAGCGGGTGAAACCGTTGGCGACGGTTACTTGCCCGCCGTTGGTCTCGATGATGATGTCGGCAAAGAGCAAGCCCGCTTTGAGCGAAACACTGCCGATACTGCTACGCTGGATAACCGTGGTGGCATAGCCGATAAGGCGTGCTTTGTAGAACGTAACCTTCTCGTCGTCTATCTCCAACTTGTCGGGAAAGACCACGTTGCCACCTGTGATATGGCTGGCGGAAAACTTGTAGGGCATAGGACTATCTGATGTGATTTCTTTTTATTGACTAGGATGGTGTCTTTGTGATGATATCTCAGGGCATCGAAGATTAGGCTACGATGCCCTGAGATATGGTTATATGCGGGAACTATAGTTTTACTACTTGAAAATAAAGAGAAACAGTATTTATGTTTCTAAAGTCCCCTCCGAATCTTTGCGCGAGCGTTTTTTGGACATTGCTACTCTGTGGCGTAGTGCAACCACCTGTTTCTACATGCTCAATGCTCATTCCTTTGGCCAATACTACACCACCACAACTATAGGGTCTGATGTCTCTCTTGGCAATTAATTTAAAACCGTAAGCCATAATATTAAGATTTTATAGTTGCGCCTACTCTGTTATTGGATTTTCGGCTTCCTCCGTTTGAGTTTGTTATTCGATGTCTTTTACCAAGCGAACTGGCAGCAGCCCGCTGTTTGCCATCCAGTCGCAGATGTATGCGGGCGTGGCAGCACCGCTGTATTCGGCACTGATGTACAGAGCACGTGCTTGGCGCATCTGCGGTAGCAGTTTGTGAAGTGGCTCTAATTCGGGCTCTGTCGCTTCCATTGATGCCGACCAATAGACAATGGCATTCCCTTTTGCCCAAGTTGCGCCTGCATTGCAATCTTCCCAACGGGTTGCAGAAAGAAAGACTGCGCCAAAGGACTCCAATGCCGCCCATTCTTCGAGGGTAAGGTAGTACTTGTTACATGCGTCGCTGTTCGTATCCGGTACCCACGAATAGAATTTACGCCATTTGGCAGGTTCCCAATCATCGGGCAACAGCACAACGCCTTTTATATCGCCCTTGTCAGTAATAATGGTGCTTTTGAAGGATTTGCCGTAGCGTTCCCGTCCTGTAAACAGGTATTTCCATTCCTCTTCTGTCAATGTGCGCCACGGAAAATCTTCTGTTACGCGTTTGGTGGTGATAGAGAATGGGAACAAATCTGTCCATTCTGAATAATTCTTGTATTCGGCTCTACTCAAATCTGTATTCGCGCAGGTGTCGTATTGGTGTTCTGCAAACCGCGGTTGAAGATGATTTGCAGGTAAGCATTGCAAGTTTCCCGCCGAGAATACCACTTGTTTTCCGTGTGCCACCGAAAACGGGTGCGGTCGAAATGAATTGGTATTGATTCCAGAATTTTGTGTTGTCATACATGTGGCATTTGTTGTCCATTTATTTGGAAGTGTCACATAGTGTGTTACTATTTTATCGGCTAAATCTTCCAATGGCTTTAGGTGCAGCGCTATTTGTCCAGAATGGAGCATATCCTCAAATTCTTCAGGGGTGGTCGGCATCCAAAGTTTGTCGTACTGCCCTTTGGCATCATGTACTTTGCCCAAATGCCACATAAAGAGGTCTAAGATATGGAAATAGGTCATACCCAATAGAGGATTAGCCCATACTTCGGATGCATTGTTTGCTTTCTTTAGTTGCTTAATAATTTTCCATAATGCCCGTACATAATCTGCATAAGGTTGGAGACTTAAGTCTTTTGTTGTCGCATTAGGAAAATCATCCGCTATATTTTTACCCGTTACATAGCCATACACCATCGGCAGCATAGTAACTACCAGACTGTCATAAATGGGGAAACCTAACGTATCAGCAGGCTGTACGGCTTCTACCAGATAGTGAAGATACTTGGTCATTATAGACAATGCGGTTTGTTTATGCTCTGTGGTCTTTTTAGGATAACGACCATAAATCAAGTTCTCTATCTCGGCATTTTCTTTTTGTTGTTGAGGTGTCAGAGTATATTGGTTAATCACCCAATCAATATAGTTACTTGCTTTGTTTGCCAACACAGCATCCGTATGCTTTCTATTGCCGTCTTCACAGTAATTCCATATAGCCTCGGTCATATATTGCTTGATATAATAACCTTTATTGAGATTAGTAAAGAATAGCGAATCCAACACGGTCAAACGCGTAAAGATCCGCTCCCGGGTAAGGGGAATCAGACACGTATGAGGATTAGGAGAAGAAGGTAATTTTTCATCTGGTTGCATAAACGGCAATACAATACCGTTATTACAATGGCAGTATTGTCCAAATAAACCTCGAATGGAACGCCCTGCGGCTTCAAAACCGGGGATTTTGTCGAACTCGGAAATCTTGTGCTGTCTGTCATAATAAGACAGCAACTCTTTAATTACATCGTTGATTTCTGCAGAATTGGTAGGATATAATCCTATTTTAAGATTACTACAAAGTGACATAATAATGAAAATTAGAGGGTTAATTGTTAGAGTTTACTCACTACTGTCCCATTAAAATCAGGAATTGTTCTTTGAAATATTTGTAGATTAGTCAGTTACGCAGATTTTTCGAGTCAACGGATTGATTTTTGCAGTCACTTTACAAACGTAAAGATATGCAAAATTCATATATTTTC
>JBNMHB010000047.1:0-17446 GCA_050872525.1 Bacteroidales bacterium | reverse complement strand
GGGGAGCGCCATGCGGCAAGGGGGCATGGCTATGCCACCGACGAGCAAAAAAACTACCTATACACAAAAATATACGTTTTTATGATGAAATATTTGGAGATGAACATAAAAAGCAAAACACGGTGTACCGTGTCCGTTTTCGGACTATATCGTGTGTCTGCTTGGGGACGGCTCTTTTTGCCGTCTCGTTGCCGTCTCGTTGCCGTAATTTTAATATATTTTACACGACACGCGGGTTGCAATATAGAATTTGAGGTGGATATGAGTAACGAAAAAACAACGATGACGGATGAGAAATACAACGATTTGATAGTGTGGAGATCATAGAGAAAATGTGCTTATGATGAGCAAAATTGAGGTTGGCTCTTGCTTTTGGGACAATAATGTTGTATCTTTGCAGACGCAAACAGAAACAAAATATCTATACTATAGAAACACTTATCTATGCAAAATTAAGTATTTTATCTATGCGAGACCATTTATCTACACCAAACAACACATTTATCTATACAAACACTATTATTTACACCAAAAACATTTTTTAACTATGGCAAAAGCAGATTTGGCATTTCCTATTGAGGGATTACACGGAAAAATCGATCGCAACAGTACGTTGTATCACACCACCCGTTGGGGACAAAACGTGGTCTCAAACTATCCAAAACATCGAAAACCGTCCACTATCTCGGATAAACAGCGCAGTCTGAACCTGCATTTTCAGCAGGCTGTGGATGCCACCCAAGCCGATCTGAACGCCCCCATCAAGCGGGCCTATTGGCAGGAACAATTTTTCCAACAGACCACACCACGCAAATACAAGATATTGCGCAATTTCGTGATTGCACAATATATAAAAAGGGGCTGATTTATTCTTGGTATGAGGTGTGATTGGAGGTTCGTAATTTTTCTAAATCCACGGATAGCAGGTGCGGAGAGAGGCTATTCTTTGGCTTAGACGGGCAAGAAAAAATTGTGAGGCGGGGGAATCGGGGTGCAAGAGGGTGTGATGACGGTCGAGATAGAGTTGATGAAGGGGGTGCATCTCCTGTTGCGTGGCTGCGGACATATACGCAGAGACGAAACGTTCCCAAATATAGTTGACCGCCACAGAGGAGGGATGCAACATATCGTCGGCATAGAAACGATAGTCACGCAGTTCGTCGAGGAGGATTTCGTAAGAGGGGAAATAGTCGATTGAAACGGATTGATTATCTGCAAGTTGTGCGATTGCCAACAGAAGCGTCGCCTTGGAGAGTTGGTTCTCGTGGAGACCGTCTTTGATGTGGCGAATCGGAGAGACGGTGAAGATGAAATGCTTATCGGGATTGGCGGAGATAATAGGTTGCCACGCCGATACGATTTCCTCCACCGAGAGGCGGCGACGCGTGAATCGGTCGGCAGGAATCTTATGGCAGTTTGCCACCACGACCCCATCTTGCTCATAGACCCACGCCGTGCCGAAAGTGATAATCACCACAGAAGCCTCAGCGAAAGATTGTTGCAACAGACTGATTGACTGCGCGATATTTTGCTCGGTTTGCAGGCGGTCTGTGGAAGAAAAAGAGCCATGATGGAACATCGAATGGTAAAGACTCCCCCATTCCACCAAATCGGGCACCTGATGCAAAGAGAGGGCTTGGGCAATAGAAAGCGGGTTGTAGAGCGTGCCGAAAGGGTTCGCCGTGATTTGGAAATAATACTCGGCGAGTTTGGCGGCGATATTGTCCGCGAAACAAGAACCGAGCAGGAGGATATGGTCGGTGTAAGCGATGGGCTTATCCGCGGCGGGAATATGAATCGGTGTGGTGAAATTCATCTTGTCTGCGTTTTTAGGTTTTTAGAACATATAATTTGCCATGTAATTGAGCCATTGGTGTGTAATTAGTACTGTTGCGATAAATTTCGGATAAAATTTAGTTATTATCAAATAATTCGAGTTCTTTGACATTTTGATTGAAAGTGCAAAGGTTATAACGCTGTTCGTTTGAAAGGAGCATCCAACCAGCTGAATCAGCCGCATTAACAATATACAAATAAGGTTTTGAATTACGGTTTAGCGGCGTGACAGATTGAATTTTCTTTTGGGAAGTAGAAACTCTATCTGCTGTCTGGATTTGTGGAGAACCATTAAGTACTACTAAAGCATCATACTTAATTTCCTCTATAGTATATTCTTGGGCACACATACTTGTAGATAAAAACAAAATGCATATTGCAAATCCTATTCGTTTCATATATTCTTAAATTTTACATATCAAGGTAAAAACCGATACTATTACAATAGTCTTCTATACAACCCTCTTCTATCAGTTGATTGAGCAATGCCACTATATCATCAATTGTTACCTGTTCTTTATTTCTTTTATGATAACGTGGTGTAGATTTTTTTGTAAGTTTGGCGATTATGCCTTCGTTTATCGCATACGTATGTTTGAAAGGATTGGTATCAAATGACACTTTGGGTATAGTGTCTATATCTGCATTACACAAGTCTTTCCAATCAATATCCAAAAAAGTAGGTAACCCCACAAGATTCACATACGGATATGCCATATAATAGCCATTTTTCAAAGGAATATACTTGGTTTCAGTTGCTAACTCACATACATCATAATATGCCCCCTTCATACTATAAACACCCTTATCCAATTCTGTAAAATATGGAGCGTTTACATCCAATTTGGGATAAGTTGGAATCGCATATTTTGAAGTAGTATAATATCGACCATCATTCATTTCATCGTCATCCATCCATTCCTCATGGGGTTGCACAGTCACTTTGTGCAAAATAGTGGTATCTGACAATTGGAAGAATATCACACGCTGATAATCGGGTGGCAATCCCCATTCGCAACTGTTACACACAACACATAACAGCAGTGATACCAATGCATAATATATATAAAATTTGCGTTTCATACTATCAGTTTTTGAAGAGATCCTTAATAATCATTTTTTTCAGTTCACCTTGCTCAATAATAGTGTTGAGTTGGTCTTGAGTATATGCCCACACCGAATCCATGTGGGCGGTTTTGGCACGAAATTCGTCAAAACGGTCGGTACCTTCCGAATGTTCACCATGTGTTTCACTATAATCCATTTGATACAATTCTGTAGTCCCCAAGTATTCATTCACTCTTGCCATATCAATATTATATCTCCGTTTAATCGGATTTTTGATATACTGGCATGTATCCAAACTCCAACCATCTCCGAAAGCATATGTATTCTGCTCTGTCCAAGGTTCAAAAATCAAATATGTCGTTTCGTAACGAGGGAACATATACCAACGCCAATCGATCAACAGATAGTCATCTGCCAAATCCCAATAGGGTAATGTGCCGTCGTCAAAGATATTTCCACTTCCTGACAAATCTGCCTTGCCCGCATATCCACTTTGAAACGCTAATACATACTGTTTGTATTCGGGTTTATCCAACTTGATCACAGTTACATAATCCGAATATGGGTTTGTAAACGGCTGACGGTTACAACCGATTATGCATAGTGCGCACAATATGTAGGCAACTACAAAAAAATGTTTTGTTTTCATAATCCGTTATTGTTGCAGTTGTTCCACTTTTTGTTGCAAGTCTTTGATTTGTTGGTCTTGCTCGATGATATAGAGGGTAAGTTCCTCTATCTTTTGCAGGAGTTGGAACTGCAACTCATTGACACTTACACCGTTCTGCTGCATATCTTTGGCAGATTGTATCTCGGGCAGGTGTTTGTTTTCTGCAATAAACGACTGCACCTCGCTCAACGGACGCAAGCGATAGTTGGTATCAAACACAAAGTCTGCACCACCAACACCATTCAAGTCCACAAGAATTTCTCTTGCACGAATAGTACCAATGACATCCAACTTGTAAGCCGGAGACTTGGTGCCAATACCGATATTGCCATTGTTCTGCAAGAAAAGTGCATAATTAAAACCACCTACTTTCCAAAAATTAAGTCCATAGCCTTCGCTATCTGTAGAAACATATTCTATTCCCCAACTACCACGACGACTATTTTTGTCCTTATCATTTACATCTGCTCCAAATAAAATAGAGCCATTATTCGAGCCATCCGCACGTGTTTTGGTTGAAGTCTTGGAAATCATTATATTTCCACCTACAACGTGTAAATCCTGAAGTGGCGCAGAAGTTCCAATACCCACTTTCCCTTCCTGTGTAATGCTCACTATTGGTTCTGTAAATTTAGGATTATCACTCGTTGTGGGTACACCTAATGTACCATCACTGCCATTTACTACACCGATTTGCCAATTTTCGATGGTAATCTGTGCATAAGTACTTGTTGCAACTGCAATGCATAGAAACATCAAAAGATTTAGTTTTTCATAACAATATCTCCATAAAATTATAAAACAAACTGTGTATATTCTACAAAAGACACCCCAAAGGCAGAAATACTGACCTATCACCCACCTACAAAGGTACATCTTTTGCAGCACACACACAAGTTTTTATGTTATTTTTATTGCAGAATGTTATTTACTGATTAAATTTCCTAATACATCATAGCATCTATTGCCAATTTTGAGTAATAAGTGACCGTCTTGTAGGTATTTGATAGGTTTATCTGTTACGGCTGCGTTTTGCAAATCGGTATCTACATTACAACTACCGGTGTATACCTCATAAATAGGATTCCCATTTATTGAGCAGCAAAGGAAATCCTGTCCGCCACAAGGTAGTATTGCCTCACCATAGAGCGGTGCCAATACGCCCGCGTTGGAGGTCGAACCTATATATTCAATATCCGCAGAACGGTTGTTATATTGAATACGTTTTGCCTCGCGCCCGTCCAATAGTGTGACATAATCAACAGCAGTTACAGTTGCCTGTCCTTCCGTATCACCCATAAGATACGAAGAGTTTATCTTGTTACCTACTTTGAGTCCAAAGTCATAGATAAGGATTTCCTTATTATCATAGTAGGCGAATACCTTTGTACCACTTTCACGGATAGGAATATCACCAAGCAACATATACTTTGTACCATTGATTTGGGTTTCACCGGAAATTTTTACTTGCTGTATAAATTCTTTTGGGGTATCACCACCATCACAAAAATCTGTAACTTGATACGACCATACCTGATTTTGTACAAAATAATTGTCAGCCACAGAAAAAACTGCACATATAAGGCTGATAAATAATATAATAGACTTTTTCATAATTACATAAATAAAGATTGTATATATTCCGCAAAAATGGTTTCTTATTGAGACAAAAACTATACTGACCCAAAATGTTTCGCCCGCAAAGATACATCTTTTGCAGAATATACACAAATTGTAATGTGATTATTTTATGATTTTTTAGTCATTAGGATAGTTAATACGATAGACATCACCTTTGGTATCCACTACACCATAATCAAATATAGGCATTGCTTCTTGATAATCCCTTATGTATGCATAGTACCACACTTGTATAAACTTTCGTTCGTCAAGGGTAAAATCCAGTACGTGCAACGTATCAAAATGCAAATATGACTTGGTAAAATCAACATTGTAATTGTCTATTAAATCTTGAAAGAAGATCCGATCCACACGTTGCACAGAATCTAATGCCTCGTTAAAAGAGTTGCCCATATTGGCACGGAAACACATACAGCATGTGTTACACTCTGCATATTTATAACTTCCTTCACCTGTACATTCCAATGGTTTATTGGCTGTTTGGCAAGCTGTGCAAGCAAGGACAATGATTGTAAGCAGTAAGATTTGTATATGATATGATTTCATAATGTTTATTTGTTGAGCAAAACGATAGAAAGGTCTTTGCCATTGATGGTAGCACCAAAACGGTTAGGGTCTGTTTCTTTTCCGCCAAATTCGGTGTCATCAAATGGTACAATAGGTGAACATGTAAATACACAAGTGAGAATAATGTTTTTCACCCTCTACGTTTTGGGCGGAAAGGTTGCTGATACCCAATAGGTAACACACAACTAAAAAGAACAACTTTTTCATTGGTTATTTCTTTGGATGTGTGATTATTGACTATTCGAAGTGCATGACGCGGGCGGGACTGATTTTGGTGACGATGGCGGAAGGGGCAAACATGATGAGCAGCGAGACGGCTATCGTACCGATATTGAGCAGAAGCCACCACCCCAATGGGAAGGCGATTGGCACATAATTGACATAGTAGGTGGAGGCTTCCAAAGGCAAAATATGCGTGAAATACTGAATGGCACACAATCCCAAGCCCAATACATTGCCCCCAAAAACACCCTTACCAATAAGCATTGTTGCCTCGGAAATAAATATACGACGCACAAAATGATTATCAGCCCCTAATGCCTTGAGAACACCAATAAGTTGGATACTATCGAGAATGAGAATAATCAGTCCGGATATAATACTAAATCCTGATACACAGAGCATTAGGAGAATTATCACCACCACATTCATGTCCAATAAATCGAGCCATGCGAAGATTTGCGGGTTGAGTTGTTGCAGGGTTTGGACGTAGTAGAGGTTGTAACCGTTCTCGTCCAAATGGTTCACCGTGGCAAAATAGACTTGGTCGGCAGTGTTGTCCAAATGGCGTATATTATCCACCAAAATCTCAACGCCGGACACCTCGTTTTCGTCCCACCCATTGAGACGACGCACTACATCTATATTGCCCAAAACGAAGATTTGGTCGAAGTCGCCAAAGCCCGTAGAATAGATACCCGTGATATGCAGTTTGCGCACACGTACCGCCTCGTCCACAAAATAACTGAGCATGGATTCGCCGACATGCAAGGAGAGTTGTTTGGCTTGTAACTCGGAGATAATCACATCGTTAGGTTTCTCGGGGAGGGTGCCTTCGATGAGATTAGCAGCAAAATAGTTCCAATAATCCGTACCTTTGAACACGATGCCTTGGAAAGCGTCGTCGGTCTTGACGATACCCGGTTTGGTGGCAAAGACTTGCACCGATGCTACATGCGGAAAAGCGCGCAAAGCAGTGAGCATAGAATCGGAGACGGCAATGGGTTGCATCTCATAGGTGCTATTGTTATCGAAGTTAACTATCTGAATATGAGAGCCAAAGCCCGCTACTTTATCAGTGATAGTCTGCTTGAATCCGATGACAACGCAGATGGTAATAATCATAACCATCACACCAATGATGATACCTGCTAATGCCACGCGCACGGCAGGTCTTGACGAGCGTGCCGCGGAGGTTTCAGACGCCTGCTGCGAAAAATAAAGGCGTTGTGCAATCCATATTTCGGGTCTTAGTGGCATAGTTTTTGCGGAACAAAAAACAGAATGAAACGATTATTATTTTTTTCCATATTGATACTATCGGCATTGCACGCCGTTGCGCAACCTCCTGAACCTGACTATCCGCAACGCAAGCCTGAAGAGATAGCCAAGAAGCAGACCGAGATGTTGGTTCGCGAACTGAGTATCTGCGATAGTGCCAAGATAGATACTATCTATCGATTGCACCTGAAATATGCGCGTATGCGTATGGTGAGCAATACTCGCGCAGAAGACTTGAGCCGCCTGCAACAGTTGTATGCCGAGTTGGAAGAAATACTGAGCAGACAACAATATGAGCAATTTATGAATCACCAAATGCAGGGTCCGCGTCGTCCACAGACTCCTTTGGGTCGGATGCCGAAGACGAACCCTTGTTCGGTACAAACCTCGCAACCCAGCGTAGAGCCGTGTAAGCAAATAACGCAGTGAGTGTTCCGACAATCAGTCCCCCCACTATATCAAGCGGATAATGCACGCCAAGGTACATCCGACTATAGCAATTGAGCAATACAAAAAGCAGCAAGATAAGTGCTGCTTTTTTTCGCCAGATAAGGCTGAAAAGCAGAGCGCACGCCATTGTATTAGCGGCGTGACTACTCACGAAACCGTACATCCCCCCCCGATAGCCATGCACGATATGCAATATCCCCGAAAGCACGGGTTCGTGTGTGGGGCGCAGACGGCAGACAGCGTGCTTGATGATACCCGATGAGATGAAATCGGCTCCCCCGACCGCAATACCGAAAGCAACGAAAATCAACAAGCAGTGGAGGATATAGGTTCTGTAATTCTTCTTGTTTTTCCGATACGGGCGAATACCAAATCGCCAAATAATCAGCCCCACGAGGATAGCATACAGCGGTAACCACGTGGTACTCTGCGAGATATACCACATCAGCGTATCCGCCCACTTGGCATGCCAACCGTTGATGGCAGTCAGCCACTGCATATCCAAGGCTATCAGTTTTTTTATTATTGATAACAACAGCATAATTCTGCGAGGGTATTTGTAAATCTATTCTGTGCGACTTGTGGATATATATTCTGCGCGACTACTCGTTGAGCAAGATGGCAGTATGGCAGGCGACGACGCCTGCAGTCTCCGTGCGAAGGCGAGAATTGCCCAGTGAAACGGGGCGGAAACCCTCTTCCAACGCTCTCTTTACCTCCTGCTCCGAGAAATCACCTTCGGGACCAATCAGCACCAGCACATCGCGACCACGGATAATCAAGTCTTTCAAAAGTCGTTTGTCTTCTTTGTAGCAATGGGCGATAAACTTATCGGTTTCGGGATGAATGTCGCGGGCAAACTCGTGCATAAACGACTCATAATCTGTCAGTTGGTGCAACACAGGCAAGTATGGCGTAAGCGATTGTTTCGCCGCCGAAAGGATGATTTTCTCTAATCGGTCGGTGCGGAGTGTTTTACGCTCGGAGAAACGACACAACAAAGGCGTAATCTCATCGATACCTATCTCGGTGCATTTTTCTACCATCCACTCCAGTCGCTCCATATTCTTGGTGGGGGCGATGGCGATATGCAAATGGAACGGATGAGACTTCTGCTGTTTCTCACTACTGATAATCTCAAACTCACAATGCTTCGGGTGAGGGTTGGTGATACGCGCCGTGTAGGTCGTACCCTGCCCATCAGTAAGCAAGATAGTATCTCCCCTATCGTAACGCAACACGCGCACACAATGGGCAGACTCCTCCTCAGAGAGGCAATGAGAGACGGCTATGTCGGGGGTATAAAAGAGATACATACTGCCAATTGGTAAGTGGAGAACTATAACTCGGTTTCCTTGAGGCGTTCCGCGTTTTCGGCGACTGTGAGAGCGTCGATAACTCCCTGAATATCACCGTCCATAAAGGCTTGGAGGTTATAGACCGTGTAGCCTATACGATGGTCGGTGATACGACCTTGCGGGTAGTTGTACGTGCGAATTTTGGCACTCCGGTCGCCCGTGGAGACCATCGTCTTGCGACGGGCAGCGATATCGTCGATATACTTCTGATGTTCCTTGTCGTATATATGCGTGCGCAGGCGCGCGAGTGCGCGTTCCTTATTTTTAGGTTGGTCGCGGGTCTCGGTACACTCGATGAGAATCTCTTGCACCTCGCCGGTGTTAGGATTCTTCCAATTATAACGCAGACGCACACCGGACTCCACTTTATTCACGTTCTGCCCGCCTGCGCCACCGGAACGGAACGTTTCCCAACGGATTTCTCCCTCGTTGATATGCACCTCGAATTCATCGGCTTCGGGCAAGACCGCCACAGTGGCAGCAGAGGTATGGACACGTCCCTGAGTCTCGGTGGCAGGCACACGCTGAACACGATGGACACCCGACTCGTATTTGAGTGTGCCATAGGCGTTTGGTCCGGAGACGTTGAAAATGATTTCCTTGAATCCACCTACTGCGCCTTCGGAGGCTGACGAAACAGTGTATTTGAATCCATGCAATTCAAAATACTTGGTGTACATACGGAACAAGTCGCCCGCAAACAGGGCGGCTTCGTCACCTCCTGTCCCCCCGCGAATCTCCATCACTACATTCTTCCCGTCCTCGGGGTCCTGAGGCAGGAGCATGAGTTTTACCTCCTCTTCGAGGGCAGGTATCTGCGGTTCGAGCAAGTCTATCTCCGCCCGCGCCATCTCTTTGAGTTCGGGGTCGGATTCGTTGAAGAAGAGTTGCTTGGCTTCGTCCAAATCGCGGACTGCTTTTTTGTATTTATCCGCCGAAGCAAGGACACGCTCCAAGTCGTGGTACTCACGGTTGAGACGCACATAACGCGCTTGATCCGCAATCACGGCGGGGTCTGTAATGAGCAGACTCACCTCGTGAAACTTTGCCTCCAAGCCATCTATTTTATCTAAAATATCCATACAATCGTCAATTTGTAAATTTGCGAGTGTGTAAATTTACAAATTGTCTTATCTGCGGCGCATTTGTTGGACTTTGCGCATCATCTTACCGGTCTGTTCAAACTGCTTGAGGAAACGATTAATCTCCACGATGCTTGTGCCTGAACCTTTGGCGATGCGCTCTTTGCGGGAGCCATTGAGCAATGCGGGGTTAGCCCGCTCGGCAGGCGTCATAGAAGAGATGATTGCCTCGATGGGTTTGAAGGCATCGTCGGATATTTCTACACCCTTGAGGGCCTTGTCCATACCCGGAATCATCCCCATCAGGTCCTTCATCGAACCCATTTTCTTTATCTGATTGAGTTGCAAAAGGAAATCGTTGAAGTCGAATTGATTCTTCGCAATACGTTTGCTGATTCGACGTGCCTCTTCCTCGTTGTATTGTTCTTGTGCGCGTTCTACGAGGCTGACCACATCACCCATACCAAGGATACGGTCTGCCATACGTGCGGGGTGGAAGACATCCAAGGCATCCATCTTTTCGCCCGTACCGATAAACTTAATCGGCTTGTTGACCACCGAGCGGATAGAAAGGGCAGCACCACCACGGGCATCACCATCCAATTTCGTCAGAACGACACCATCGAAATCAATACGGTCGTTGAACTCTTTGGCGGTGTTCACCGCGTCCTGACCGGTCATGGCATCCACCACGAAAAGAGTCTCGGTGGGTTGGATAGCCTGCTTGATAGCCGCTATCTCTTGCATCATCTGCTCATCAACAGCGAGACGACCGGCGGTGTCGATAATGACCACATCGTAGCCATACTTACGGGCTTCCGCGATGGCATTTTGTGCTTTACGCACGGGGTTGGTCTCAGTTTCTTCGGTATAAACCTTTGCGTTGATTTGCTCACCAAGCACGCGCAACTGCTCAATAGCCGCAGGACGATAGACGTCGCAGGCTGCCATCATCACACGTTTGCCTTTCTTGGTTTGGAGATAGTTCGCGAGTTTCGAAGCGAAAGTGGTCTTACCACTACCTTGCAGACCCGACATCAGGATGATTGCCGGCGTGCCTTTGAGGTTGAGGTCTGCCGCCTCTCCGCCCATCAGATCTGCCAACTCGTCGTGCGTAATCTTGACCATCAACTGTCCGGGGCGGACAGCGGTCAGCACATCCTGACCTAATGCTTTCTCCTTGACGCGGTCGGTGAATTGCTTCGCCGTCTTGTAGTTAACATCGGCTTCGAGCAATGCTTTGCGGATATCCTTGACAGTCTCGGCAACGTTTATTTCTGTGATACGCCCCTCACCTTTCAGGATTTTGAAAGAGCGTTCTAATCGTTCTGATAAATTATCAAACATAGTATATTTCGTTCAGTTTCTATTTCCGCGCAAAGTTACTGCTTTTTTTTGAAATACACAAGTTATGGTTTAGGCGTTGATAGGTTGGAGGGGATTTTAACTATGACAGTCTGCTTGGGGACGGCTCTTTTCGCCGTCTCGTTGCCGTCTTTTTGGGCAAACCGGAGAAATTCAAAAATATATGAGCCATTACGAAATCACGCTTTTTTAGGGGGAGGGAAAGAGGCGGGAAGAGGTATGAAAAAAGGGACTGCCCGATGAGGTGTGGGGCAGTCCTTTGGAGAGATTACATCGAGATATACTCTAATTGAATATCAGATGCTTTTTACTAAATATCAGATGCTTTTGGGATAAGATTTCAAATGTTTCTTTCTTTGTCTTTATTTAGATATAGACGCATTTGCTTCGATATAGACACATTTGCTTCGATATAAGAGGGTTACTTCACCACTTTGGCAGTGAGGTTGTTGCACTTGATGATATATACACCTTCCGTCCAAGTAGAGGTCGGGATAGTATTAACACCTGCATGACCAATCACGATGGCTACACACTTGCCCGACAAATCGTAGATACGGATTGTACCCGATTCGGTGAGATTCACATTCAGGTAGTCCACAAACGGGTTCGGATATGCCACCAGACTATTTTCTGCATTGACGTCATTGATACCACTCGGAGTATCTTGTACAATAACGCGGAAAGTATTGGTAGCGGACTTGCTATAAACAGGTGCACTTGAATTCTGCTGATATGTACCTGTCTGCTCGATGGTGATGTCAGCCATACCCGTTTTGCCTTCTGCGAAGGAGAGCAGGAGTTCATCGTTGTTGTCCTCGGCAAATGCTGCGGTAACGAGTTCGGCGTTGGTGTTCTCCTTGACGCTCTTCACGAACTTGGTAGTGTTCTTGTTGATAGGCGTCTTCCACGTGAAGGCATCGGCGAGTGAGACAGACATATCCTCAGCCCCTGTCTGTACGGTGATGTCGGCTATCTGGTGCGGATAGATGGCATAGATAGCAGGACGCATGGTGACGGTGTATGCCTCGAATTCGTAGTTCATACCGTACTTGTCGATGACCTCTGCATAGATGTGAACGACAGAGTCCTTACCTAATGTACCCTTCAGCGACTCGGGGAAACGGAAGGTTACTGATGCACTGTTGGTGGTCCTCAGGTTGTAGGTCATCATATCAGCGTAAGGCACCCAGTTCTTGATGTACACGTTGTCGATATTGCCTTCCGTATCGGTAAAGTCGCTCGGCCATACCTGTTTGGTTTGCAGGTAGGTGGTAGTCTCGTCCAAGTTGAACTTGTTGGCAACACCCTTTCCATCCTTGGGTTTCGGTGCGTCATTACGTTCTACTTTCGGACACATCGCCATGGATTCCGGACTTACAGTTACGCCCGTGAAGGTACCTGCGGGTGTGAAATCCGCATTGTAGATACGTCCTTCGCCGTTGCCACTCCATGAGCCATACGCCACATAGTATTCGCCTGTTTCGGTATCACGAGTACTTGCCATCGGAGCGAGTCCTATAGTAGGCGTGGTCATCACTTCGGTTTTGGCCGTAACGCCGGTCTTGGTATTGTATGCGCGGAAACCGGTTTCGGTAGCAAGCATCAGGCTATCGCCCGTCATCGGGTCGATTGCTGCGGGAGCAGAAGAATAATCGATTGGCAGATTGGTCGCCGTCTCGGTGAAAGTTTGTGTGCGCGTGTTGAATGCCAATACAGCAGACGACATAACCTTATTATCACGACGCACACAATAGATGATAGAGTCCTTAGGAATCATCATGCTGACGTTGATACCTGCCTCACCCATAGGCACTTCTTTCTCCAACTTGAGGGTATTGAGGTTGATAACCGCCATGCTGCTTGTGGTACCTGCCCAACCGCCGTTAATCATCACATACGCCATGGTGTCGATAACGGCAATGTCGGTAGCCTGGTCGGATACAGGCACCTTGGTGACGAGCGAGAGGTCGGTCTTGTTGTAAACGCGTACGTTGTAGCCATCCTCAGGTGCACCGCCGCTGTTTTGACGGGTAACGAGCAGCCAGTTGCGGTAAACAGCCATCTTGTTGTTCAAGCCGTTGCCCGACTGGCCCATGCCGTCGTCCAGTAAGGTGGTGTCCTGGCAGTACTTGGTAGCCACTACTTCATTGTTTGTAAGGTTGAAGCGGGTGATATAGTTGTCCGCAGCCACATAGGCATACGCACCGTCCACAATCATATCCTGTACGGAATGAGCGTCCACTGCACCTACACTCGCTGTCTTCTTGGTTTGTGTGTCATAGGCAAGGAGTTCGGTCTTCTTGCTGCCGCCGAAGACGCCGCCATTGACGAAGAGCATCTTCTTGTTGGCAGGCTGCATGTCGCCCTCGTGGTAACGGAAAGGTACGGTGAGGTTGAAGTCGCGGTTGAAGGCACGTACTACGAAGTCAACGGTGTCATAACCAAAATCATCCTTGGCGAACTCTACATACAGGATTTCGTCGTTAGCATCCCACTCGATGTCTGCTTTCTTGCCATACGGTGTAGCCGACTTCACGGAGACGGTGGCACCTCCTGCATCGAATATGTCGTAAGTCTCGTACTCCTCTTCGGGGGTCTTGTAGTTCTGCACGATAGGATTGGACTTGAGGAGTACCTGAGGCTCGTTGACAATCACGAGAATAGAGTCATAGAGCGCAGGATTGCTGTTTGAACGCGCATAGAGCATGGTGCGGCCTGCCTTGTCAGCATGGAAGAGACCGTTCTCGATGCTACCGATAGTGGGGTCGGAGGCTGTCCATGTGTAGGTGTCGTAGGTGTAGCGGTTGGATTTGAGACCGTTGAGGTAGTCGCCGATATTGTCCACACTCTGCGCGGTGATGAAGGTGTACTCGCCTACATAGAGCGAGGTGCTGTCGTTGGAGGCAGCCGAAGCGTTACCCTCCATCTCGAGTACGACATCGGTGAGTTCTACCACGCGCAGGCGCACAGAGTCCTGTGCCACAACGATAGTGTCCTTTTCGTCGCACTGGGCCAATTGGGTGAAGCGGACAAACACCTCTCCACCGTGTGTGGGAGTGAATTTACCCGTCTGGTCGATAGTACCGCAACTGTCGTTGGAGAGGCTCCAATGGGGTGTGCCTTCGTTGCAGGGACGTCCGTTCTTGAACAGGAGTCCTTCGTACTGAATAGGCTGACCTACAAGGGCTTTCAACTGCGTGAGACCGATATAGTGCGAGTAGTAGTTGCGATGTACATAGTTAGGGTCCGGCGTAACGCGCTGTGCCCATGTCACTTCGGTAGATATTTCTCCTAACCAACCACAGTCTTGGTTGAGGGCGGTATATACCTTAACCCACTGTACGGTGTCAAGTTGCACGTAGTTGCCGTCCTTATCCACCGCCCAGTCGAGGTCGAAGCCGTCGCCACCGCGTGCCATGGTAGTGGTGTAGGGGTTGTGAACCTCATCGCGAATAGCACCTTTGGCATCGCAATAGCCGAAGAGTTGTGCGCGGTAGTTCTCAATGTAACTCGGCGTACTCAGGTCGGCACAGCCGCGAATGATAGTACCCGTGTAGGAGATGGAGTCGCGACCACAGTTGAAAGCGTAGTCTCCAGGGAAATACGACTGGTTGTGGAATTGGTTGGTACGCATAGCACCCGTGGTACCATCGTCCAACTTCCATGGGATAGTGTGACGTTTCAGGTAGTGAGGGTTGTAGTAGGTCATGGTGACATTCTTCTTGGTGGTCGAGAGGTAGTAGTCCGACCCTGCCAACTCATACCATGTGTCATCTGGCAGTCCGTTGTGGTTCTCATCTTTCATCACCATCACTGCGCCCGGTTCGGTCCATACCCCATAGAGATTGGCAATGAAAGAATTGCCATGGATGGTGAAGTCCACACCGTAGGGGTTGTGGGGATCGTTGACGATAGGCTTGGCAAATTCGAGCACGATGTACCCGCCAAAGCCGCCTAACGACACCATACCGCCGTCCTCACCGACACAATACGTTTCATTGGGCACGGTGAGAGACCCAACAAACTGCCCCGGGGCGGGCAGACATTCAATCATTTTTGTGGCATAGGTGCTGTCAATAGGAGTCGCCGCCTTTACCACACTCGGTATGCCGGCACAGAGTGCGATAAGCATACCCACAAGAGTTGTTTTTAATCTCATATAGTTATATAAATTTAAGTTGTTTTCTACCGGTTGCCATCATTTCTTGTGCCTGTGAAGTCGTCTATAAATATGTATGTGTGATTGTCAAAAGACTTGTATATGATTGAATGGAATTGGGATGAAGCGCCAAGAATAGACTATACACCGATAGTTTTTTTGTCTGTGTAATCTTCTCCGAGAGAAGGAAAGGAAATGTTGCGAGGTTCAAAAAGCAAGTCTGTGGACATACATCCATGGCAGAAGAGTATGCCCACAGACCTGACTTTTTATATTTGAAGAAATACCTGTACTTTCTATATACAATTCTACCTACTTCAACAGACTTTTATTCTTTCACTTCTATTCCCGTAACGGTATAGATTTTGCCATCACGCAGGATAAGCACTTGCCCATTGCGAACAATTTTCTTCGCTGTAGCAACCTGATTATCTGCATTTTGCTCCATAGCGGTAGGCGTGGCTGCTTCAAAATTAGCCGTCAGGGTTATGTTCTCTGTGAGTGTGAGGGTACGTGGATTATCAGTATTGCCATCGCTCCATTGTACAAAGCGTCGATTCTCATTAGCAGGCACGGCAGTAACCTCCACTTGCTGTCCGGCATCACATGTAATCACATTTGCACTCTCGCAATCATTAGCGTAAAGTGTGAGTTCTTTCGCCGGTATCGGCATATATACAGGGCGAACGGATATAGCATAAGCACGAGTGTTTCCTTTTCTATTCACGGAATTCGAAGCGAATTGAACGCTCCACGCATTGGACGTAACGTTCAGTGTGAGCGATGAAGACCAATATCTGCCGTTGGTGCCGACGCTATTAAGATTCTTCATAGCGCGATACCCCGTAGCAGGGAGAAATATGGAATTATCATTTGTCTTACTTGTTACTTTGTAACCATTGATATTGCTTTGGGTAGTCCATGTCCAAGTACATTGTTCGATCAACTCTGTCCATTCGGCATCGGTAGGCATACGCCAACTATCCCCCCACTTAACATAAGCAGCATCATCTTCGAGGTCAAGAATGGTCTTGTCGTCGGTAAAGTTGTTGTTTCCGAAACTGGTATTATTGCAGTACTTGGTGAGTTTGTTCTTATCACCATTAGCATGCTTGTACGTTGGCCACGAGTAGTCCTCTTTGGGTGCAACTTCACCCCACGCATAATAATCACCATAGCCTTCGGGAGTCTCTGCTCCCACATTGCACGACGCCCATTTCAGTCCGCTTGGCAAACCAAGGTCAATGGCTCTCGCATCCTCTTCCGTTGCAGGACGGACATCTTCATTCTTTCCGTTTTTGTTGCAATCGTCATAAATAGAAACGGTTGCAGTCTGCGCCCACGCTGATATTCCCATCAGCAGAGCGACACACATTGTTGTAAATTTTGTTTTCATGTTGTTAGTTATATTCGTTAATTTGCGTATATATACAAAAATATGCCGTCTGACTTCGTCAAACGGCATACAAGACCAATCCACCCTCTGTACATAAGGGTTTCTGCTCACACCAAATGCCCCCTCAACGGGGTATGGGGAGTATGTGTCTCTTGCTCTTTCCTCGAAAGCCGATTTGACGATGATGCAGGCAGGTCTTCTGACTCGTTTGCTCTGTCGCGCCTTCCCATCGAAGTTGACCTCCGACAGTGACTATTCTTGCCACAGAGTGGAAACACGCCTTATCATATAAGGCTTTCCATTATAAACTCACAGCAGCGGGACTGTCCGGGATTTGCACCCGATTCCCTT
>JBNMHB010000046.1:0-17469 GCA_050872525.1 Bacteroidales bacterium | reverse complement strand
GTAGTATATTTGTCGATATTTGATTAAATTTTCCGTGTATTTGTTTCCCAACCATGCCGCATGGAAATTTAATGGTTCAATTATATGGCAAATTATATGTTCCTAAAAAAATTAACGTCCAATTACACGCTAATTAACGTTTCCCCCGTAGTATATTTGTCGATATTTGATTAAATTTTCCGTGTATTTGTTTCCCAACTATGCCACATGGAAATTTAATGGTCCAATTATATGGCAAATTATATGTTCCTAAAAAAATTAACGTCCAATTACACGCTAATTAACGTTTCCCCTGTAGTATATTTGTCTATATTTGATTAAATTTTCCGTGTATTTGTTTCCTAACCATGCCGCATGGAAATTTAATGGTTCAATTATATGGCAAATTATATGTTCCTAAAAAATTAACGTCCAATTACACGCTAATTAACGTTTCCCCCGTAGTATATTTGTCGATATTTGATTAAATTTTCCGTGTATTTGTTTCCCAACTATGCCACATGAAAAATTAACGAACTATTAACGGCAATTAACGGAGAACAAAAAAATTGGCACGCATTTTGCGTGCCAATTATCAGGTGGTCTTTGTTGTAGTGTCGTTGGGAGTGCTTTTCTCTTTGGTAGCCGCCTCCGCCAACTGATGTTCTACCGAATTGGACGTCTCTATCTCGTCCACAATCGATGGCGAATCCAATATCGAGTTGCCGGAATGTTTCTCCATAAACGCACCATGGCGGAACAGCACATAGAGGGCGACTATCAGACCTCCGATGAAGTCGAGAATCAGGTCGGTCATCGTATCGCGCAACGCCTCATGCCCCACGAGGGGAATATCTTGGTCGGTATAGATAGAGCCGGATGTGGTCTCCATAAACTGCTGAGTATTAGTGCCGAATAGGTCATCGTAGGTATATTCGCATATCTCCCAAACGGCTCCGCATGCAAGCGAGAACATCAGCAGGAAGAGGGCAAGGAAATACTTGTTGTTGAATACCACTTGGTCGGAATCAGATAGCAGGATATGCACTATCCAAAGCCCGATAAACGAGAGCACTCCGCCTGAAAACAGGTGCAACAGCGAGTCCCACCACGGATAGCGACCGTAGAAATTCAGTCCGTCGCCCAACACCATGGCTGTGAACGCAAAAGCCGCTATCACCACCGTCAGCACCAATGGCACATTCAGCAGAAAACGCTTGCGCAAGATGACAGGCACCGTCAGAATAAGCAACATCGCCACATACTGCAAACCGCAGAACATCACCGCTTTAAGCGTTACATCGGGTTGGAAAAGCAGATAGACCACATTGGCGACACCCAACACAATAGTGAGGATAAATAGAACGATATAGAACCGTTTCAGACGTTGATGGGGAGAAGTCATAGTTGTAAAATTATGAAATTAAATGATAAGTTGCGTGTTTCACGATTATGGTACAAAAACTATACCGCAACGAAAAATATATCTATAAGAGTTAATAATTCATACAGAAATATAAACCATAACAAATTGATAATATGAAGATTCTACTTGTCATCGACCAGTTCGATGCCGCCAACAACGGCACCACTATCTCGGCAAAACGCTTTGCTACCCACCTGCGCGAGCATGGTAATGAAGTCCGCGTGGTTTCCACGGGCGCACCTTCAGAGGATAAGTATGTAGTGGCAGAATGGAAATCGCCTATAGGTGAAAATCTCATCAAAGCACAGGGGATGGCTTTCGGAAAGCCTGAAATAGATGTCTTGGAAAATGCCATCTCGTGGGCGGACGTAGTGCATTTTATGATGCCCTTCTCCCTCTCTGTCGAGGGGCTCAAAGTCTGCCAGAAACTGGGTATCCCCCACACAGCAGCGTTCCATGTGCAGCCCGAAAACATCACTTCCAGTATCGGACTCAAGGACGCCACGCTCATCAATCGTGCCTTGTATCACACTTTCCGCGATGTCTTTTACAACAATTTCAAGCATATCCACTGCCCAAGTCAGTTTATTGCTAATCAACTGAAAATCAACGATTATACTGCCAAACTGCATGTCATAAGCAATGGTGTCGAACCCGACTTTACCTATCGCCGCGACGCCGAGAAATCCCCCTCTCTCGCGGGCAAAATCGTCATTATGATGATTGGGCGTTTGTCCGTCGAGAAACGACAGGATGTCATCATCGATGCTGTCAAGAAAAGCAAGTATGCCGACCGCATCCAATTGATTTTTGCCGGACAAGGACCCCTCCTTGCCGATTTGGAGAAGCAGGGCGCAGACCTGAAGACCCCCCCTATCTTCCGTTTCTTCACCAAAGAGGAACTCATCGATATGCTGGCACAAACCGACCTCTACGTCCATGCCGCCGACATCGAGATTGAGGCTATCTCATGTATCGAAGCCTTCGCCACCGGTGTAGTTCCTGTGATTGCCAACTCAGCACGCTCGGCAACACCACAGTTCGCTCTCGACAAACGCAGTCTCTTCCTGCCCGGAGACAGCGATGATCTCGCCAAGACAATCGATTATTGGCTCGACAACCCCGAAGAACGCAAACGTATGGAACCTCAATATGCCGAGGCGGGCAAACAATACAGCATTGAGCATTCCATCGAATTGGCAGAACAAATGTTCCGCGAAGCCATCGCCGACAACGACCCCGAAGAGGACCGTCGCACCTGGCGCACCACCCTCGAAGAAGACGTCGCTCGCCTCCGCGAAAGAATCGCAGAACGCAGAAAAGAGAAATAAAAACGGACGTAAGTGCTTGAATATCATATACGGGTCGGTGTGTTACACATCGGCTCGTATTGTTTTTCTACCATGTCCGGTGCGTGGAAAACCAAGTACGAAATATCCCCCCCACAAGGCACACAAGCATATAATACGGATAGAGCAACGCCAGCAACAACGCAATCCCAAACGAAACCTCCGACCCGCTACGCCGAATGAAACCGTAATCAATAGGAAATTTCACCAGAACAAAAGCCGGACACAGAAATTGCAACACATTTCCAACCGTAACCAAACCGCTGCACACCACAATATCCCGGTCGCTATAAGCAACTGCCTTCCCCGCCCAACGCATACGCTGACGAAAAAAAGCCCGCCACGAGGTCTCCGGACGAACTATCGCACTGAAAGAGTGGAGTGTTGAGCGTTGAAAGTTGAGAGAAGATTGAGGGCTGTTGAGAGTTGAGAGTTGAGTGTTAAGCGTGATGATTTTCAGCCCGCGTCGTTTGAACGATTCCAGCAAAAACATATCGTCCCCGCTCGCAGTCTCGGGGTGCAAGTCCCTATATGATTCCAACCACCGTTCACGACGCACCACCATATTCGCGCTGCTGCACATCACCGCATGCCCACGCACTGCCGACTCCAATGTAAGTTGCTGAATAGCAGCATATTCCGCCATCTGCAACCGTTCCAGCAGAGAAGGACGGACATTCTCCGACTCCATACGCAAAGGCAAAATGAGCATATCGGCATCGCCTATCGCTGCCAAAACCTCCTCGTCCGTCGCGGCAGGCGCAACAATATCATCGTCTTGCAACCATACATAATCGGCTGTAGATGAGGATATTAGACGATAGAGCGCATGTTTCTTGCCGCGATTTTCGTCGTTTATCCCTCGCCGTGGTATGATTCTTTCAACTTGCATAGTTGTGAATAGAAATCGGGATAAGACTTAGATATACACCCCGTATCGTCGCAGGGTAAATCGGCTGCCAACAATGCCATGGCAATACGATGGTCGGCACAAACACGGTGTTCCGCCACGGCTTTCAGGCGGTCAGACTCCTTGATAGTCAGCGACTTAGTACCCGTAGCCACCAATCGCACAGATAGACGCTCACAAGTGATAGCCACCGCCGGATAGAGGTCTGGGCAGGGGCTGAAATCGAATGAAATATCAGGGGGGAGATATACAGTTTCAGCGGTCTTCGATATGACGATACCGTTTGATTGATAGGATGTTAGCACACCGAAGTGAACAAAAAGGTCTGCCACTGCACGGTCGCCTTGTAGCGAGTATCGTTGCAACCCACGCAAAAACAACGTACCGCCATGTAAGGCTATATATTCATACCAAAATGCAGCAGCAGACCAATCGGATTCAATTTCGCAACTATGCGAATGGGCGTATTCTTCACATACCCGCTGTGTCATATATATATAAGGAGAAGACACATTGGTGGTAGCGGGGACACCGATAAGCAACAACGCCGATACAAACTGAGTGGATAGCGGATTCTCTATATGCACCACACGGCGGGGCAACACCTGGCCGCGTATATGCAACGGCGGAAATCCTTCTTCGCCCATATATTCTATGTCCGCGCCCAACTCTCGCAATGTCGTAACCAACTGACCAACAGGACGTTGCTTCATGCGTTCCGTGCCGGTAAGAACCACATCACAACCTTTCAGTTGCGCGCAATATGCTGTCAGAAAACGCATAGTGGTGCCACAATTGTAGAGACACACCTCCTGCCCCTTGGATAGGGTGGGCATATCGCAAAGAACATCATGTAGCAGACGTACATCGTCCGGAGTGTTGGCTGCGGAGACAGACAAAAGTCCGTCTCCACTCAAGGCTTGCAAAATCAACAATCGATTCGCAATGGACTTCGATATGGGTAAATCAATATCCAATCAACAACCAAGAACTAAGAATCAAGAAATAGATAGGCAACACCCCTCATAATTCGAAATTAGCACTGCCCCCATAATTCTTAATTCATAATTCATAATTAATTAACGTCCGGCAGCCACGAGTAGTCGCGCGAGTAACGGAGATGCTGCTCCACGTAACCCTCGGTGTAGTCTATCTTTACGTCGGTGATGTTACCTTCGGCGTCATACACCGGTGTGTAAACAGGATTGACAAAGCCCTTGTATGGCGCAAGATTCAGGTGGGCATAACGCTCCAAAATCTCTTGGTGCAACGGTTGGTCCACTTTCACAGCGTAGGTCTCCACTATCTCTTTGGCTGCGGCATAGTCGCCCTCCGAAGTGATACGCTGAATCTCTGCCAGCAATTGACCGTAGAGTCCGCGAAGTCCGTCATAATCATTGATTTGCAGGTAGTGCTTGCCATCGCGCTCTACTATCTCCACCTCTTTGTTAGCGGCGTGTTGATATACCCATTGAGCGATGAGTTGGCGGTTACGCATGTGTGCTTCTTCCACGTCTTTGCCCGGCTCGATACGCACGAGTTGAGTCATCAGACCGTTCATCATCTGTTGGTAATAGAATGCTTTGTATGCCTCGTTGTTAGGCAGCAGTCCGAGTTCTACCATCTTGGGGTCTGCCATAAAATAGAGTCCGAAGAGGTCAGCACGCGATTCCTCGATGGTCGAAGCATGCTCTTTCAGTGCATCTTTGCTTACGCCCGGAAGCAGTTTGCCCGAACCGTGTCCCACACACTCGTGAAGGTCGGTATGGAGGTCTCCGCAAGTAGCACCGTAGAGGTTGTATTGCTCACGTATCTGGTCGTCAATCATAAATTCTTCGTTGAAACCATTGCCCTTGGCGGCCTCGTTGTAAGCGTGCATCAGGTTGTCGATGGTAACCGATTTGGAACCGTACTCTTTGCGAATCCAGTTGGCGTTGGGCAGGTTGATGCCGATAGGAGTAGCCGGATAGCAGTCGCCACCCAGGATAACGGCGGTGATAACCTTCGCGCTAACACCTTTCACCTCCTCTTTTTTGTATTTGGGGTCCGTGGTGGAGTGGTCTTCAAACCATTGTGCATTGGCGGAGATGATCGACGTACGTTTGGTTGCCTCCATATCTTTGAAGTTCACCATAGCCTCCCATGCACCCGTGATACCGAGCGGATCGGTATAAACCTCCGTAAAACCGTTCACATAGTCCACACGGCTTTCCAAGTCTTTCACCCATGCGATACAATACTCGTTGAACGTGCGCAAGTCGCCGGTGCGGTTGAACTCAATCATCTTCTCGATAGCCTCGCGTTGCTCATCGTTTTCGGCATACGGCAGGGCTTTCTCGAGCCAATAGACCACCTTTGCAAGTGCCTCGCCGTACATTCCGCCCATCTTATAGGTCTTCTCAACTACCTCTCCGTTCTCTTTTACCAGTTTTGAGTTGAGACCCACCCACATCGGTTCGGGCGAGTCATCTTTGTGAGCAGCATAGTAAGCCTCAGCCTCTGCTTGCGTAACACCCTCATAGTAGTTGCCGGCGGAGGTCAGCACCAAATCCTGACCTGCGGCTTGGTTCGTACGTTTGGGCATCACTGCGGGGTCGAACATCACCGGCAGAATCTCTTCGGGAATTGTCACATTTGCCTCTTTGCAGGCGTTGCAGAACCACTCTTGAGTGAATTCGGGCAGGAACTTGTCCTCCGAGTAGTGGTGGTGAATACCATTGGAGAACCATACGCGCTTGAGATATTTCTCCAATTTGAGGAACTCCTCGCTGTCGCGCGAACCCGCATAATTGGTGTAGAGAGACTCCAGCGTACGACGAATACGCAGGTTGTACCGACCGTTCTGGTCGTAAAGGATGTCGCGCCCTTGCAACGCTGCCTCAGAGAGGTAGTACGCAAGGGTCTTCTGCTGCAAGGTCAGTTCCTCAAAACCGGGCACTTGGTAACGCAGAATTTCCAAATCGTAAAACTTGTCCACGTTGTAATTAAATTCTTTGGGTTGATTCTTTTGGCACGACGCGCACAATAGTGCCGTGGCGCCAATGGTAATTGAAATAAATAAATTACGCATAAAGATATAAATTTATGTAATATGGAATTAGATTAAATCCAAGGTTAAAACTCGCCCCGATAGATGACAAAACACAATGTCCGACAGACTGAAATGCTTTCATCGGAGACCTTATCAACCTGTAACGATCCCCGAAAAACGAAAGGATTGTTACAGGCGAATAATTATCAGAGACGCTCCAACACGGTGTGTACCAACTCTTTGATACGCGGTTTGTAGTCGGTGTTGGCAGCCTCTGCCTTGCGTTGTGCAATAACGCAGCAAACCGTCATGGCTTTATGCCCCATGTGGAGAGCCAGACCGGCGATACACGAGCCTTCCATCTCGTAGTTGGTGATACGCTGTCCCTCATAGCGGAAGTTGGTAATTTTCTCGTTGATGTCGGGCGTGGCGATATTCACGCGCAAGACACGCCCTTGCGGACCATAGAATCCGTTGGCGGCAATGGTGCAACCACGCATCATATCGTCTTTCGCAATACGGTCCACCAATTCCTCGTTGGCCTTCACTATATATGGTACGGCGGCTTTCTTGGGGTAGCCGATAAAATCAACCAATGCTTTTTCAAAACCAAGGTCTGAAATTTTATCACGGTCCTCATAGAAAGCAAGCACACCATCAAAGCCTATCGATTTTTGGCTCACAAGGAATGTGCCGATAGGAATATCCTCCTGCATACCGCCACAAGTGCCGATACGCACAATTTCGAGAACGCGTTTTTCGGCTTTCTCGGTGCGTGTGGCAAAGTCGATATTCGCCAAAGCGTCAATCTCGTTCATCACGATGTCGCAGTTGTCGGTGCCTATACCGGTAGAGATACAGGATATGCGTTTGCCGTGAAATTTACCCGTAATCGTGTGAAACTCACGGCTTTGCACATTACATTCTATACTGTCTTCGTCGAAAAACGAAGCCACCATATCTACACGGCCTTGGTCGCCTACAAGGATAATTTTATCAGCCAAATACTCTGGTTTGAGGTGCAGGTGGAATACGCTACCATCCTCATTGATAATCAGTTGAGAAGCAGGGAAAGTTTTCATAGCACTAATGATTAAATAAATTTGTAAATCAGTAAATCAGTAAATCAGTAAATTATTACCCTCTGAGAAATTAACTACCAAATTAATTACCAAATTAACTATCAATTAACGATTTATTAATGGCAATTAACGGAGAACCTCTTAACGGCAATTAACGGAGAACCGAACCTCTCAAATGGTCAATTAACGGAGCCCCCCTCTCTCATACGGTAATTTTCGGATTTACGCCTCGCCACCGCCAAACGACATCGGCAGAGTGGAGCCCGGCACAGGTCCGCCTATATTTTGTATCTTACCGAATTGCTTTTCATATTGAGCGATGTTGTTCTCTAAAGCGAAAAGCAGTTTCTTGGCTTGGTCGGGCGTCATAATAACGCGCGATTTCACACTCGCTTGCTCCATACCCGGCATCATACGCACAAAATCGAAAACAAACTCGCTGGGCGAGTGAGCGATGATAGTCAGGTTAGCATACGTACCATTTGCCACATCGGCAGGCAGGTTGATGTTCAGTTTTTTTTCTTCCATTGTTCTTAAAGTTTTTTTTTACTGCGTGTAAGTTACGGTCTGTAAATTACAGCGTGTGGGTTACCTTGTATGAATTATTTTGTATCTGTTTCTTACCATCTCATTTTGGGGCGAAGTGGCTGAATGATAAGCATATAGAGCGATATAAGAGGTAAGCAAATATCATACCAAAGAATACTCAATCCAAACCGGGACAACCCCATACGCAATGCGGATATATCTATAATCAGCATCTGCATCAGCAACCGTGCGCCGAACAAAGTGGCGGCAACTATCCACGATACAGGCGAACCGCAAACACCAATGGCGATAAGCAAGGCGTAGAAAAGTCCGCGCGTAACAGGCTCCACCGCCAAACGGAACTTGGTAGAAGCACGATATTTCGGCGACACACTCAGATGACGGCGTTTCTGTTGCAACCAATCGCGCAGCGTCTGTTTCGACACCGACCAGGTAAAACTGTCCCGCGACACCACCACGGCGGTGTTTTGGCGCGTGGCAACATGGTTTACAAACAAATCGTCATCGCCTGTCTGCTCATTCATCAGATGAGAGAACCCGCCGCTCTCGAAAAAGGTCGATTTGCGATAGGCGAGGTTGCGCCCCACACCCATATACGGATGACGACAGATGGCAGCACCCAAGTAGTGCAATCCGTTGAAAAGGGTATCAAAACGCACCAACCGATTGACCTTCGCATGGTCCCGGAAATATGCGCCATAGCCTAATACTACCTCTGTTTGCGGGTCGGCAAACCCACCCATCATCTCGCTAATCCAACGCGTCGATTCGGGGCGACAATCGGCATCCGTGAGGAGCAGATAGTCGTATTTCGCTGCCTTCGCTGCCAATGTGAGAGCCAGTTTTTTAGAACTTCCCACACGTGCCTCACGGGGAACAAAGGTCGTGCGCACGCGCGCATCGCGTGATAAATAGGAGTCTATCACCGCAGAAGTATTATCCTCCGAACTATCGTCCACCACTATCACCTCATAGAGAGGATAGTCCTGTGTGAGCAACGCCTGCAAATAGTCTTCTATATTTCTCCCCTCGTTGCGAGCGCATACAATCACCGATACCCCACGCGGCGAAACACTGGTGGATGTCAGGTGGATGTCAGGTGGATGAGCCTTTTTGTCGTGGCGAATCTTGCGTGCAGGGGCAGCCATATAGCGCGCATAGAAATACACCTGAAAGAGGAATACCAATGCCAACGCGCCTATCAGACACCAATCTAAAATCGATACGGAATACCAACTATACACGGTTATTTATCATCATAAACAAGTCCAACATTATCCACCCATAGCACATTGCCCGTATGCCCTACGAAGGCTTCAAAACAGCCCGAAGTGAGCATCACAATGATGTGCGTCGGTTCGAGGGTGGCGTCCCAACCCTCTTCCTCAATATGCACCATCTTCCCGCGGGAGTTCATCGCGCGCTGATTCGGGTTGAAGCCCATATACGGTTCAAACCACGGCTCATTAGAGATGTCTCCGTAATGCACGGGGATACGGTATCCTTCCTGCCATTCCGGTTGCGAAGTCTCAAATCGCTTATATGCGGTGCCGACGCGCACGGAATGGATACTGCCGTTTTTATCTTCCCAACGGTGCTGCAAAAACACGTATGCTTCTGCCACATCATGTCCCTCCTGCTTACGTGGTTTGCCCATGCCCTTGGCATACCAAACCCGGTTCTCAGGCGAGATAAGACACTTATAATCAAACACTAACGCCGATGGACGCCCCGTAAAAGGAATACCAAAATCAATGTTTCGATAGGGGTCGTTTACGCTAGTGATAGGCTCAATGGTCCGCCCCGTAAAGAGCGTGCCGGCTGCTACCACTTGGATATCAATCATACCCATCACCCGCACTTCCAACATCGCTACATTCAAACGACAACACGTGCCTTTGCCGTCTTTGCGCAGTTCAGGAACAGCCGTACATGCCGACTTCTCAATGCCGATAACGTTGGCATAAGCGTTGCTGCTCGACCAGGGACTGCCGTTCTGACCATATATATAAGGTGCATTTTTGCGAATGGTATCCGTGGGAGCAAGACAATACAGAGTTCTGGTCTGCCCGCCTAAAATCTTCGATTCTTTGATATAGCGCACCGTCCACTGCTCCATATCGCCAAAGGGGAATAGTTCAATACGTTCCGCCAAAACAGGCAAAGCACAGATTATCAGGGACAAAAAGAGTATCTGCTTTTTCATTTCCAAAGACGTTGTTCTTCAGATTTTGCTATCAAGTTAATACGATACTCCGCAAGGGGTGGTATATACCACATCGCCGTCAAAACGGATATATTTTGTTATCCACTTGATATTCTGCGCCTTCATCTCCTCAGCCGCCATACGTCCCACTTCCAACGCACCCGCTTCGCGCAAGTGGGTGTTGTCCGTTTTGCCGTCGGGATATTTCAGACATTCGCCAGGAGCCACGTTCATAAAATACTGCTTACTTTGCTCATCACCTATATTGGTGAGCCATTCGGCGGTAACTTTTTCCATATCCAACAGAGGAACGTTCATACGTTTTGCCACACGGCGTGCAGCCTCAGGATACCCTCCGTGACGAGGATAGAACACTCCCTCTTTGAAATAACGGCGCGAGATAGGCGTGCAGAGTATCACGTGAGCGTGTTTCTTTTGCGCTTCGCCAATCATCTTCATCAAGTTATCCTCATAATCCGAGATACTGGCATATCGTTCCGGGTCCGACTGTTTGGCATCGTTATGTCCAAACTGAATCAAAACTATATCCCCGCGTTTCACTCTATTCATCACCTCTTCCCAGCGACCTTGCGCAATAAACGATTTGGTACTGCGTCCGTTGCGAGCATGGTTTTCCACCACAATGTTACCCGTCAGATAAGTCGGAAACAACTGTCCCCAACCACGCTCCGGAGATATGTCCAATTCTTCTTTGTCAGCCATCGTAGAATCGCCCACCATAAACAATGTTACGGGGCGTTTGCCTGCCGAGGTGCAAAGAACTGCCACTACGGCGAGTATCAAAATGGAAAGAATCGTTTTTTTCATACTATTGGTAAGTTTGCTTATTCATTATAAAAGTGCAAAGTTACTGCTTTTTTTGCAAATATGCAAATTTTGTTGTAATTTTGTCCTCGCTGAGAACAAACCGTTTGGAAACAATGTGTCGCACGACTTTATCGTGAGTCAGTCGCAACTTTATCGCAGATCAATCGCAACTTTATCGCGGATCAATCGCAAGTCGGTCGCGGATCAATCGCGAGTCGGTCGCGGATCTGGTGTCCGGGGGGGCTGCGTCTTTGTTCGCCCAATCCGCAAAATTCGCTGTTTCAAATAGCACTCAATTATAGTAAAATTACGTTAAAAAGACGGCAACGAGACGGCAACGAGACGGCAACGAGACGGCAACGAGATGGCAAAAAAACGAGAGGATACCGAGAGGTTGCTAACCCGATTTAGGTCATAAACACACCTTTCAAACTTTAATCTACTTGACAATGAACTCTTTTGGAAAGCATTTCGTATTTACCTCTTTTGGCGAGTCACACGGCAACGCCATCGGAGGCGTGTTAGATGGTGTCCCCGCGGGTTTGGCAATCGATTTCGCACTGATACAAAGCGAGTTGATTCGCCGTTCAGGGCAAGGAAAAGTCGGGGCTTCCGAGCGTGCCAAACGGGAACCCGATGAGGTGGAATGGCTCAGCGGAGTGATAGATGGCATCACGCTTGGCACACCCATTGCCTTCCTGATTCGCAACCGAGACGCGCGACCCGAGGACTACGAATGGCTCAAACACCACTATCGCGAAGGGCATGCCGATAAGGTCTATCAGCAGAAATATGGTATTCGCGACTGGCGCGGAGGGGGAAGAGCCTCTGCCCGCGAAACGGCAGCGCGAGTGGTGGCTGGGTGTATTGCCAAGCAGATGTTGCGCACCAAAGGAATTCATATCCGCGCAGAATTGGTGCAAGTGGGACAGGAAACGCAGCCGGAGCGTTTTGAGGAGGTTATTCGGCAGGTGAAAAGCGAGGGAGATTCTATCGGAGGAATTGTGCGCTGCACCATCACAGGTCTGCCAATAGGAACAGGAGAACCCATTTTCGATAAATTGCAAGCCCATTTGGCGTTTGCCGTGATGAGTATCAACGCCTGCAAAGGTTTCGATTATGGCACCGGTTTTGAGGGAATTGCCCTGCGCGGAAGTGAAGCCAACTCTATTTCGGGCGGTATCGCAGGAGGTATCAGCGACGGAACTCCCGTCTCATTCAGAGCGGTGTTCAAGCCCACACCCAGTATCGCCAAAACCATACCCGGACGACACGACGCCTGCGTGGCACTCAGAGCAGTGCCGGTAGTCGAAGCAATGGCAGCCTTGGCAGTAGTAGATTTGTTGCAATAATTTGCAAGAGTCTTATTTTTTTCGTAATTTTGCACCGTATTTTTTATACTCGTAATACCATATCTTTTCACTCAATATATACAAGGAGTCAATGGAGATTTTAGCCTATTCGATACCCGCACTGATTGTGCTTGTCGCTACATGGATTGTTATGCACAAGATGTATGACAACGAGCAACAGAAACGTATATGGGAACTGAAACGCCTGTCGCAAAAAGAAGTCTCGCCCATTCGCCTGCGGGCGTATGAACGATTGGCATTGCTCTTGGAGCGCACCACCCCCGAGCACATGTTGGCGAATATGAATCTGCAGGAGATGACGCTCATCGAGGCGCAGACGCAATTGTTGCGCACTATCCGGTTGGAGTATGAGCATAATCTCAGCCAGCAGATATATGTGAGTGATGAAGTCTGGGACAAGATTATCCACGCCCGTGACGAGATGGGTGCTTTCGTTACCGCCATGGCGGCAAGCATGCCCGAAGGCAGCACTACCCTCGACTATGCCAAAACCCTAATCACCGCCTATTCTACCAACGGTGAAACCCCAAATTCCGTCGCCCTCTCCGCCCTCAAAGACGAAGCCAAAACCCTACTATAACGTCAGTTCGATATAAAACACAACGCATATTTTTGTTGATAATAGATATTTGAGTTGTTGTTCTCCTATATATTTGTCTATATTTGATTTAATTTTTCGTGTATTTGTTCCCAAATCGTAGCACATCTTGCGCCATAAGCAAGATTTTGTTCGTTTTTGTTTTATAGGTTTTCGTTATTTCGAACTCACGTTACTATAAAAAGACGAAACTAAAACCCTATTATAATTTATCATTAAAAAATGCCAATGTACCTCGTACATCGGCATTTTTTTTTCTTTTTCGGTGCAAAACTCGCAATGTGACGTTGGACGCGCAGCGACCGCGAGTTTTCTCCGCCTTTCTTCTCTCCTATGCTCTCATAATTCTTAATTCATAATTCATAATTAAACATAGTTTACCTCTGGTAAGATAGATATGCCAAAGCGCGAAGATACAGCATCGCAGACGGATTGTGCCAAAGCAACAACGTCCGAAGGGAGGGCGGTACCTGTGGCATTGACGATTACAAGTGGCTGACGCTCAAAGACTTGCGCACCACCAACGGTCTTGCCTTTGCAACCACATTGCTCAATGAGCCACGCGGCAGGCACCTTGATACCATTAGGAGTTTCGTAGTGGGGTATGGTAGGGTATTGCGCACGCAATGCCTCAAATTGTGCCACAGGAATGACGGGATTTTTGAAGAAACTGCCTGCTGAACCGAGTTCGCTCACCTCCGGGAGTTTCTGCCTGCGGATATGAATGATTGCCTCGCGCACCTCGCGCAGAGATTGTGGGTTGAGGTCGCGCAGGTTGCCATAGTCAAGGTGTAAGTCCGGATGTTTTTGCAAACGATAGACCACGCTTGTAACAATATACTGCCCTTTGAGTTCGTTTTTGAAGATACTGTCGCGATAGCCGTAGCGACACTCTTCGTTGGTGAAAGTGCGTGCCTCTCCGGTAGCGATTTCGATAGTATTGACGCTTACAATCACATCTTTCGCCTCCACTCCGTACGCGCCTACATTTTGTACTGCCGAAGCACCTACCTCGCCCGGAATGTGGCTCAGGTTCTCTAATCCGCCGAGACCCATATCCACGATTTGCTCAATCAGTTCGTCTAACACAAGCCCCGATTCCGCCTCAATGTCCACATAGTCATTGTCTTCGCCCAAAGCACGCGCACGACACATCTTCGAATGTAGAAGCACACCGTCAAAGTACTTGGTAAACAACAAGTTAGATCCCGCTCCGATAGCCATCATCGGTTGTCCCGCATAGCGTTTGAGCAGGTCTTGCAATTCACTCGCAGAGGTATATTCCGCCCACACGCGCGCGCGCACGCTCATATTAAATGTGTTGTGTCCGAGGAGAGAGATGTTTTCTTCAATAGTCATGCTTCGTGTAGATTCTGTTTTTTTTCGTTGTTTGTGTATTATTGTGGGCAGCATACATCGCTCGGCATACGCCAATCGCCACGGGGAGAGAGAGTTACGCTCACTACTTTCGGACCGTCGGGCATACAACTGCGCTTAAATTGCTGTTGGTAGAATCGGTGGAAGAATAGGTCTAACCAGTGCGCAATCGTCTCCTCGTCGTACTTGTCGGCAAACGCCAATGATGCCATATATGCAATTTTCGCGCGTGTGAAACCATAGCGCAGATAGTAGTAGATAAAGAAATCGTGCAACTCGTATGGACCTACTTTGTCCTCTGTGATTTGGGTTATATCGCCATGTTCGTCAGCGGGCAACAACTCCGGCGAAACCGGTGTGGCAATCACATCGAGAAGCACGCGGCGTATATCTTCGCCGAACATGTTCTCTGCTGCATAGCGTACCATGTAACGCACCAGCGTCTTGGGAATTCCGGCATTGATACCATACATCGACATCTGGTCGCCCGCATAGGTCGCCCAACCGAGAGCCAACTCGCTCAGGTCGCCTGTACCTACCACGATACCGTTGTGCTTGTTCGCCATATCCATTAGGATAAGTGTGCGGATACGTGCTTGGGCGTTTTCGTAGGTAACGTCGTGATTATCAATATCTTGTCCTATGTCTTTCAGGTGCTGTGTCGCTACATCTCGGATAGGTATCTCGTAGGTGGTGATACCTAATTGCTCCATCAGCGTGAGGGCGTTCTGACGAGTACGGTCCGTGGTGCCAAAGCCCGGCATGGTGATACCTATAACGCGTTTGTGGTCGTAACCGAGACGGTCGGCAGCCAACACACACACCAACAGTGCCAATGTGGAATCCAATCCGCCCGATATGCCCACCACCAAAGTCTCGGCGTGGGTATGTTCCCAACGGCGCATTAGTCCGCTTGCCTGAATAGAGAATACGTCCATACAATAGTCGTCCTCTTTGTTCTTGGCTGGCAGGAACGGGGTGGTGGAGAAAGTGCGGTGGAGTGGCTCTGTTTGTACACACTCCATATCATCGGTCATGCGCTCCAACGGAGCCACGTTGATTTTGCGGTAGTGTCCGTGCTTGTCTTTGGTGAAGTTGGTGTTGCGCTGACGGTCAGTGCGCAGACGCTCAATGTCAATTTCCTGAATGACCATATCCGACACGCGTTGAAAACGCTCGCCTTCGCTGAGCAAATCGCCGTTTTCGGCTATGTAGGTCGAACCCGAAAAGACTACATCGGTGGTACTCTCGCCCAAACCTGACGAAGTATAGACATACCCGCAATGCACTCGCGCGGATTGTTGCGTAATCATCTGTCTGCGGAAATCGTGCTTGCCCACGATACAGTTGCTGCTGGATAGGTTGAAGATGATTTCTGCGCCTTGGATAGCCAACTGTGTGGAGGGAGGGAGAGGACTCCATAAGTCCTCGCAAATCTCAATGCCAAAACTATAGTTGCGGGTAGAGAATAGCAAGTCGGGACCAAAAGGTACATCGCCGCTCCATATCTCAATGGTTGCGATGCGCGGTGCCACCGTATTCCAAGCATATTCTATCGCCAAACGCCCGGAGGTGAACCAACGCTTCTCATAGAACTCGTTGGTGTTTGGCAGATTGATTTTCGGTACTACGCCCAATACCTCGCCATCGGTCATCACGAAAGCGCAGTTAAACAGGTTGTTGTCCACTTGCAAAGGCGCACCGATAAGCACGATAATCGGTTTCTCGCGTGTGAACGCACACACGTCTTCGAGTGCTGCGAGAGAATCCTGTTGCAATTGTTGTGTGAAAAACAAGTCGGCGCAGGTGTATCCCGTCAAAGTTAATTCGGGGAAACATATCACTTCCACTCCTTCGGCGACAGCCTCCAGAATCTGTTGTTTCACTTGTTGTGCATTGTACTTGCAATCTGCAACGCGCAACATCGGCACAGCCGCTGCCACGCGTACAAAACCAAAATTAGTGTTCATAGACAGTGTTGTGTTTCTATGAGTATAAGAAGTATTAGTTATTATATTGCTATATAGTTGGTATTATATTGCTACTATACATAGTTGTGTATTATTGCTATATATAATAGTTGTGTATTATATTGCTATATAGTTGTGATTAGGAGTATGTCAAAATTAGGAGTATGTCAAATGCCCATTCTCCGCATTTTATACATATTTCAATCTTCGCGCAAAATTACCAATAAAAAACGAAACCCACAAACAAACCCCGGCAAAAGGCATAAAAGAGAAAAAACGCAGAAAAAGTGCAAAAAAAGTGCGACAAAATTTGTGTATATCAAAAAATAGCAGTACCTTTGTACCCGATTTTGAGAAACAAGCGTGTTCTTCTCAATAGCAGTATCGCAAAAAACTTGGTGCTATCGTCTAGTGGCCTAGGACAACGGCCTCTCACGCCGTAAACCCCGGTTCGAGTCCGGGTAGCACTACACCCAAAAGAAATCATGATAAATGGTTTCTTTTTTTGTGTGTCTTGTGGTGTCTATCAAGAATGAATAATGTCTAATTTAATGATGAATTTTGGAATTATAAGCGTCTTGTATTCCCGCTTTCAAATACGATACATACATGGTGTATTAACGTGAGTTCGATATAACAATAGTTCGTTAAAAAATCGTTCAATCATTATTGCATTGTGAAACAGCAACTTAGCGTCAGCAATTGAGCAGTTGAGATTTTGTTTCTTGCAGAACGCCTTTGCAACATTGATTGCAGCCAATGAGAGGTTGAAAGCAAAGTCCATTGCCTGT
>JBNMHB010000045.1:0-17563 GCA_050872525.1 Bacteroidales bacterium | reverse complement strand
GAGCAACCCGAGGTGGAAAAAGAGGAAACACAGGCACAGGCAGAAAACGAACAAACCGAACAGGCACCGCAGGAAGATGTGGCTGCCCTGAAGGCGCGTATCGTGGAGTTGGAAGACAAGAACTTGCGTCTGATGGCGGAGTTTGACAACTACCGCCGTCGCACCAACAAAGAGAAATTAGACCTGATGGAGACTGCCGGCGAGAAGATTTTCACCGAAATGCTTTCTCTGATAGATGACTTTGAACGTGCCAACTCGGCTATGCAGAAAACCGAAGATGTGAAGAGCCTGCGCGAGGGTGTGGACCTGATATATCAGAAGTTTATCAATTTCCTCGGCAAGCATGACGTCCATGCTATCGAGACACACAACGCCGATTTCAACACCGATGAGCATGAGGCCATTACGACCTTTGCGGCAGGCGAAGACAAAAAAGGCAAAGTGGTGGATTGTACGCAAAAAGGATACAAACTGGGCGATAAGGTGATTCGCTTTGCCAAAGTGGTAGTGGGAGAATAAATTATGAATTAAGAATTATGAATTAAGAATGGCATATTGCAGTGGGAGAGAAAAATAGTGTCGATTGCGATGTATGTTAATTGTTAATTATTAATTGTTAATTGGATTATGGCAGAGAAAAGAGATTATTATGAAGTGCTCGGCGTGGATAAGACCGCGTCGGCAGAAGAAATAAAAAAAGCGTATCGTAAAAAAGCGATACAATACCACCCCGATAAGAATCCGGGGGACAAAGAGGCTGAAGAGAAATTCAAAGAGGCTGCGGAGGCATACGAAGTGCTGTCCGACCCGCAGAAACGTCAGCGTTATGACCAGTTCGGATTTTCCGGAATGGGTGGTGCCGGCGGTTTCGGAGGCGGACAAGGTATGTCGATGGAGGATATCTTCTCGCAGTTCGGCTACATCTTCAACGGTGCAGGGTTCGACTTCGGTGACTTGTTTGGCGGCGGTCGTGGCGGTTCGTCGCGTGGCGGGCAACGTGTGCGTCGCGGTTCGGACTTGCGCGTGAAAGTGAGATTGACGCTGGAGGAGATTGCCAAGGGTACGGAGAAAAAAATCAAAGTGCGCAAGTTGGTGACTTGTCAAGCATGTGGCGGCACAGGTAGCGCAGACGGAAGTCAGGGTGATGTGTGTCCGACATGTAAAGGTTCGGGGCGCACCATTCGTGCGCAACGCGGTATCTTTGGCATGATGCAAGTGCAAGAAGAGTGTCCTACCTGCCACGGCGAGGGACGAATCATCAAGAATAAATGTCCGAAATGTAATGGCGAGGGCGTGATTCGCGATGAAGAGATTATCACTATCAATATCCCCGCAGGCGTGTCCGGCGGAATGCAACTCACCGTGCAGGGCAAGGGTAATGCAGCCCCTCACGGAGGTGTGCCGGGCGATTTGCTTGTGCTGATAGAAGAGGAGGCACACAAAGATTTTGTGCGCGATGGTAACGACTTGCTTTACAATTTGTTGCTCGATATGCCAACGGCTATCTTGGGCGGGCAGGTACAGATTCCAACCCTGACCGGCGATGTAAAGATCACGATTACACCGGGTACACAACCGGGTAAGGTGTTGAGAATGAGGGGCAAAGGTCTGCCTGCTATCGACCAATACGGTCGGCAGATGGGGACGGGCGATTTGCTTATCAATGTGGGGGTATATATCCCCGAAAAACTCTCGCGCGACGAGAAAAAACTGATAGAGCAGTTGCAATCGAGTCCGAATATCGCACCGGGGTCCGCCGACAAAAAGAATTTCTTTAAGAATCTTTTCGGATGAGAAAAACAGTCTTGTGTCTATTGCTGACCATCAGTGGTTTGGTATGTGCCAAAGTGCCTATTCAAGAACCGAACTTGCGTGAACCGACGGGAATTGCCCCCGCGTATTTCGGTCCGAATGCGTTGCCCATTCCCGATATGCTGGATGGTCGTACAGAAAGCCGTCTCCGCCTCGAATTGGCGGGGGACGGCTATTTTGGTTTTCAGAAAGACAAGACTGCCGATTTGTTTGCGCGGGTGTATATCCCGCTTTTTACGGACAGGGTGAATCTGACTCTGTGGATGCCCATTACGGAGTGGTATTCGATGACCTTGGACCGCCAGCGCACTTGCAGGTTGCAAGACACGGTGATTATGTCGGGACACGAAGCGGGCGATGTATATATTTCCACTGATATTCAACTACTTAAAGCACGCAAATATGCGCCGGATATTGTGTTGCGGGCTGCGATGAAAACCGCCAGCGGTGGTGGTTTTGGCAAGGCACGCCAATACGATGACCCGGGCTATTTTTTCGATTTGGCGATAGGCAAGTCGCTGTATTTTGGCAGGGGAAAAACATTTCCGTATGCCGATTCGGAGGGCGCGGTAGTGGAATTGCGGTTTGCCGGAAGTGCCGGTTTCCTTTGTTGGCAGACCGACAACGGGCGGCAAAATGATGCTGTGATGTATGGGCTGCAAATGCTGCTCAAGACGCAATATGTGTCGTGGCGCACCACATGGGGCGGATATATCGGTTGGGAAAACGATGGCGACCGCCCGATGAGCGTCAAAACTTCCATAGCAGGGCATATCCGCGATTTTGAACCATACGTGCAATATCAATATGGTATCAAAGATTTTCCGTTTCACCAAGTACGCATAGGATTGGCATATCATATCAATATCCTCAACCGTACTCACCCTAAACCATGAAACGCAAGTGGCTGATTATATGCGGGTTAGTAGTTGCAACCTCAACGGTTACGGCAACCCCTACTATGGGGGTGGATAGCGTTGAGAGTGGTTTTTTTCGCGAATGGTACCAATGGGGCGAACTCGCCCACTATTTGGATAATTTCTCAGACTATACTATCTATGAGGCAGAAACGACAGGCGAATGGTCGTTGCCGGAGCAGAATGTGTTTTCGGTGAACGGAAACTCGTTCAAATGGAATCGTTACTATTTGGATGGGTTTCGGTTGGACAGTCGTATGTTTGCGGGAAGTATGTTGTATCACGCGAACATGATGGAACACTCGTTGGCGTTGGATTATCATCGTGGTAATCTGCACTTTATGGCGGATAGTACGCGTGTGAGTAGGGTGTCGTTGAGCGGGAATGCCGGCGGATTGGGCGGCATAGCCCCCGGCACAAAAGCGATACTGAATGTGCAGCACAAGTCGGGCGCGGAACGCCTGTACAAGCAGGAGGCTCTGACCAATCGTATGCACTTGTTGGGCGGTGGGCAGTTGGAAGCCGTGTATGGTATTCACGCTTTCGGACAGACTTTTTATCAGCACGCGTATGCCAATTATGGTGTGCGCAGGCAACTGAAAATGGACTATCAGGGATTTTGTGGCACCTTCGATACCCCCTACTACAAAGCGCAAGTGGACGGCACGTTGCCGCTGCCGAAAAATAAAGTGGTGGACAAACTGGCGTATATTTTTTCCGCGCAAGGGCGTGGGGATACGTATTCGGAGTTTATGTTCAACCACAATGAGTTGGCGCAACAACAATCCTACACCTTATCTATATATGGCACGAAAGACTATGGCAGGACGGGCAAACTGACCACCGGTCTGACTTGGGCGTTGCACGATATTCGTCATCAGGAATTGAATTTCACGCGTAACATCATTGACCAAGACGGCGAAGCGTTTGAACCGTGGTATGCAGACGGCAAAACGAATGAACTGAACTGGGCGGTGAACTACCAATATGCGATTTTGCCGTGGTTGCGTCTTAAATTAGACACGTATAACTCGCTGATACACTTCACTCCGACCACCGCGGAATGGCACAACGAGATAACTTATCAGACCTTGGAAATGGCGACTCCGCTGTCGCTTTATCGGTATGATTGGACCTCGGCGACATTCACTTCCGGACTGTTGGAAAACGCCCTGACAATAGAAGCCGACAAGCAGGTACTGCCGTGGTTGCGTCTGCAAGGCATGGTCGGAGCCACTTTGGACGGTATTGCCTTGTGCAACAAATCGGTGATAACACCCTCATGGGAGGCGATGTTCGGTATGCATTTCACGCCCGCCAAATGGTTTACGGCGGACATCGTGATGGCCAACTATCGCACGCGATACACCTATGACGACGTGCGCTATCTGAGCGACGACTATCTGAACGGCGTGGCGCATTATGCTGACGGCGCAATACTGACCACCACCGGCGGAAAATATCACCAACCGGACAAGAAACTGCTTCAGCCACAGTACTTTGTGCTGGATATTCCGTTCCGTTTCACTATCGGCAGGCACGAAATTTCGGTGTTGAGCAGTCTCAAAAAGTACTATAATCTGTGGACCACGACCTACGCGGGCGACGCCGAGACGGACTATGTGGCTGTGGGCGTGAACCAAGACGGCAACGACCGTCTCGGTTACAATGTCTATGCTATGAAGGGTATGGAACGCCACTATTTGGTTACCAATGCCCCCGCTGTCGGTCCTAAATTCTTCCTCAATACACCCCTCTTTGCGTCCAACGAAATCAAATACGCTTACCACGGCAAGAAAGTCTTTTTTGCGTTCAGTTGGCAAAGTTATTGTGTCAGTGGCACTTCCGCCTTGGGCAATGGCGTATTGAGCAACAATATCGGCGTGTTGAGCGAATCCACTGCGTCGCCAAATATCTCCCTCAACAACGCCAATATGGCACAAAACGACCCCGAAATCCGCTCTTTAGGTCGTTTGGACCAAGACCGCGCCTATGTCGCACGATTGCACTTGGGCGTAAATATCACCGATAATTGGCAGTTGTCGTTGTCGGGCAAGTTCAAAGACGGCACGCCGATGACCAATTTCCGTTCCTTGCTCTACACCGACGCCGCGGGACATCAGCAAGCAGTGATTTGGAACGCCGATACGCGGGGAGATAACACGGTGGACGCTCATTTCGGCAAACGCGAAGACTCGTTCTTCAATTTCGATTTGCGTCTGCGCTATCGCGGACTGATTAAAGGGCTGCCTTTCTCGGCGGAGGCAACGTGCTACAACTTCTGGGATTTTGGAACAGCACTCGGCGAATACACATTCGACTATTGGCAGGAGACGGGTAAAGACGTGCCGGGACATCGCTATGCGCTGCAACTTTGCGTGCCGCGCGGGCTGATTGTGAAAGTGAATATCGGATTGGAAAAAATAACTCAAACAACACAGACAACACAAAAATAACCGGCACACAATGTGCTGCCCAAAGCCTCGATATCGCGATTAAATTACGTTAAAAAGACGGCAACGAGACGGCAACGAGACGGCAACGACATAGGTTCTTATCGGGTGGATGTCGGGTGGATATCGGGTGGATACTTGTCCGAAAGTGATATGCAAAAACGAGAATACACAAACCAACAAAACAAGAATATGATACATAAGTGGTTGAAAAATATAGGTTTTCTTTTGTCCGTCCATCTCTTGTGCGTGGTGGCTCTCGGACTATGCCGCGTGATTTTGCTGTGCGCGAATATGCCTGCGGAGGGCATAGATTGGGCTTTGGCAGGACGCGCAATGCTGATTGGCGTGAAATTCGACAACCTGATTGCCTGCTACGTATCGGCGTTGCCCTTGCTCTTCCTGACGATACTCACCCTCTCGACGGCGCACAAAACGCAATATGCAATATGGACGAAAAAAGCCATGCAAGGCATAGGTTGGTTCTATGGTATCGTATATGCAATGGGACTATTGGTGGAAGTGGCCAACGCGCGGTATTTCCATTTCTTTGATAATCATCTGAATATCTCCGTAACGGAATGGTTTGGTTTTGTGGGCGATACGGCAGGTATGCTGTTTGGAGACAAGACGAATTGGTGGTTCCTGCTGATGGCCATCGTGCTGATTGCCCTGTTTGAATGGGCTTTGGCGAAAATCGTGAAATGCTTTGCACGCTCTATAAATAAGGAGTGTATCCCCGTTTCTCGACGCGAATATATTAGGACGGTGTTGCTGAGCGTGCTGATGTACGGAGTGTGTTTTTGTGGTATTCGGGGAAGTTTCCAACGCTATCCATTGGGTGTCAGTTTTGCTTATTTCTGTGATAATGCCTTCTATAACCGTCTGGGAATCAATCCGATATTCAACATCATCAAGAGTGCGGAATACACTCGCGATACCCTGCCTGAGGTGCTGAATGTGGATATAGAGAGTGCATTGGCGGAGGTGCAAAAAGAATTAGGCATAGCGGAAGCCGACTCTTTGTTTCCGCTCAATAGGTATGTGGAAGCAACCGAAGGATTAGGCAAACGCAATGTGGTGGTGATACTGATGGAATCGATGAGTACCGCACATTTGGACGAGATGTACAATGGTCGGCATATCACGCCTTACTTGTCCGATTTGCGAGATAAGTCGCTCTATTTCAGCAACTTCTATTCGGCAGGAGTACACACCAACAATGGTATCACGGCAACGCTTTACGGGTACGGACCCAACTTTGCCAAAGCCACGATGACGGTGCCTTCCGACCGATATACAGGTTTGCCCTATGCCCTGCAACAAAACGGATACAACACCTACGTGTTTCTGACGGGCAACCCCCAATACGACAACATGAACTCGTTCTTCTACGACAATAGTATCGAGCGCATATTCTCGTTGTACGACTATCCGTCAGACAAGGTTGTGAACAACTTTGGTGTGCCGGACGATTATATGTTTTCCTATGGCTTGGATTGTCTGAAACAGCGTGCGGACACTACTGACAGACCGTTTTTTGCCCTTTTCCTGACAGTAAGCAACCATACACCGTTTGTCATTCCGGAAGCATATCGGACACAGGGCGGCGATGAGCAACAGCAAATAATCGCCTATGCGGACGATGCCCTACGAACATTTGTAGAACAAGCACAAAAGACAGAGTGGGGAAGAAACACGGTGTTTGTATTGGTAGGAGACCACGGAAATCCCGTTTCTACACCCTACGACTACAATTTGCAATACAACACCGTTCCGTGTTTCTTTGTATCAGAGGGGCTGCCGGATAGTGTGGTATCCACTCCCGCGCAGCAACAGGATATTGCCCCCACATTGTTAGGTATATTGGGACTTCCATATACAAATAACTCAATGGGAATCAACCTATTACAACAATCGCGCAAGTACGCTTATTTCGTCAATAACGACCACTTGGGTTGTTCCGACGGCGAATGGTTATACAGTTACAGCATCAATACCCACCAAGAATACCTCTACTACTTAAACAACATCGAGAACAATACCAAGAATAATGCTGAAGACCAAAGCACCACATTCCCCCAACGCCTCCGCGAAATGAAACAATACGCTATCCAACACCAACTCATCAACCTGCACTCCGTTCAAAACGCCTGGCCCTCAGCCAGATAACCCGTTCCATATCGTCGTTTATCCCCTTTTCGTTAGAAATGGGGTTGCCCTAAGAGGTTGTAGAGGCGCTTTTGACCGCATGGCATGAGGTGCTCAATGTGGATTTTTCCATCCTGAAGGATGATACGGGATGAAGGTACTGTGGCGGTGGTTTGAGAAAGTTGCAGGTCGGTGGCGGCAGAACGTTGCAACACTATACGCAGACCGATGTAATTGAGGCGGCGGTGTTCTGTTTCGTAGAGACGGGAGGATACGAATGCGATATGCTCCTGCCTGGGATAACACCCGCCTCGGCATACGCGATAGTTGAACTTGTGGAAAAGGGCACCGGTAGGGTTGTTCTGTTCCTCTGCAGAATAATCACCATAGTAGTCGGAACACCATTCGAGTACGTTCCCGCTCATATCATACAAACCGAGTTCGTTGGGTTTCTTCTGTCCCACTACTTGTGTGGAAGTGGGAGAGTTGGACGCGTACCAACCTACTTCGTTGATGTCGTTGCTTCCCGCGAACAGGTAATGGCGACTCTGTTTGCCGCCTCGGGCGGCATATTCCCATTCTGCCTCAGTGGGCAGACGGAAAAAGTCGCCGTGCTGCAATTGTCCCGATGCAGAGAGACTGTCGTTGAGGGTAGCCACAAAGGCAAGCGCATCGTTGTAACTGATATAGTACGCGGGGTAGCCTATGCCGTATCCCGCCTCTGAAAACCATTGTTGAGTAGCGTCTGCCACCGGTTGCTGACGGGTAACAGCAAACCAAAGTTCCTGAGTAACAGGGTATTTGCCTATCAGATAATCATGAAGGTTCACATAGTGTACCGGTTGTTCGTCAAACAAAGCCTGGGGGTTATAGTTGGCTTGGGTGGCATCATTTCTTTGCGCTCCCATCAGAAACCGACCGCCCTCTACTTCTACCATCTCAAACTGAATACCATCTACTATATAGACAGACGAAAAACTGTGTACCGGCAAGCCGATACACAGTAGATATAACCATAATTTTCTCATATATGGGATAGTGTCGTTACTTATTTTATCAAGCCCGCGTTGTAGGCATGTAGTAGTTTTTCCAAGTTGTCCACTTGTGTTTGCAATTCTTTGCCTCGATCGGTATCACGAATGTGCAGGCGGTGCTCTGTAAAGTCTTGGAGCAGGGTACGAGAGTGAATGTCGTTTCCTGACAAAATTGCCTGTTCGGTGCTTTCGAAGGACTCATGCTCCACAAGTTGGATACCATGACTATTATATATAAGTGTATAGCCTGCGATACCGGTTCTCGAATGATAGTATTTGCAATAGCCACCATCGATAACGAAACGTTTTCCTCCCGCTCTGATAGGACTTTCGCCCGCAAGTGTCTTAACGGGGATGTGTCCGTTGATGATACGTCCCGTTTCGGGGTCCATACCAAACTCGCGCAAGATATTTACACAGGTTTTGCGTTGGTTGGCGAGTGTATAATAGGCTCCTTTTTTCTCTGTATGCACACGCTCATCTGCAATGAAGTAGCGTTCCAGAGTGGACATCTTGTCTTTGTCGAAGAGTGGTGAATGAGGACCTTCCCAGAGGTATAGCATATAGTCCAATGCGTCTTCTTTCTCTTTTCCTGTACCATAGTATGCGATACGTGCCACTTCGTCGGTACGCTCCATCAGGCGTTTGCCGCTTACTCTTTCGCCACAGACATCTACCTCGGTGAAGGAACCGTCTGCGTTGAGAGGGATGGCGGCATGGTAGAGCAGGAAATCGTTTCGCACCAAGAACATACTGCCGTGTTGGTACAGCAACTGCAGGTGCTTCTGCATTTTTTCAGACATAGCGAAACTGCGTTCCAACTGCGTCATAACTTCCTGTTCTTCAGGAGTTAAGGCATACGGGTCTGTTTCTGATACGGTGGGCAGGTTGGTGTCGAGCATAGGATATTCCTTGCCATTCACGGTGATGACACCGCGTTTGAGGTCCATCTTGTCGAGCAGTAGACGGTCGTTCATCTCCCATTCGGGGTGGCGCAAGATAGTCTGCCCCTCTAATTTGAAGAGGATGATGGATATAGCCTTGTGCATTTTCGCCATCAGTGCCGCCGAGCGTGTCAGGCGTGGGTTGTTCTCGAAATCCTTGGTTTGGAATACTTCGCATGCATCATCGTGGTAGGTTTCCATAGCAAAGTTTGCCAGCGGCAGAAGGTTGATACCATAGCCCTCCTCCAAAGTCTCGATGTTGGCATAGCATATAGAAATGCGCAAAGCACTGGCAATCAGGGCGGGGTTTCCTGCCATGGCTCCCATCCACTCGATGTCGTGGTTACCCCATTGGATGTCGTAGTCGCGCAAGGTGGACAGGACATCCATAATTTGGGATGCTCCTGAACCACGGTCGTAGATGTCGCCCACAACGTGCAGAGTATCAATGGTAAAGGCATGAATCAGTTCGCAGATGGCGGTAATCAGTTTCTCCGCACAACCGAGGTTGATGATGGTGTCGATAATGGCGTTGTAGTAGGTGGAGCGGTCGCTTTCGATATTTGATTCGTGTAGCAACTCATCGATGATATACGCATAATCTTTTGGGAGCATTTTGCGCACCTTACTACGACTATATTTGATAGTAACGGCACGCGCCACAACTACCACTTGGTGGAGACGGGTACGATACCAATCTTCCAGAGAGAACTCGCCAATGCCTTCGTTGAGTTCCCCAATCGGCTCGGAAAGACTCTTTTGCACCAATGCGATACGCTCCGCAGGATAGTAGATGAGTGCACACAATGCGCGTTTTTCGGTTTCGCTCATGTGGTCGCCATAGAGGTCGTCAATCTTATGACGGATAACTCCCGAGGCATTCTTCAGCGTATGGATAAACGCACTACTCTCGCCGTGGAGGTCGCTCACAAAGTGTTCAGTACCTTTGGGCAGTGATAAGATGGCACGGAGGTTAATCAGTTCGGTGATGACCGCCTTGTTGGACGGAAATTTCTCACTCAGCAACTTCAGATAACGCAAGTCGCCTTTGACTTCTTCTGTATTCATCATAATGAATGTTTTTTATGGGAGTTAGAAATATGGTTAATCAAAGTTATTGCTTTTCTGTGTTCAGGGTACAAAGGTAGTATTTTTTAGGCATATATGCAAACTTAAAATCAGAAGAGTGCAGTAAACATCTCCAAAACATAGGAAAATAGGCTGTCCAATAAGTACCATAGCCACTTTTATACGGCACTTCATAAGCATTTGACCAATACTTTACGTCTCTGCACCCTACTATAGTTGCCGTTGAGCCACTGAACTTATAATACAAATTGTCAATTACAGCATCATAATCGACAGCAAAAACAGGTAGGCTTGCTATTGTAAGTCATGCAAAAATGAAAAGTTTTCTCATATTCAACATTTTTTTAATTAAATAATTATCCATTGTTCTATATGTTCATTATCGCCAAATACATCACGTGAGGCTTTGGATTTCCCAACGCTCCTAATGGGCAATCGCCCTGAATGTGACAATTTGCTTAATAGTTTACCAATAGTGGTGTGAACGTCCTTAAAAGCTTTTCGACGGGCAGGATATGAAGCAGTTGTTAGCCATTGGATATATTCCGCTTCATAACGCTTGCGGAATATTTCAATAAACTGATATGTACTGAACGTCTTACTTTTAACTTTTAATTCATTTAGGACGATGTCTGCTCTCAAAGCAAACTCTTCTTCATTAATCGAAAATAGTGGACTCATAATATTTACATATGATGGATTAATCAACAACAAACAATTTGGTACAAAAAGAGCGTAGATTATTCGTATATAAAAATGCTTATATTCTTTCAAGGCTCTGGTAAACCTATGCTACATATAAGCACGAATAATCCACGCTTCAAAGCGTGAACTTTACGCTTGCTTATTCTCGTAGCGAAATTTATCAGATTTCTGAAAGAGAGAATAAGAGCTAAAGCTCTATTATATCATTGCCCACCGCTGTGGAGCCGTCTATATTATATTGCCTTTATCTTGCATCGCCCTTACGATGCGCGGTTGGTCATAGGCAATTATTTGATTTTTCTATTTTTGAGTTGATATTATTTCCCAATACCCTCCTTTGCGACCTTCTGCGCGGCGGAGTATTCCTATTTTCTGCAACGCAGCAAGTTCGCGTTCTATAGTACGTTTGCCAAGCTTCATCTTAGCTGCAATATCTTCAACTTTTAATCCGCCATCTTTTCCGCCATTTAATCCGCCAAACTGTTGTATGATTGATACTATATCCCTTTGTCTATCAGTCAATTCTAATCCGCCATCTTTTCCGCCATTTTGCGCCGCGTCAATAGATGGATGCTGAGCAACGGGCAATACAAGACGGATGAAGTTCTCTGTGAAACGGAAGCAATCTTCGCCATAGGCACGTAAAATACGCGGAATGCCTGAACCAAGCGACTCCACCAACTCTACATCCTTATAGATACGCATCAACTCTTTGTTGCGCGGCAGAGAAACACCTTCATAAAACTCCTTTTTGGTCATCGTTTCCGGCAGCCGTCCTGCGGAAGTTATCTCCAAACGGTCTGGGAATATCTCAAACTTAGGCGGCACTTCAAAGGAATAATCATTATGCACAATAGCATTGATGACTGCCTCGCGGATTGCCACTCTGTCCCACATTGGAGTCTCGATACGCTCTACGGGCGTGATAGTAGCGGCGGTTTTATTCTCCACTTCCAGCTTGGCAAGTACGCTTTTGGTGGCTTTGATAAGCGAGCAATAACCATATTCGTTATTCTCAATCAAATCATAGCGGTCAAGACTCGAATATTTTGCCACTTTGATGGAGTTGCCATTATCATCCGCCAACAGATAAGCAACATAATTGTATTGTCCGTCTTTGGTAAGCAGTTCCAATGTGCGAGCAAAATTATCATTCAACGGTCTGCCATGCTCAGAATAATAAATACGCAGTTGCTCAAAAGTAAGGTCTTGCCGATTAGAAACGATACGACTGAGTGAATGGCGAGTACGAGATGCATACAGGCGGTCAATCATATCTTTTGGCATCTGCTCTACTGCTGTGCCCACCCGAATAAAACAACCACGTGGAGACATTCCGTATTGCGGATTGTAATAGGGTTTCTCGTTGCCGCTTGCCACAACAATCTTGATGACTTGTATTCCGTCTATCCGTTCCGTTTGAACGTCAAACAATCCCATCGGCGAAGGCAGAATCCCCATGCGGATACGATCTTTGATTTTGAGCATATCGCCATCAACATCTTTGACGCCAACGGGTTTCCCATCGTCATCAATACCGACATAGATAATACCGCCCTCACGATAGTTGAGAAAGGCGATTACTTCGCGCTCGATCTCCAACTCTTTGGTTAGTTCGCGCTTAAATTCTGTGCGGTTGGATTCTGTCAACCGATAATTTCCCTAAATCACCGCAAAGATACGAATTTTTTGGCATAAAAACAAATAAAAAATCGTGTTCGATAATTTTGTCCGATATTCCAAATATTTTTTGCTTTTTGGCAAGATTATTGTATATGTCAGGAAAAAGTTGTAACTTTGCAACCTTGTACGCAATACATTAAATAAGGAAAGAATATGTTTGAGACATTTTTTCGACATATAGGCGAATACTTTTTGCTTATGGGAAAGGTATTTCGTAAGCCCGACAGACAGCGTATGTTTTGGCGTCAATACTCGCGTGAATTGGAGAAACAGGGACTGCAATCGCTGCCGATAGTGATGATTATTTCGATTTTTATCGGTGCGATTCTGACTATTCAGGCGAAGACAAACACCGAAAACCCGTTGCTGCCGACCTATACGACCGGTCTGCTGACCCGCGAGACGCTTCTGTTGGAGTTCTCGTCCACGATTCTGTGTTTGATTTTGGCAGGGAAAGTAGGCTCGAATATCGCTTCGGAGATAGGTACGATGCGTATCACGGAGCAGATAGACGCAATGGAAATAATGGGCGTCAATTCGGCTAACTACCTGATATTACCTAAGATACTGGCGTTTGTAACGATGATGCCTTTCTTGGTGATTATCTCCACGACCATCGGTCTGATAGGCGGTTGGGGGGTAGGTGCATTCACTGACATTATCACCGTGAAAGATTATTTGGTGGGTGTGCAGTATGCCTTCAATCCGTACTTTGTGTGGTACGGAATCATCAAGGCATTGGTGTTCGCGTTTATCATCACGAGCATGAGCAGTTACTATGGTTACAACGTACACGGCGGTGCGTTGGAGGTGGGTAAGGCGAGTACGAGCGCGGTGGTTAATTCCAGCATAACTATCTTGTTCTCAGACCTTTTGCTGACCAAACTGCTGCTGTGATATTGGAACGTTAATTGTCGTGTAATTAGACGTTAATTCCTTCTTTCCTGAAACATATAATTTACCACGAATTAGCCATATAATTCCGAATTACTGCGGATACTTATGATAGAAGTACAAGATATAGTAAAGAGTTTCGACGGGACGGTGGTGCTTGACCATGTGAGTACCAAGATGCTCGACGGCAAGGTGAACATGATAATCGGACAGTCGGGGTCGGGTAAGACCGTGCTGATGAAATCGCTCATTGGTCTGCACCCGATAGACTCGGGAAAGATACTCTACAAAACGACCACTCCGCCCATTGTGGAACAGGATTTGGCGACGATGCGAGAGAAAGATATTCGTCTGCTGCACCGCGAAGTGGGTATGCTGTTTCAAGGGTCGGCGTTGTTTGACTCGATGTCTGTTCTCGAAAATGTGATGTTCCCATTGGAGATGTTTTCGAGTATGGGGAACGAGGAAATGGTGGACCGCGCACGCTTCTGCTTGCAGCGTGTGAATATCCCTGAGCGTGCTTTTGCGCTGATGCCCAGCGAGATAAGCGGCGGAATGCAGAAGCGTGTGGCAATAGCACGCGCCATCTCGATGAACCCGAAATATCTGTTTTGCGATGAGCCGAACTCGGGGCTAGACCCGAAAACGAGTCTCGTGATAGACCAACTGATACACGAACTGACGGAAGAATTCGGAATGTGTACGGTGATAAACTCGCACGATATGAACTCGATAATGGAGATAGGAGACAATATCGTCTTCCTCAAAAACGGAAAGAAAGAGTGGGAGGGGACACGTTTCGACATCTTCCACACCGGCAACGAGGCGTTGGACGACTTTGTGTTTGCCAGCGACCTGTTTAAGAAAGTGAAGGTGGCGGTGGTAAACGAGGAAAAAGAGACCAAAGAAAAAACAAAGAACAATGAATAATATGAAAAAGATATTTTGTATTTTAGCGGTATGTGCTTTATGCACAATGAGTTACGCAGATGATGCTCCTCGGCGCGGTGTACCTGCCTATCCGGGAGTGATAGCGCGTGTGCAACCCGACGGCGACACCTTGCAGACCTATCTGCGCGGCGATGAACGTATGCATTGGATGATGACTTTGGATGGGTGGCAACTGATGAAAAACAAGCGCGGTTACTATTGCTATGCCAAACAATGCAAGAACGGAAAGGCCGTATTGAGTTGCAAAAAAGCACACAATGAGGAAAACCGCACCGCCAAAGAAACGCAATGGCTTGAAAAACACGGAGTGAAAAAATAAACAATCTACATGAAAAAGATACTAATTTCGATGATGTGCTGTGTAGCAGCACTTTCAGCATGGGCAGTTCCTGCCCGCAGAGAAGGACGTTTGGTGATGCAAGCCGATGGGACGGAAGTGATGGTGTATAACCATGGCGATGAGTTTTTCCATTGGCAGACCAACCAAAACGGAGAATGGATAGAACTTGATGAGAACGGGCTATATAAGGTAGTGCCTGCGCTCGACGAAGAACAGATACAGGCGCGTCGTATGGAATCGCCCTTTCGTCCGAAACCGCAACAGGCATATCCGACCAATATCGCCCCGCGCGGACTGATTATTCTTGTGAACTTTGCCGATACGGCATTTATCACACCGAAAAGTGAGATAGACAGTATGATCAACGGCGCGCACTACACGCGCGAGTACTCCTATACAGAACTTTTTTGGGGGCAAGAGCACACAACGACGGTGAAATCGGAAGGCTCGGTACGGCAGTATTTCCAAGATGTATCGGCAGGACAGTATAATCCGCAGTTTGATGTGGTGGGTCCTGTAACTGTCAGTAAACCATACTCTTACTATGGTAGAAATACTAGTTATGGCGATATACGTCCTTGGGATATGGTGAAAGAGGCATGCCAATTGGCGTACGAGGAGCATAATGTGGATTTTTCGCTCTACGATAATAATGATGATGGTATTGTGGACTTTGTGTATATATATTATGCGGGTGCCGGAGAATCGGATGGTGGTGATGAAAACACGATTTGGCCGCATGCTTTTTCTTTGACGGATGCCGGTACCAGTCTGACTTTGGGTGAAAAGAAGATAAATAAATATGCTTGCAGTAACGAGATGAGTTCTCTGTCGGGATATCATGACGGAATAGGAACTTTCTGCCATGAGTTTTCTCACGTGTTGGGTTTGCCTGACTTGTATCTGACCGACGGAAGCACGGGGCGTACACTCGGCAACTGGGATATTATGGATTATGGTTGCTACAACAACGACGGAAACACGCCTTGCGCTTATTCCGGCTATGAGCGTTTCTTCTGTGGTTGGGCAATACCGGAAGTGTTGGTGGACTCTGCGGAATACACTTTGGAGGAATTGAACAGTACTAACAAAATTTATTTGATTTCTACCACCGATGAACACAACCTTATCGGAAACGACCCTAATCCGGCTACATTCTATCTGTTGGAAAATCGTCAGCAGAAAGGTTGGGACATGTATTTGGTGGGACACGGATTGATGCTGACGAAGATAAACTACAAATATTCGAAGTGGTATAGCAATACGGTGAATAATACGGCGTCTAATCAGGGAGTGGATATTATTGAAGCAAAAGCCAACAAAAGTACTACTAACAAAGCCTCTGACTTGTTCCCCAAAGGTGCAAAGTCATACAAAGGTATTGCCGGTCATGCCATTACCCGTATCAAGGAGAAAGACGGTGTTATCTCTTTCACATATAAAGAAAATGTAAGCACCGCGATTGATGAAGTGGTGGCGGGTGATGAGAAAGTGGTTGGTATATACACACTTACGGGCAAGAGTGTGCCTGTTGATGCCGAGTTGCCACACGGTGTTTACATCGTGCGCACCAACAAAGGCAGTCACAAAATAGTACGCTGATGAAGATTATTTCGTACAACCTGAATGGTATTCGTGCGGCGATAGGCAAAGGACTGTTAGATTGGTTGCAGACGGAGAATCCCGATGTGTTTTGTATCCAAGAGAGCAAGGCACAGCCGGAGCAGATAGACACCCTCGCGATGCAGGAATTGGGATATCATAGTTATATCCATTCCGCAGAGAAAAAAGGGTATTCCGGGGTAGGTGTTTTTTCCAAGACTGCGCCCGACAAGGTGGTTGCCGGTATGGGGATAGAGAAATATGACCGCGAAGGGCGTGTGTTGCGTGCCGACTTTGGGGATATTACCGTGGTATGTGTCTATATCCCAAGCGGGACAACGGGTGATGTTCGGCAGGATTTTAAGATGGAGTTTCTGGAGGATTTTATGCTCTGGACACTCCAACTGCGCAAGGAACGTCCGAACATCATCGTCTGCGGCGATTACAATATCTGCCACAAACCTATCGACATCAACCACCCTGAGCGGCAAGTGGGAGTAAGCGGTTTCTTGCCCGAGGAGAGGGCATGGATGGACAGGTGGGAGGCAAGCGGTATGGTGGACTCGTTTCGTGTGTTTGACCAACGTGCCGAGCAATATAGTTGGTGGAGTTACCGTTTTGGTGCGCGTGAACGCAATGCCGGCTGGCGTATTGACTACCATTGGGTCAGCGAGCCACTCCGTCCCCGCCTCGTGGATGCCAAGATACTTCAGGATGTCGTGCATTCCGACCATTGCCCCGTAGAATTAATAATTAATAATTAAGATAAACATTTCATTCTGTCCTTTTCCGTGTCAAACAGCATAGGATAGTTATAGGATGGTTATAGGATAGGCAAGGGATGGAGTATCTTGGAATGTTAATATAGAATAAAACTCCATTAGTAAAAAATGGATATACTGAAAACAGAGCATTTAATCAAAAAATATGGCAAACGCACCGTGGTGAACGATGTGAGTATCCACCTTGAGCAGGGGGAGATAGTGGG
>JBNMHB010000044.1:0-17922 GCA_050872525.1 Bacteroidales bacterium | reverse complement strand
TGAATATATCCTCCAAAATATGTAATCTAATATACGCATAATACTACTTCACTGCCATTGGTAACAACAACCATATTTTTTATCCAACATATCTCCAAATCCATACCCCATATATGAATAGACAGCAGCATCCAAAATATAATACCCTGCAGCAACAAGGGTACCTCACATAAACAGAGATAGACTCCCCATTACTAAATCCACTATGTTGCTTAGGCGGTTCATTCTTCCATTTCCTTTTCAAATCTTCACCGATAGACCGAAATATCAAAGGAAACATACTATCAAAACGATTAACCAAATGCGATTAGTGTATATTTTTACAGAGCAGAATGTGTCAAACACGAGAAAAATGATATACGGCACCTTGCAATACAACTTGTCAGGCATACTTTATAGCAGACCTTACATATAATTTCAGCCATGAGGTCTTCATTTGCAGAGGTGGCAATTTATGCAATTTGCTTTGTTGAAGCAAGTACTTCTCGTATAATGGAATCATCCCTGAGAAGCGGACAACCTCACCTGATTTTAGGTGCAGTTCATACACATCGTATGATACTTTACATTCGTAACAATACCATTCATCTATATCAGATAACCCCAATCGCAAGGTAGTATTGCCTTTTTGGAACTGAATGGAATCATTTTGCTCGTCTATGGTAAAACAAACTCTCCTCTCGCATATATATGTCCGCAGGCAGCAAATCAAGAAATATGAAGGTAACAAAAAGAACACCAATACAAATACGAACAATAGTACTTGAGACAATATCTTGTTATCCATAGCAGATATATCCAAATAGAAATACATAAACAACCCGGCAGTACAAGTTGCTACCGAACTCATTACAAATTCGATAATATACTCTGCAGCATAAATATTGGTGATGGATCTCATTGCTTCAAAACTAATTCTAAGTGCTTCTATCAATACATATTACCTTCGGGCATATCTATGGATGATTTAATGTATTGTCTAAGCATTGAATCTTCTACTTGCAAGGGCGGTAACCGATGTAGTTTGCTTTGGCGACGCAGGTATTTATCATACAAAGGTATCATTTCCGAAAAGCGGATGACTTCACCGGATTTAAGATACAATTCGTATACATCATTATTCGATAATCTATTATGATAACAATACCATTCTTCTATATCTGACAGCATAAATGGCTTGACCACATCGCCCTTCTGAAATTGAATAGAATCATTCTGTTCATCCACAATAAACATCACATCTTTTTCATATATATATGCTCGAATCCAACATATCAAAGGATAAGTAAGCAAGAATAATAACATACATAATAATAGAATAATTACGATATTAGCACTAATGTTCACCCCCTCCTGAAATGCGGAAATGCAGTCCAACAACATGCCAACAATAAAGGCATCACATATTCCAGAGAATATGAGTTGCCGACAAAGACTTAGTATGTTAAGCGTGCGTGTAAAAGTTTTCATTGTTAATAGCCGTTTAAGTATATATCTCCCCAATAATTCATGTCATTTAATTGATTATCCAGTTGTACTATCTGATTAGACACTACATCAAATAGCCATAGATCAATATCGATTGTTAGTACTGCCATTAGAATATATGAATTTGATTTTATGCTCAATGCGTCCTTGATAATATTTAGCCCATCTCGTGCATTCGGCTCACTTCTAAAATGATTAACATCATCGTATAATTGTAAGGCAGACATAAAGGTAAACATCCTTGAATACTTCAGTTCCCTAAACACACTGCTTTGTTTTTCAAGAAGCGTGAAAAATAATGATAATGCATCCACCTCAACATTTACAGCATCTGAGTGTATTTGAGTAGTTTTATACTGATTGTTGGCATTAACCGTAATTTCGGAAATATATCCCTCTCCATTGGAATATATGATGTAGTTATTATTACCGCTTTTGTCTGTAAGTAGAAGTGTTCCTTCATCTAACCACCAATTAACATTGTATTTATTCATTTCAAATTGTATACACGATATCATTACCAATTACGGTATGGACTTATATAAATAATCATCCAAGCCTCTTGCACATATCGGGCATTTCTCTTGTACTTCTTCCACCTCCATAATTGATTTACAATACGGACATTGAACTTTTACATCATCGGCTTCTTTGCATTCCGCAATAACTATAATCTTTTTTATGCCGACTGTATACAAGAATACTTTGAACCAATCTATCCAAATATCATATAAATGTACTTGCGTCAATTGTCTATTTGCTATAGAAACACGAATTCTCTTGTATCTATCTATGCCCATTGTAAGTAAAAGTTTTAGGAAATTCTATATTGTAATAAAACAATAACTGAAAATGTGGTGAGTAGAATAATAACTTCGACTCAATTTGTTTATGGAACTCATTTCGCTCATAGTTCATTATCCGTTTTATTGAATTATACAAAAAAACGCAATTAGAACAAATACAATATACAAAATAATCAGATATTTTCGTATACGCCGCTGAATAGGGGGTTCATTGCCCCACTTCTCCTGTAATTTATCATATACAAATCGAAATTTGGGCCACTGGATAGCGTATAACATAATACATAAAGAACAAAATATAATAACATCATAATCTATTCTTTCAAAGATTTGAAAACATACTTTTCTGCAAGCAACAAACAACGTCGCAACTGTTAACATTTGAATAACATATAAAACACTATACGCCGAAAGGTCAGGTGATGGAGTTCCACATCTACGATAAAAATGCGCTAAACGGTAATATATATAATAAAATAGACTCTTCATTTTTTCATAATTTATTGTTCAAATAAGTCGTATAAATGTTGCCCTATTCCAGAACCTGTCTTGTATGTAACATACTGATTTGTAAAAAAGTAAGTTGTAGAAATTATCCAACCAACATACGGAACAAGTGATACTAAATCCATTGCCAAATTCATTCCATTATCGGGTGTAGGACTGCTTATACATACTCCTATATCTATTGCAATACAAATACCACTACTTTTTTCGCAATGTTTCTAAGCAATGCTGTTCTACCCTTTGCTAACTCATAACTTCTATTACTGAAGTTTCGCAAGTGAAATATGTTGTCAGTTTATTAAACTATTTTATTCAACAAAAAAGGTTTTGAAGTTTGTGTAACTCACAAAAAATGAGTATCTTTATAGTGCAAAAAGAAGACAAAACAAAAACTTCAAAACCATGCGCAAAGATACAACAATTATTTCAGATTTGCGAACTTTTTCGCAAAAAATGACGCTGACCATGCAATTTATAGCCTAATGGAGGTACTGGAACGCATACATATACAGCCCAAACAGATTGGAATGGCAAAAAAAGCAAACTGCAAGTTTACCCCTGTTCATCTGCAAACGAGGAAACGGGAAATGGAACGGCTTGTTGACCACCGATATGTCGCTCGATTTCTTAGAAGCCTATCGACTGTATGCAAGGCGTTGGATGACCGAGGTGGCATACAAGGATTGCAAGACTTTATTGAACTTTGGCAAGTATCAATCGCGCTATTTTGCGGCTCAGATTGCAGAGTTTACTTTGACTATGATGCAGTACAATATCCTTTGTTTGATGAAGAGGTTTGAGGTATACGAAACCATCGGCGGGCTTTTTAAGGAAGTTACCAAAGAAACTCTTGAATTATCCGTTGCAAACCAAATTTGGGCGGCTATTGTGGATATTTTATTAGATATAGCAGAGCGTTACTCCATTGACGAGACACTATTGCTCACCGATTATATCAACAGAAACCACACCGGGAAAATGCTAATAAAGTTGCAACCTTATGAACAAATAAGTTGACTTTATGCACTTGTGAAACTTTAGTTATTTATATCCACGAGCCTTCCTCCAAACACTTTCTGTTTCTCTCCTGTGTAGTACAGTACCATCTTTTAATAGCAGTTGATTTTTATCTAACACTTTGACATCAATGTCACCATAGATATAACTGCCTGTAGAAAGAAGGTATGATATAGTGTCTGTAATCTCTCTATTTGTATTGCATGTAATATGAATGGTTGAATCTGTCATACACCATATTCCGCTACAAATGTGGCAAGCTAATCCCCAAACGTCTGCGAAAAAACTTACTCCATTAGCATCCAGATCTAAATAAATCGGTACAGCTCCACCCGCCCGTGGATCTGTTTCTCTATCATAAGGGATAGTTCGTCCTTTATGTCCATAAAAATATCCCACCATCGAATCAACAACATGACACATTGGCTCGTTCACACGTTCATAATCAATTGTATATTCTTGTTCTGCATGCATATTGTGTTCAAGAAACGCAGGAAGATAATAATGTTGCGTGCTTTTGCATGCAGAGCAAACAATAATAACCAGAAACAAAATTATTCTTTTCATCTTCTGTAATAAGTTGTAGAAATGAATTTTAGGGATTTAATTGCAGTAAACTCAGCTTTTCTCCATGGGTATGATTGTTGTAATTTTCTAGAACGAGAATTAATGTTTACACACCGTAGATTCAACAAGCAAGTGCAAAGTTAGTGAAAATATTTGAAAAAGCAATCAAGAGGTGTCATAAAATTCAATTTTTCTCTGGGTCTTCGGTTGGGTCTTCGGTTGATTTTATATTGAATCTGCAGTATTTGTTCATCCGTAAGTGTGTCAAAATCAGTTCCTTTTGGGATATATTGTCGTATCAGTTTGTTCGTATTCTCAATACATCCTTTCTGCCACGAACTATACGGATCAGCAAAATAAACAGTAGCCCCCAATGCCTGACTGATTTTTCGATGGTCGCAAAATTCAGATCCATTGTCAGTAGTGATAGTCTTCACATAGTGCCTGTAAGGAAACAATAAATCCCTAACAATTTGTGCCACCTCTTCTGCCTCTTTCCCCTTACGCGATTTTTTCATCATCATATAGTTGGTTTTCCTGTCCACAAGTGTAACAATTGCGTCTTTTCCGATGTTTTTTGTACTGCTTGTTGAAACTACCTGATGAAATAGGGGCTGGAAATTGCAAACAAAGTGGCAAAGAAGTGTTGTTAACGCAGTAGGTCGTAGACCATGTTTCGACCGCTGTTCTCTCTTGTCGGGGTACCCCGACAAGAGAGAACCCATGCTACTTATAAAACATATTCCTTTGAACCACTACTTTTGCACTTCCAAGTTGAACTTGCCCTGCTGTCAAACAAAATAGACTGGTCGTATTTTGAAAAGGAGTTTGCTCCTTTGTACTCCGCAAAGGGTAAACATGCAGTCCCCATCCGTCTGATGGTCAGTTGCCTGATATTGAAATATCTTTTCAATCTGGGCGATGAAACCTTGGCTGAGGAGTGGGTGTGCAATCCGTACATGCAGTACTTTAGCGGAGAAGCGTTCTTTCAGTTTAAGTTTCCGTGCGATCCGAGCGACTTTGTTCACTTCCGCAGTCGCATTGGTGAGGAAGGTGTAAACAAGATCTTTCTGTACAGCATTCGTCTCCATGTCAAGGATGCAGAGGAGAAGTTAGTCGTTTCTGATACTACAGTCCAGGGCAACAATACCACGTTCCCGACAGATGCAAAACTATACAAGAAGGTAGTCGATGGTTGCAATCGCATCGCTAAGAAGGAGGGCATCCAACAGCGTCAGACCTACACGAAGAAGACTAAGAATCTGATGCGTGAGATGCATAATGCTCAGAATCCGAAGCGTAGGAAGATTTCTCGTTCTGCTCAGCGTCAGTTAAAAACGATAGCCGGAAGACTGGTGCGAGAACTTGAACGTTTGCTTAGCGAAGAAGCAAAAGAGAGGTACAAAGACATCTTGGTAATCTACCATCGCATCTTGGAGCAGGTGCGCACGAGCAAAGATAAAATCTACAGTACGCATAAGCCCTATACCACCTGCATCGCGAAAGGCAAAGCAGGTATCCCATATGAGTTTGGCAACAAAGTTGGGATGATTACCCCAGCCAAGAGTCGCATCGTGGTAGCAATAAAGGCTTTTGAGGGAAATCCCAATGATGGTAAGACCATTGAGCCGCTACTCATGCAAATGGAAGACAATAATCTAAAGCTTCCCGAGGAACTGACATACGACCGAGGTGGCCGTGGAGCCAAGGAAATCAAAGGAGTAAAGATTATCCTTCCTGGTAAACCGAAGAACTACGACACAGCATATCAAAGAGCAAAAAACAGATATCCGTTTAGACGGCGTGCGGGAATCGAGCCACACTTTGGCCACCTGAAATCGGACTACCGTATGCAGGATAACTATCTCTATGGCAAAGCATCGTCAACGATTAATGCCATGATGGCAGCTACTGTATGGAATCTGATGAAGATGATGAGGAAACTCAAGCATCTTTTTGCAGATTTTTGGATGACAATTTTAAACTACCTATATCAGCCTATGCTCCAAGTTACGTACCAAAGGTAGAAATTAAGGAGCGACTAATTAACATGTGATGCATACGAAACATATAAGCAATAATGTCGTCGAAAAGGGCATCACAGCCGATAGAGCAAGAACGGATCAAAATAACACGGCCCTTGACAAAAACGACAACATCGGTTGTGTACATACTGATATTAACTACCATGCATGCGTCAGGATTCATGACATCAATACCATTCTGGATAGCAGAACGAAGATACTCGTTTTTGGCAAATTTCCCATAACTAAGCACAGAGAAATAAGTGCCAACACAACTTGCAAAATCTTTTAATGCTCGCAACATAACATGCACAATTAACGATTATTTTACATGGGAAAGTATCTCGGCTGCACGTTCTTTCCACTGTGCGTCAACATACTCATCGAAAAAGCGGCTTCGTCTCCAGATAGACTCATTAAACGGCAGTTGAGAAACATACTCAAAAAACTCCTTGAGGTAAAACTCCTGGTCTTCATACGAAGCCGACTGATAGAGTTCCTTCCAATCTAGATGATCCTTCATCTCAGCAACAAACTTCGGAGTCCAAGCGGTGTTCTTCGTCTTGTCATCCCAATGCCAATACAAAGCAAACGGACGGATAATATCCGGACTTTGCAGAGCAAGGGAACGATTCGTAGAAAGTTCCTCCCAATCCAGTTTGTCGGCAAACTTACGAAGGAGAGACTCCGTCCACAAGACTTTCTCATTAGAAGAAAGTTCTTTCCAATCTACCTGGTCTGCATACTTGGTAAGCAGTTCCTCTGTCCAACTCAACTCGGAAGACAATTTCTTCCAAACGGCGCGCTCACGCAGAGCACAAATTTGTTCTTTAGTCATACACATAAAACGATTATAAAATAATAATGCAACGTGACTCTTTCTCGAATCACGCTGCAAAATTACTTCTTTTCACTGCCAAATTATCGCAGTGGAACGAAAATTTTATCAAATTCTTTCATTTTTATGGCACAAGGCCTATTTTTCATACTACATACTATCATAGATATTTCATTTATACCCAAGTCGTAGTGAAAGATTTTGATTTGCGTGATGAGGTTGATGTTATCCATGGTGTAATAACGATTGCCTTCATTATCTGTGCGAGGGTCAAGTCCAGAGAACTGTTCTTCCCAAAAGCGCAGAGCGGTAGCAGGTAAGTCGGTCATTTGTTGCACCTCATCCATAGAATACTCCGATTCCATCAACTCATCTCCAACAAGGAACAATACTACGAGATTCGTTCGCTCTCCATGTAGCCGGTGTTGGCATACTGCTCCGGATCAATTCCGTACTTACTCTCAAAGAGTTGACGGATCTGTGGAATGTGCTTTGATGAGTTGGTGGATAAAGGATTAGTCACGCAAGGGGTTGACAACTCAACAGACATTCCCTCGTCCAAGCGAAGACCAACCTTGTTAACCTTGCGCTTCACTGTAATTTTCCAAAGTGCCATAATGTTAAATTATTAAATTGTTAATGATTATTCGGCGAGGACTATGACCTCGTCTTCTTGGCGATCATGTTTAATTCGTCTGCGTCTGAACCAACTAGAAGAATCATCCTTATCATTCTTCTCTCGTTGAGGGCGAGAAGGAGGAACTGGCGATATGACATCCGCAAACTGAGAAATAAGTTCGTCTTGCCGTTCGTACGGTAACAACTGCAGAAGTTGCTCCCAATCAAGGAATTTCCTCATCTCTTTAATAAAATCGGGAGTCCAAGCTGTAGTAGTGGTTTTGTACCTCCAGCACCAGAACATAGCAAATGGACGAACGAGTTGTGGGTCAGATAAAATGCGTGCAGTATTGCGTGATAGTGCAGTCCAATCAAGATTGAAAGTAAATCGTTGAATAAGGGACTCTGTCCAGTAGACATGCTCATTAGCAGAAATAGCTGGCCAATCGACATGGTCAGCATACTTGACAAGCAGTTCCTCCGTCCAATTGAAATCGGAAGATATTTTCATCCACATTAAATGCTCGCGCAGAGCGGTTTCCCTATCGTCAGACATACGTTCAAAAGCCATAATAAAACAAAGCAGCGCGACTCCATTTCGGAATCACGCTGCAAAATTACAACTTTTCGCTGCCAAATCGGTTCAGGATAGAGGAGAAAATTTCATTTTTTCGTCTTTCAATTCTTGGATGACAAAATTAATGGCAGCCTTCCAGTTTTTTACCCTGCTTCCTTTTCTTCCACGCCACATATTACCAGGATGCAATGTATGAAGAACGTAAGTGCCAGAATACTTGTAACAGTGAATATTATCAGTCAACATCTGGAGTAAATTACTCTCCTTCAGTTTCATATATTTTGGAAATTTTTCCCAATCTATGACACCTTGCTCAACATCCTGCCATTTTTTCTCACCAGTCAACCATTTTAAGAACCATCCCTCATCATTAGTATCATTACCATAAAATACCACTAAAAAATCAGGATGAGTATATGGCAAAATTAGTTGAGCAGAATTAAATCGCTCACTGGCAGCAAACACCGTACTCCAGTCTTCTTTCTTCATTTCCTTTTTTTGGGGTGTAGCCTCAAACTTCTCATAAGCATTTACATTACCCCAAATAAATTTACATAATAAATCTGGTCTATTTCTAATATCCTTTTCTTTTACACCATAAATATATGCCAGCGTGCTATACGCAAAATGCCAGAAACTCCAAACAGATGTGTTTGCATACTTCAGTCCATGATGTTCATGAAATCTATTCTTATAATTTTCACCACCATCGGTATATGCTTTAATTGCGGAGAGTGAACAACCACTATCATAAAATTTATGAACGAACCTATACAGATCATGCCAACAAGCAGTCTCCATGCCATAAATAGCAACTTTAGCTTGTGCTGTATAATAGCCATTTCCTATAATTGGCAAGAAGGGAGCAGGTACCCGATTATGCCCAGGAATACGATTCCCCTCCTCATCAAGAAGAGGGAAACCATTCTCGTCTGTAAGAGGATCTGGATCTGGTTCATAATTATCGGCTATGTTTATCACCTTTTTGCAAAAATCTATTACAAGATCGGTATAATGCCGTGCATATTCCTTATCTACCTCGGATTTGATTAACTCACTCATAGATATAATCAATTATACAATTCAAAAATTTCCTCGCTTTCCTTCTTCATCTCGTCTGCTAACTTCTTCGGCTCCAACACCTGAACAGCAGAACCATGGGCGCGGAGTTCCTGCTTGAACTCGTAGTTTGGAACGAGGTAATACTTGAAGATGGAATACTCATCCGTGCGCTCGGTCTCTTCTTGAGAGGCGTGTAGCGGCAACGAACGGAAGTAGTTGGCTTGCCAGCTGTTCACACGAATGGTAACGAACTTTGGCTTCTTGCCGGCATCGCTGACACCCACAATTGACTGGAAGTATTCCTCCGGATTGAAGTCCACCGGCATCTTATACTGTTCATCAGTAACCTCTATATTATCAATGCGGTCAAGCGCATAGACAACCATACCCGGTTTCTCTGACTCGGCCAGCATGTACCAACGTTGACGATATACCTTCACGCAATAAGGCTTGACCATAAAGGTAGAAGCATGATCCTTATGGTAGCCGTGATAGGTCATCTTTAGCTGGACCTTATCACGCATCGCCTCAATGATGGTAGTGAGGAAACGTTGTCCGGACGGAATCTTCTCAAACAAGATTTGGTGCTTGAGGTGGTGACTCTCGTTGATGAGGTTGTTGACAGCAAAAGTATTGATGAGCCACTGACGAACACCACCACGCTCCAAGTCTTCAGCATCCTCGATATAATAGGCGCCACCGAGTTTACGGCTGCACTCAATGTTAATCTGAAAAAGATCCTGAATCGCCCATATCCAATTGTGGAAGGTGCGCTCGGGGATAGCATTCTCATGGAGTTCATTGAGCGAGTAGTTCTGCGTCCACTTGCGGTTGATTTCCGCACGGGTGATGTGTCCTGCAGTATAGATTGTATCCACAAGCCATACGTAGGAACGGAACAGTTGAGCTGATGTTTGTTTAGCCATAGTCAGATTTTATGATGCAAAATTACTACAAATTTTTGAAATTTCCAAGAAAAATCTTGAAATTTTCGGCAAAATTACTGCTTTTCACTGCCAAATCGTAGCAATAACTATTTTTTTTCGCAAAAAAACGCCATCTTGTTACAAATATAAACTGGGTTGATGGACGAATATCCGGCATAGATGTACTTGCCGTTGATATTGTACACAGGATTGATGGAACTGTAGCCCTCGTATACATACTTACTCCGGATATTATAGACGGGGTTAATGCTGGAGTAGACGGCATATACGTATGTGACGGGAGCCGATAGCGAGCCACCGGTGGTATAGTCACCACAGGAGGCAAGCGCCATCGTTAAGCATATCAAGAGTAGCAATTTCTTCATTGACGTAATTGTTGAATCTATACACCGCTTACTTATTTTTTCAGATATTTTTCGCTAACTTTGCACTTGCTTGTTGAATCTATGACCCAAGGGCGGAACATACGGCATTTGCAAGGGTGAAAAAAAAGTAGTAACTTTGCGGTCTATTTAGTTTGAAAAAAGAGACACATACTTGGAATAAAGAGAGGTATATACTTGGAAAAAAGAGACACATACTTGGAATAAAGAGAGGTATATACTTGGAATAAAGAGATATATACTTTGAATAAAGAAAGATATACATTGAATAAAGAGATATGAAAAAAAACATACTACACCGTATATTATTAATAATAGGAATAGTCTATGTTCTACCCGCTTATGGAGATGAACTTTCACCTTCTTCCACTATTCAGTCTGCAGTAGTGGTGCATATAGACGATGCCGAGACTTGGACGACCGATGAACTGAACAAGTACGTGGGACAAACTGTGATTTTTGACCAGCCGATGTATGTAACGAATAATTACTACAGCGACTTGACAATTGCTCCACGTCGGATATTTTCTGCCACTAATCAGGCCATCCCGCGCAGCCGAGAATATACCTCGATTCTCTCACTCAACAGCAAAGGAACCATGCGCTTGTCGGGTGTGTCGGGGTATCATCGTATGGGCGAAAAGATATACAACCTGACGGTATATGTCAGTTCCCCCAACAGTCTGAAATGGAAAAGCGGTACCTTCCGAGGCAACACTCGCGCAGACATTCTGGCAGGACTTCCCGACTTGGGCGATTATCGCCTCCTTGTATGCGCAGCCAACTTAGAGTATTACCTTGTGGAGAATTTAGGCACTGGGTTTGGTCCGGACAACCATTCACAACATCAGAAACAGCGCACCAAAGTGAGCAAAGGACTTGCACAGATAGGGGCTGACATCTATGGTTTGGTGGAGGTGGAGCAGGGGCAAAGTGCGCTGAAAGAGATAGCCGAAGACCTGACGAAAAATACCGGACACCCCTACACCTACATAGACGACGGCGGGTCTGCAAGCGGGTCGTACACCAAATCGGGATATGTCTATCGCAGCGACAAAGTACGCCCCGACGGCAAACTATACAGCAACAATGAGCGTGTCCAAAACCGCAAAAAGATACAGGCTTTCAGAGAGTTGGAGACCGGCGAGGTGTTTTTTTTCTCGCTCAACCACTTTAAGGCCAAATCGGGGAGCGGAGCCGGTTTGGACAGCGACCAAGGCGACGGACAAGGGATATTCAACTACAGCCGAACAGTAGAAGCGAAGTCGGTGATTGAGCAATACAACAAGATTCGTATGCAATTTCACGAAAACGATTTGCTTGTAATGGGCGACCTGAACGCATACGGCAAAGAGGACCCGATAGTTGCTTTCACGGCAATCGGTATGATAGACCTGCATCGCGCTTTCCATGCCGATTCGAGTTACTCCTACACTTTTCACGGTCAGGCAGGTTACTTGGACCATGCCATCTGCAATACCACACTCCGCCCGCAAATAACCGGTATGGCGGCATATCATATCAATTCAGACGAATCGGACGAATATACCTACGACAAATCGAGCGACCTGACGATGTTCCGCTATAGCGACCACGACCCTGTCTTGGTGGGATTAGCATTGGACAGCACGTTGACCGCAGCCATCACAGACCCGATAGTGAACAACTTTCGCGTAGTAGAAAACGGAGACACCAAGTTGTTGGTTTTCAGCGACTTTATCACCATCAACAATGCTTACCACCCCAACGAAAGAAGTTTCTATGCCATCTATAGCGCACAGGGTTGGCAAGTAGAACAGGGCGAAATAAACACAGCACCTTATATTATTTCCGTGCCTGCCACATCGGGCGTGTATATAATATATGTGTACTACAAAGGACAAACCTATCAACACAAAATAATCGTACCCTAATGGACTTGTTTTCGGAAATAGAAAACCCCGAGCGCGAGGAATTGCTTGCGTTGCGCAAAGAGTTGGAAGAACAGAACTATAAGTACTATGTGCTGAACCAACCAGTATTGTCAGACCAAGAGTTTGACCGGAAAATGCGTCGCCTACAGGACTTGGAAGCACGCTTTCCGGATATGTTCGACCCCAAATCGCCGACACAGCATGTGGGTTCCGACCTCGGTAAGAAAGGCTTTGAGCAAGTGGCACACCGCTATCCGATGCTCTCGTTGGCGAACACCTATTCGCGCGAGGAAGTGGAGGACTGGGGGCGCAAACTGCCTGACAATGTGGAGATTGTATGCGAACTAAAGTTCGACGGACTGAGTATTTCGCTATGGTACGAACAGGGTGTTCTGACCAAAGCCGTTACACGCGGAGACGGACAGAAAGGCGATAACGTGATAGACAACATCAAGACAATTCCGTCGATTCCATGGCGTGTGGAGGGGACAGACATCCCTGCACATTTCGAGATGCGAGGAGAGGTTTTGCTGCCTTGGAGTCAGTTTGAACGGCTGAACGCCGAGCGCGAGGAACAGGAAGAACCCCTGTTTGCCAATCCGCGAAATGCCGCCTCGGGCACACTGAAACTGCAAGACCCGCGCGAAGTGGCACGACGAGGATTGGATTGCTACCTATACTATATGCTCGGCGAAAACCTGCCCGCCACCACCCATTACGACCGATTGCAGACCGCCCGCCGATGGGGATTCAAGATAAGCGAGGCGATTCGGGTATGCCACTCGGTAGATGAAGTGATGGAATATATTGCCTATTGGGACACCGAGCGGAAGAACCTGCCTGTCGCAACCGATGGTATCGTGCTGAAAGTGAACGACTTAGCGCAACAGCAGAAATTGGGCTACACCGCCAAGACTCCCCGTTGGGCAATCGCTTACAAGTTCCCCGCCGAGAAACAACTCACCCGCCTCAACAAGATTACGTACCAAGTGGGACGCACGGGCGTAGTTACCCCCGTTGCCAACCTTGAGCCTGTCCAATTGTCGGGGACGATGGTGCAACGTGCCACCCTCCACAACGAGGATTTTATCCGCTCGCTCGGCATACACAAAGGCGACATGGTGTGGGTGGAAAAAGGCGGTGAGATTATTCCTAAGATTGTCGGAAAAGAGACCTCTCAGACCTCATTCCAGGACGGAAACACAGAAGATAGCGTTTTCCCCACTCTCTGCCCCGAATGTGGGACACCGTTGGTGCGCGTGGAGGGTGAGGCGGCTTGGCGTTGCCCCAACGACATGACCTGCCCGCCACAGATAAAAGGCAAGATGGAACACTTCGTTTCGCGCCGCGCCATGAATATCGACGGGTTGGGCGAAGAAACCATCGCCTTGCTCTATGAACAAGGTTTGCTACATACTATCGCGGACATCTACAGCCTGACTATCAGCGACTTAGCCAAGCAAGAACGATTGGGAGAGAAGTCGGCACAGAACATATTAGACGGTATCGAAGCCTCGAAACAGATACCGTGGGCGCGTGTGTTGTTCGCCCTCGGCATACGTATGGTAGGCGAGACCACGGCGAAAAAGATTACCCGAAAATTCCCCAATATCGACCTGCTACAAAGTGCTACAAAAGAACAATTGACGAGCGTGGAAGATGTGGGTGAACAGATTGCCGACAACATCATCTCTTACTTCTCTGACCCACGTAACACAGAGATAATCAACCGTTTACGTGCAGCAGGACTACAGATGGAAGCCGACGAAGACACCACCCCCGCTTCGGATATTCTGGCAGGTCAGTCCATCGTCATATCCGGCACATTTGCCCGTCATAGTCGCGATGAATACAAAGCGATTATCGAAGCCAACGGAGGAAAAAACGTCGGCAGTGTGAGCAAAAAGACCTCGTTTATCCTCGCGGGGGAGAATATGGGACCCGAAAAACGCAAGAAAGCCGAGACACTCGGAGTGCGTCTGATAGACGAAAACGAGTTCCTAAAAATGATAGGAGACTAATGCTATGAGCCTGAAAGAGAGACTATTACGCCGAAAAATCAACAAGCAGACACGCCATGCACATTTCCCCGATTGGGACAAAGTGCAGACAATACGATTGCTGACAGAAACCGGCGACGAGGCAGAAAACGCCACCATAGAAGATATTTGCCGACAACTGCAACAAGCGGGCAAAGCAGTATGGCTTACCACCTATACCGACAGCAAAGAGCCTGTCAATCTGTCCGTTGGCAGTTCGCTTTGCCGCAAAGATTTTACCCTGTTCGGTTCTCCGAAAAAGACCGTCATCGCAACTTTGCAACAACCTGCCGATGTGCTGATAGACCTGAGCAAGCGTCCGTCCTTGGCGTTGCGCTATTTGGCATTGCAGACCAACGCCGATTTCAAGGCAGGCAGAAAACTCAGCCCAGAAGATACCGACGGCATACATGATATGCTGATTCAGACCGACAATCATGGTACACTTTTTGTATTTCAACAGATAGTACATTACTTGACAACCATACGAAACAAATGATGAATACACACACACAATACACAGCCGCCTTGACTCATCTCAGAGGTCTTGGTACTGCCCTCATCACTCCGTTCAAAAGCGATGAAAGCGTTGATTATGAGGCACTTGACCGCCTCTTGGATATCCAACTATCGGGCAGCACAGACTATATCGTAGTGCTTGGCACTACGGGCGAATCTGCCACGCTGACCGACGAAGAGAAAGCGCAAGTGCGCGATTTCGTAGTCAGCAAAGTAGCAGGACGACTGCCCTTGGTGTTGGGGGTGGGAGGCAACTGCACCACCCGTGTAGTGGACGAACTGACCCGCTTGGCACCCATACTGACAAAGCATTTCACCGCGGTCCTGTCGGTTTGTCCATACTACAACAAACCGTCGCAAGAGGGTATCTATCAACATTTTAGCGCGATTGCAGACGCCTCGCCGGTTCCTGTCCTATTATATAATGTACCCGGGCGCACGGGCGTGAATATCCAGCCGGAGACGGTGTTGCGCATCCACAATGCACACCCCGACAAAGTGTGTGGTATCAAGGAGGCGAGCGGAAATATCCCACAGATTGAACACCTCCTGCGACAAGCCCCATCCGATTTCTTGGCTATTTCTGGCGACGATGGCATTGCCTGCCAACTAATGCAAGCGGGCGCAGCGGGTCTTATTTCGGTAGCAAGCAACGCTTTTCCTGCTGATTTTCAAAAGATTATATGCGAAAAAGATTCTGCACTTCAGGCACGCTATGCACAGATGATTCACCTCCTTTTCGCAGAAGGTAATCCGTCCGGTATCAAGACCGTATTGGCAGAACAAGGTGTTATCCACAATATTCTACGCCTGCCGTTGGTGCCTAATTCGGAGGCTGTACAGACCGAAATACGCTGTGCTATTCAATCTGTTACAAACGCATAACACTATGAATAAGAGCGACTTATCTACTCAAGTTAATACTTTGGAGCGTGCATTGGGCGAGCGAATGATACACCACGGCACGAAAATTCTGCACCAGTGGGCATCCGAATTGGGAATGTCGGTCTATACCGACCGTATCAATCAGTTGGACCAAAACTATCAACACCTGTTCGATTATTTCCTTACCACAGACGATATCAATCGCGAGCAACTTTTGGACGAGATGACAGGAAACGCATATCGTATAGAAGACGACATCTATGCCGACCTGCGTATTAAAATGGGATTATCGCCCGATATTCATAGTTTCAACAAGACTAACCCGCAGAGCATAATGCACTATTTTTCCTCTTGCGTACACCTGCAAACCGAGGATTTCGATTGGTTGGAGTCGTGTCTGAACGATTCTGAGCATAGTACTGCCGCCTTGTTGGGCGTGGCAGCACTTGGTGCAAACCTGCGCGAGTGTTTCTCTGAGGAAGCCATCATGTTCCTAATCAACACTATTCGCACTGATAATCAAGTGATTGCAGGTCAAGCGTTAGGAACAGTTATTCTCTTGTTGGCGCACTATGATGTCCGCATCGACTTCTTCCCGCTCATCCAAGCGGACTTTTTAGACGCCATCGGCGACGGGGCAACAGCCTTTGATACAATGTGTGCGCTCATTCGTTCCACCAAGATAAACATACGCGATATGATGGCTAAGGGCGAACTCAACACTGAAGATATGCCCGAAACGCTCAAGGAGGCATTGGGTATCAGCGAAAACGACAACCCTGCCGACAAACTGCATGCCATCACGTCATGGATGCCGGAGAGCGAAAAAGAGTATATGGCAGGCATCATAGATATGTTCCCCGACACATGGGTGTACGAAGCCATCGTGGGTAACGACCCGCAGCGTATGCGACAGATGCAAATGACCTACCTGTCTATCGGCAAGATGGACTTGCTTTGGGACCAACCCGATGTGGCAGAGCAATGGCTCGCAGAACGTCTGATGGAAGAAGCCCCCGCGCCTTTGGATTATATCAATTATGCACATTGTTGTTTCCTGCGTGGCGACCGTCTCATGGCATACGAAAACTACCGCGAGGCGCGTATCCGCTGCAAAACGGCAAAGGCGTTCTATGCTCTGTTCCGCCCCGATAGGCAGATGTTGGTAGAGCATGGTATCCCCCTCGAACAGGTATATCTGATGGAAGACCAGATGCTGACCATAAAAAGATAATCCCATTTCCTACCACAAAATAACAAAACTCCTCCCCTACAAAACAAACACAGAAACGAGTCTCCCCAAAAAAACGAACAAATCACTGCTCTCATAATTCATAATTCTTAATTCATAATTAAGTAGCGTCTGTATCGGGTGGATATCAGGTGGATATCAGGTGGATATCGGGTGATTAAGGGATATTGAACTCACGTTAATTAAAATTGGGGCTGACAAGTTGGCAGAGCATTCTGACAAAACAAGCATAATGCCATTTTGGCACAGAGTTTGAAACAATAAAAGCGGGGGCGTAGGAAGGCAAGACGTTGAGGAAAGCCAACCGAAGCCCGCATTTATGATAACGAACAACAGAATTTATTAAATACAATATATCATGAGTAAGATTCAACCATTAGCAGACCGCGTGTTGGTAAAGCCCGTGGCTGCAGAAGAAAAAACAATTAGCGGTATCATCATTCCTGATAGCGCAAAGGAGAAACCCCTTCGCGGCGAAGT